>JAOAFQ010000150.1 GCA_026416195.1 Candidatus Aminicenantota bacterium | reverse complement strand
CCTTTCTTAAGAAGGAAACTCTGGCCGATCTTAAAGACGGGGCAGACTCCCTCAATTCTATCGACAGTGACAATTAGGTCCTTAAAGTTCTCTTTCATTTTGGCCTCCAACAAAAAATTATTAACTAATTTGGAATTAATTAAAATTTATAAAGAAATGTCAGATATAATTAGAGCTTATAATTTAGGAGCTAATGCTTATCTTGTTAAGCCCATTAAGCCTTTATCTTTAAAAGAAAAAATCTTTGTAAAGGGCTCGGTCGAGCCTATCAGCAGGCTTTGCGGCAGAGCGAGGAGCGCTATCGATATATTTCTGAAACCATCTCCGATTATGCCTATGCCTTTCGCGTCGATGAGAATGGAGAACTTCATGGGGAATGGATAACTGATTCTTTAATTCGCGTCTTTGGCTTTACGAGGCAAGAAATTGACGAGAGAGGCGGATGGAAGAGCATGGTCTTTCCTGACGATTTGTCTCGAGCGATTGAACATGCCCGCAAGGTATCGATCGGCCAAACCGATATCTGCGAATTTAGATTTGTAACTCGTGATGGTGAGGTACGCTGGCTGCACGATTATGCCATTCCCGTTTGGAATGAGGTCAAAGGCCGGGTGACAAGAATATATGGGGCCTCTCAAGATATAACTGAAAAGAAAAGAACCGAAAGATTACTGACCGCTTTAAATCAAGCTCAAACTGCTCTCGCGGGTTGCAAAAAAATAGCAGAAATATTTGCAAATATAAGATCTGTTTTTCAAAGGACTTGGCTTTTTCTGCTTGCTCTTACCTTATGATAAAGCAAGTGGCCGACTCTATACTCGATTTTTGGGTTTTGATAGTCAGGCCTTAAAGGCGGTGGAGAAACTCGTTGGTTTCAGCCATGAAAATTTTTCAGTCAAGGCCGAGCAAACCAAGGCCTTTAAAGAAGTAATTTATGAGCATGAAACCGTCCTCATTACAGATATCCTTAATGAAGTTCTGAGCTGGCTTCGAGGAGTGCCCAAAGGGATAGCCCAACAAATAATTAAATTGCTCAATGTGCCCAAAGCTATAGCGGCGCCCATTTTAGTTGATGGCCAAGTAGAAGCTGTTATTTCAGTTCAATCCAATGAATTGCGGACCGAAGACATTCCCGCAATTAAAGCCTTTGCTCATAACGTTTCAGCCGCCTGGGAGCGAATCAAATATATAGAGCAATTGGAAGCAGAAATAAAACGGCGGCGGGAGATTGAAGATTCCCTGCGAGAAAGCGAAGAACGCTATCGAACTCTGGCTGAAGCTTCTCCAGATATGATCAGCGTAATTAATCGTCGCTGGGAAATTGAGTACGTTAATGCTAATGCTGCCAAGCAATTTGAAGTTTCATCTGAAGAGCTAATAAGTAAAAGACTTAGGGATATTTTTCCTAAAGAAGTGGCAAAGATGATGGAAAATTTTATGCAAAGTGTCCTTGATAGAAAAGAGGCCGCTTGCGTGGACGGGCCAATTGATTTCGCTCAAAAGAAAATGTGGTTAAATACCTGGATTGTTCCCATCTTAGACAAAAAAGGGGAGGCAAATTCTATTCTGGCGATCTCCCGCGATATTAATGATCGTAAAAAAACCGAAGATGAAATTAAAGAAAGTTGCGCTAAGTTAAGAGCTGCTTTTAGGGGCATTGTTAAAGCCATGTCCTCTCTTGTTGAAGTTAAAGACCCCTATACTGCCGGGCATCAGCGGAGAGTGGCCGATTTATCAACGGCTATGACCACAGAGATGGGCCTCTCAAAGGGTCAGATAGATGCCATTCGAATGGCTGGGTCAATTCATGATATTGGAAAAATATGTATTCCGGCTGAAATTCTGAGCAAGCCTGGGCAGCTGCATAATTTGGAATGGGACCCAATCAAGACTCATCCCCGAGTAGGCTATGAAATCCTGAAGGACATAGAATTTCCTTGGCCAGTGGCGGAGATCATTCATCAGCATCATGAAAAGCTTGATGGTTCAGGCTATCCTCAAGGGCTAAAGGGTGAAGAGATAATGATTGAGGCCAGAATCCTGGCAGTAGCTGATGTCATTGAAGCGATGGCTTACCATCGTCCTTATCGTCCAGCCCTGGGAGTAGATAAGGCTCTGGATGAGATATGGCAGAAAAAAGGTATCCTTTATGATCCTCAGGTTGTTGATATTTGTTGGCAGCTTTTCAGGGAAAAGGGATACAATTTTCAAGAATAGCCGGAGGAAATTTTCTTAAAAAGGCTTCACAAAAGGTTTCACCTAACTTTGATTACCAAGACATTTTTATGCTCTGTAAATTCTTCGCAGGGTATGATCGACTCAGCAAGAATATACCTGGGTTAGATTTTCTTATTTGCCCTATAATTATGATTAAATTTTGATTGTCTTAGTTTTGCCGACCAGGAATCGCTTTTTTTATTTTTATCCAGATTAATTAGCCTAGTCTAAAACTATCATGTGAGAACCCAGAATCTATTCAGCCTTTATTATCAAGAAGAAGCAAAGAAATCGAGGTTGGGGTTGTCTTAAATAAGGTGGGAATTGAGAATACCAAAGGAAAAAATAAGCCGATTTGAGCTAATCTTAAAAAGAATTATAAGATAAAGCCTGGAAAAGGTTGGAAAAATGAGGAAGTACCTGAAAAAAGCAGTCTTAATTTGGTTTTTTCTGCTGGCAGTTCGACCACTTCTTCCCCAGACTTTAAAGGGGATCGTCGAGAAAAGAAGTTTTATGGGGCCGGTAACGGGCAAGAAAATTGAGTTTTCCATTTACTTACCCGAAAACTATTATTCGACAGATGAAAAATATCCGGTAATCTATCATCTTCACGGCCTCGGTGGAAGCCATGAGGGCAATCACACGCGGATTGTACCGGCTAGCTTTGAAAAGGCGAAGGAACAAGGGGTTATCGGGCCAGTTATCATTGTTTTCCCTGACGGCTACCGGGATTCTTTCTGGGGTGATAGCTTCGATGGGAATAAGCCAGCTGAAACTAATATAATTTATGAACTAATTCCCTATGTCGACAGCAATTTCAGGACTCTTAGCTCGCCGAAATTTAGAGCAATTCAGGGCTTTTCGATGGGTGGCTTTGGGGCGGCCAAATTCTTGACTAAATTTCCAGATTTATTCAATGCGGCCATTATCTATGATGGAGCCATGCTTAACTGGGAAATTTTGGCCATTGCCCAAGCCTTAATCGCTTCGACCATTTTTGCCAACAATGAAGCCTATTTTAATGAGTTTTCTCCCTGGTTTCAGGCAGAGAAAAATAAGATTAAATTAAAATCAAGGACAAGAGTAAGGATGGTGGTGGGGGCTTTGGTCACTTGGAATCGGAACTTCCTGAGTTATTTGAATGAACTTGCAATTCCCGTGGAATATGTTGAAACTCCCTGTCTTCATGACCTCAGCTGTCTCCTTAATTATGAGGGCTTAAGTTCAGCTTCTTTTTTAGCCGATTGTTTCCATCCATTCTTTAGGAACCAAAAAGAATTTAAAAATAAATAAACTAGACATAAAATGAAATTTAATTAGTTCGTTTTGTCGGCTGTCTAATAGTCTTGATATGAAGGCTCAAAGGCGCAGGGACAGACCACCCCGAACAAGGAAGCCGTCCCAAACACCAAGTGAGACAAGAAGATGAAAGTTACGAGCAAGCTTAGCCTTTAAGCCTAAATCAAGCTGGAGGAAAGGAAAGAATCCAGGCAAAGGAAAATCTTCGCCTTCAGCCTCGCGCTCATCCTTTAGTTGTTTGAGGGTTTTGGTATCACCGCCTGAATAGCCCTCTTCTGGTTGACCTTCAATTTTGAGTTTTCCTTCGTAACTATAAGTTAAAGTACTTTGTTCAAGGGCACTCGCACCGCTCGCGCCGACACCAAAAGTAATGAAGGGATGAACCGGACTCGAGGGAAACATATCCCAGCGAAAGCTGAGATGAAAGGAAAGGGGCTTAATCATAAATTCGCCGGAGGCCCCTCCTGTAAAATTAGCTCTCTTGTGCCTCACTGTTTCTTCAAGCTCAAGATTGGCAGAAAGCTCGGGGAGGCCTACTTTCATCGTAGTTTTTTCCACGGCTAGCCCCAAGCTAAAAGAACCATTTTCGCCCCCAGGATACCTGCGGAGTTCAAATCCATAATTATTGCCACTCGAATCAAATCTAAACTTCTGGCTATAAGCTTTTTCGACTA
>JAOAFQ010000111.1 GCA_026416195.1 Candidatus Aminicenantota bacterium | reverse complement strand
CAAGTGCGTATATTGTTTCTGTAATAACTTGAGGAGATGTCCCGACTACAAAAACAAATATTTCCTTCCAATCGCCCATGTCATGTCCACATATTCAAACTTCGAGTATTAATTAAAAAATAATCTGTTAATAAATGTCAAGAAAAATTAAAACACTCTAACTCTTAGATAAGTAAATGAGTCCTGCGATTTATAATTTTTATGATCATGCGTATTTACTATGATTTTCGAAACTGATCAAGAAATATATTTCTTAATCAGAATATCTTCACCCTGGTCTGAAATTTATCTTCTGCGCCTTTTATGTGCTTTTCACATAATTGGACACGGACAATAAAATCAGACTAGTGCACAATAAGACCAGAATTTGCCAGCCCGTCTCAAGTTCCCGAAAATCGAATAAAAAAACTTTTAGCTACCGCACGCTAAAATTAGACCTTTTCCGAGCCAACTGATAAGCCTATCTCTGCCCTACAGCCCGATAGCTACCAGCACGAAACCGTGAAAAGATATGGCAGTGAGGAAACGTGGATGTTTTTGCCTTTCTCGCACAGCAGGTACAAGCTGTTCCGCTAACGCATCTGCGATAGGATAAAGGCCCAAAGGATCAAGACTTCCTTCTTCTGCGGCCGCCGGATCATACTCGCTTAGCAGAGGAAATAATTGGCTCTCTATCTTAATTATCCTTTAAGGCTGAGCGATTTCTAACGAATAAGCCGACTCATATTCTGAATAAGATAGCCAAAAATTATAATATATTTTTATTACTAAACAATCATAACCTTCAATTTGGTTCATTTCTCGGATAGTTTTATGTTTAACTCAATCAAACGACGAATTAGTTCCTTCTTTAATTGCGAAGAAACAGTGAATCTTATCTGCCCTCTCTCGTTTTTATAAAAATCATGATCAACAATTAGGTCTTCCCAGCCATAACAGGCCATAACTGATTTATCCATTTCTATATGTAATTTTCGCAATTCGACAATATCTTTGTCCAAACAATCTGGGTTATGGAAAAGATTATAGGTTTTTGTAAGTCCAATTTGTCTTGTTAGCATAATTTGCCGACGATACTCATGATATTGGACACCTTTTAACTCGGCTGCCTTCTGTCGTTCATCTGGCGGATTATGTGGGAATGGAAAAGTATCGAAGCAATCTGTGGGAGTATAACGATTTCTTGATTCCAGACTCGACGCATTGTACCAAACCCACACTTCATGGACATTAGATTGAAGAAGTGCAAAATGATAATAATCATCAAAGGCGAAAACGACTGTCGCATCTCCATAGACGTAGCCCTTGGGTACAAATACAAGAGAATGCAATTCGCTAACCCTGCTTCTTATCAATACTCTTTGCAATGAGGCTATAGCAGCTCTCAACCCCGCCCTGTATGCACCGAACTGCCACCAATATTCCTGATTTTTCTTATCTCCCGGGCCTTTTAATTGTTCCCTTTCAGGCTTGACTCTTTCTTCAACGATTCTGATTAAATCCGGATATTTACTTGCTATCTCCAAGCTCCAGTCATGAAAACAGATAATGTATCGACTGGGCTTTTGTTCTGGATGATTATTTAGGTCCTGACCATTTAAATAAGGAAAAATACAATCGGTATTTTTAGCGTTCTTTTCTATTAATAACCTTGCTTCTGCTGGCTCTAATAGAAAGCCTGTACCCCGAATGACATCTCCCTCGAAAGCCCTATTTTCATTTTGCTCCAAAGCTTTCGGTGTGGCCTCGGGATTATCATCCAACCTGGATGAAATGTACCATACCTCTTTACCGTCTAGTATATATCCTCGCTTCCATTTCCCTTTTGAAATCGTAACAAGGTTGACTTCTACATTTGCTGCTCCCGGCCATTTTATAAATCTATGGGCGAAGATTATCTCACCACCATTTCTGATAATTTTAGCCAGGCCCGATTCTCTTGTATCTCCCTGCCCTATTGTGTTAGTAGCTACCATGCCCATTATCCCATCTGGCCGTAGAAGGCAAAAAGC
>JAOAFQ010000110.1 GCA_026416195.1 Candidatus Aminicenantota bacterium | reverse complement strand
TTTAGAGCTATTGCCAGTAATACCAACGAAAGGACTTTAATCTCAGCTGTCCTGCCCGAAAAATCCTGCTTTGGACACTTATGCTGGGGAATCAATTTAAGGGACATCGATCCAAATGTGCTTAGCTCAATATTGAATACACTCGTGGTAGATTTTCCTATTAGATTAAGAATTAGCTTGAGTATAGGGCCTACACACCTTTTAAGATTGGCAATTATTCCCAGATATTTAATTGATAAAATTCCAATTATAGAAACAGTTTCAGTATATGATGATAGGCTTATTAGCATTTATATAAATTTAAATAAATATGAAAAAATGTGGAGACTAAATAAGGCAGTGGCTGAAGCATATGGTCTGAACGCCGATGATTTTGAATATATCTTATCCACTTTTCCCGTCTTTCAGCGTAAGCGGCCGGAGTTTTGTCAGTTTATGAAGAAGAAAATAAAAGAATGGAAAGAAGAAACAATCACAAAACCAGAAAAATCGGAATATCAGTCTCATATTGCCTTTGATATTTCTGTAGCAGATGAATTAAAAGATAGTTATAAAAAAAATAAATAAAATAAGGCTAAAGAGAAAAATATGAAGCAAAAGGCGAAAATATATGAGCGAGGGCTTCCACCTTCATTGGCAATAGAGGCCGTGTCAGAAATTCCCATATTAAGAGGTGTAAAAGATAAGCTCTTAAATCTTGTGACCGCTACGCTCCATGCTAGGGGCAGTAACAAATGGTTGGATTAAGTTTATAATTGTTTTAAAGAATTAGGAAAAGAGATTGATACCTTCAAGAATTAAGATAAGGTTAAGAAGGGAACATTGAAAGAAACTTTATATGATGACTAATCGGCAGAATAAAAGATAGAGAGGAGAGGAAAAGATAATTAGGATGGATTAATATAGAGCATAAAATAAATAATTGAATTATTAAGATATGATAAGACATAATTACTCGGGGGCGTCAAGATGAACATAAATATGCTTCAAGCGGTTCATCATTTAATTGATGAATATAAAAGCTTTCTTAAAACCTCATATAGGTTTCTTGATGACCATTTACGGAAGCAATTTGAAGACCACCTGTCGAAAGCCGAGGTGATAATAAAAGGCCCCTATGTGACTTTAGCCCGAGATTATAGGCTGGGTCATACTTTAAATGAACTGGAGCAGATGGGTGAAATCTTACCAGAAGTGCTCAGAGCTAATTGGCCGTTTGGTGGCGGACAGTTATTTTACCATCAGGAAGAGGCCCTGAGAAAAATTAAGGATGGCAAAGGCACTATTCTTACAACCGGGACCGGATCTGGAAAAACAGAAGCATTTCTGCTTCCCATCATAGATGGGATATTAAGAAGAAAAAAACAGGGTATCGGTGGCCTTCAGGCTGTCTTAATTTATCCAATGAACGCTTTAGCTAATGATCAGTTAGAAAGATTCAGGAGGTTACTTAGGGGTACGGGAGTTAATGTGTCTTTCGGGCTTTATACTGGAGATAGTGACAGCGCCGCCCTTAATTTAAAAGAGCCACCGGCCGAATATGAAAGAACTACGAGAGAGGCAATTCGCCAGAATCCGCCCGACATTATCCTAACAAACTATAAGCAGCTTGAATTTTTGCTTATTAGGGAAGCTGACAGAAAGTTGTTTGGACCCAGCCTTAAATACTTGGTTATTGATGAGTTGCATAGTTATCGAGGCGCCTTGGCCACAGAGATAGCGTGTCTAATTAGAAGATTAAAAGCTCATTCAAAGCTAAAACCGGGAGAGCTGATAGCCATAGCAACCTCGGCTACAGTAACTTCTTCAGAAGATAGTATAAATGACCTGTCAACATTTGCATCTATACTTTTTGGAGAAGAGGTTTGTTCAGAAAACATAATTAGAGAGGTATATACGCCATATGAAGATAATAAACCTAGTTGGGTTCCGGCCCCTCCGGCATTAGAAGAAAATGATATATATGACCTAGATATACAAAATGATCAAGAAGTAATCTCTTTAGCTGAAAAGCTTACGGGTAAGAAATGCCAGATAGAGGGGCCGATAGGGATAAGAGTTGGAAGTCTTCTTGAAGGAAATAAAATAGTAAGGTTATTAGAGTCATATTTTGCTGAGCCCCATCCTTTCCCTGAAGCTGCCCAATATATTAAAGAAAAGGTAGAAGAAAGAAAAGAAGTTAGCCTTGACAGAATTCAACTTGAAATAGAGTCTTATCTTTTAGTCGGAAGCATTGGTAATGACGAAAATCCGCCACGTTTAAGACCTAAACTTCATACCTTTTTCCACGGTATATATGATGTCTCATTATGCACAAATCCTGATTGCCGGTCATTGGTGCCGCACGGGGGAACTATCTGCGGCAAATGTGGCTCCGTAGCCAGACCAGCAGCTCTTTGCAGAACCTGCGGCCAGGATTTTATCAAGGTTCGGTTTGAATTAGAAAATGATAATCTGCCTGCTGGAACGTTTGACTTTTTTAGTGATGAAAATACTGCTTTTATGACTCATGAAATAAGAGCACTCTCTGATAAACCTGAAGAAGAAGGAGGAGAAAATAATACGGAAGATGAAAATTTCCATTCTGATAATGCTGTTGGTACTGACCTGACAAGACCCAAAAGAGAAGTTGACATGGAAAAAGTTGGATTTTGTTCAGGATGTGGAAGAGTCCTGGAGGAAGGAGTGTTGTGCCCAGAGTGCAATAAAGCCACGATTCCTATGTATATGCATATGGGCAAATTGAATACCTGTCCAGCGTGTGGAGATTTGTACACAAGGGGAGATATTGTAACTCCATTAAGAACCGGTACAGCATCAACAGTTGGCATATTGGCTACTCACCATCTTGATAAGCTAACGGGGGAAGACAGGAAATTATTGATTTTTTCTGATAATCGACAGGATGCCGCTCATCAGGCCGGATATCTTGAGGATAAACACAGAAGTTTTATCCTGCGGCATGTTATTGCGCAAGAGGTGGTCAATAATTCGGATTATATATACCTAGATGACGTTCCACAAAAATTATTAGATATATATAAAGAAATTGGAATAATACCAAAAAGACTTACAACTCCTGAAATTAAGAGGTGGCTCTTTGCTTTGAAATACGAAACTGCCAATGAGTTTACCCGTTATTCAAGGCAGCGTGTCTCACTCGAAAATCTCGGGCTGGTGGGTGTTGATTATGCTTTTCTTGATGAGTTGGGCTCTGATAAAGCATTTCTTAAGTTGCTGGGAGAATTCAATCTTAATGAGGTAGAGGGATTAAATTTATTAAGAGCAATACTTGATGTAATGAGAAAGAATAGAGCAGTAAATTATGATTTCTTTCAGGAATATGTAGATCCGACAAAGGGAAAATATTTTGACATCTCTTTAGATCCGTATAATATTAAATTTCCAGAGAGAGACCGTCACCCTAAAGCTTTTGCCCTGGATAGACCAGATCATATTAGGAAAACGGGAAGATTAATAGGATTTGTCCAAGAAAACATCGAAGCTGGGCAAATGACGGCTACCCAAAAAATTGTTTATAAACTATTACGAGACCGGGGTAAATCAGAAATTTTCCTGAGAACAATTGTACCTTTATTAGAGAAGTATGAAATAATAGTTCATGTTCCGAATTTTCAAATACCTAAAAAAGAAAGGACGGCCTCTTTAAGACCTTATCAAATATCCTCAAAGGTGCTTCGAATATATTCCACACGGAATGGATATCGTTGTATTGCCTGTAAAACTGGTAGGCCATATTATCTAAGTGTTTGCCCGACACCTAGATGTCAAGGACAACTAGTTCAAGATTGTATCGATAGAGAAAATTATTATGTTAAATCATATTTAAAAAGGAAGCCACAAAGTCTAACGGTAGCCGAACACAGTGCTCAGATTTCTGGGGAGGAACGGGCAAAAAGGGAAACTGAATTCAAGGGAGGAAAGCTTAATATTTTAGTTTGTACCCCTACACTTGAACTGGGGGTGGATATCGGGCCACTTTTAACCATCGTTTTGAGAAATGCTCCACCTGCTCCTGCCAATTATGCACAGAGGGTGGGCAGAGCAGGTCGAAGATTAAGAATAGGGTTTACCAGCACATTTTGTGCTGCTGGTTCTCACGATCGGCATGCCTTCGAAAGGCCCGATTGGTTCGTGGCTGGGCGGTTTGACCCCCCCAGATTGAGACTGGATAATCCAAAAGTTATCAAAAGACACATAAATTCTTATATTTTAGAGAATTTAAGATCCCAATTACCGGCCATGTTAGGGGATCTATTAGATAATATTACTAACCCTTCGGGCTGGAATAAATCTTTGTTAAATAATTTGTTTGATGAGATTAAGAATCGCCGAGGAGAACTAATTGGACTAATCGCCAAACTATTTGAAAATGATAGAAACAGTGGCTATTTAGTAAATTATGGCGAGGCCAAGGCTGCAGAGGTAGTAGATGATTTACCAAATGAATTGGAGTATGCTTTTAGCGCCTGGTGGGAAAGAATTAATCAATTGAACCAGGAATATCAAGAATTTTCACAAATAGGGTCACCGAAACAAGACATAAAAAAGCTCAAGCCAGGCAGAGAGCGTATAAAGAATCGACTCAAGACCCTGAAAGGGCTTATACACTTAATTATTTATCGACCAAGGGAATATTACCTGGTTATCAATTTCCCATCGATACTTTTAGCTTAGATCCTGGTGTTATTGATACCCCGACATTATACAGACCATCAGCAATTGCTATCGAGGAATTTGCCCCAGGAAATTATGTATATGCGAATAAACACAAATTAAAATCAATCCGCGTTCTTTTCCCCGGTGGACCTAAGCGTGGGACTCGCCCAGATCAAAAAGTAGATGCTCAATCCAGTGGAAGATTGGACGCTTTTCATTTTTGTGAAAATTGCGATGAAGTAGTAACTGCAGGCCGGAATAATTGCCCGCGGTGCCAAGTAGGTCTACCATCTGCAACAGATGTAGTATTTGTTGATTCGTTCGAAGCAGAAGAAAATTTAAAGATAAGCTCAGATGAGGAAGTCAGGCAAAAAGAAAGGCAAGATGTTCGAGAAACGCTCATATCTGGTAAAGCAGAGAAATGTTTCTTGTATCCTTATAAACTTACTCCTGTCGAGCATCTAAAACTAGCAGAGATTTTGATTACCAATTGGGGTAAAGTCGATTCTAAATCGGGAGTAGGTAGCAAGTTTTGGCTCTGTCCTGAATGTGGAAGGCATCTTCCATATAATCCTTATGAAGATAAGCACAAAAAAAATATTCAGAGGTGGCATGAATATCATAGGCGCCTATGTACCGGTGACGTTATTCCTTTAGTCTTAGCTTATAAGTTTGAGACTGATGTTTTGATTCTAAACATTCCGTCGAGAGGAGATGATAAAAGAATCGGTAGGTTTGTATTTTCACCGACTCTGGTTACTCTAGCAGAAGCACTTCAGGTTGGAGCGCATAATGTACTAGAGCTAGAATCAGGAGAAATATCTTCATTCGTGCGGAGGTCAGCTCCAGGGGTTATGACTGATCAAATAATATTCTATGAGACTATTCCGGGAGGAGCAGGATATCTTGATGAGATGGCAAAAAGATTGCCAGAAGTAGCCATTGAAGCAATGAATAGATTGTATGGGCATGAATGCAGTCAAGCCTGCTATTTGTGCTTAAAGAGATATGCAAATCAAAAATATCATTCTTTATTTAATAAAGATTTGGTTAGAGATATTTTGTTCCTAATTGCTAGACAGGAATTAGTTAGCGCCCAGCCGGGTAAAATAGGCGATGGTTTAGAATTGCTGAAGGAAATGATTAATCATAGGATTAACGGAACCGATGAGACAATAAAGATTTATAAAAAGGGGGAAATAGAGGAGCCATTAAGAATTGCGTTGAGCAAATTTGATGACCTGCCTCAGGGGCAAAGAGATTATGAAATTAAGGACGATCAAGGAAGATTAGTAACTGTACCTGATTTCGCCTGGCCAGAGGTAAAGATTGCAGTTTATTGCGATGGTTATGCCATTCATGCTAATAGAGAAACACTAGAAAGAGATGCAAAAAAGAGAAACTTCCTCCAGAGCCGGGGTTGGGTTGTGTTCGTATATTGGGGAAGAACAATTTTAAAAGACGCTGACGGATGTGCTAAACAAATATATAGCTTATATCAAGAAAGGAAAAAGAAGAAAATCTAAATCCTATTCTTAATGTTTAATTTTTTAAATTATACTAATTTATTAATTTGGATGGAGGTAATAATATGAATATCGATGACATAACTAAGAAGAATATTTTAAAGCATATTGAAGAATTCAAGCGACAATATTTTAAGGGCCATTATAGAGATATGTTCAAAGAGAGGGAGGAAAGAATTGCCTTATTTGCAATGTATTTTTCTAGAGAATTTTTTTCATCAATGAATGAATATGACTTTGGTGAGCTAATTTCGAAACTATGGGCATCAGAAATCTGGACAAATAAAGATTATTTAGTCCAAAGAATATAGAAAGATAACGGTATTGAAAAATTAAGAACGGCCTTTATTAATTTGCTTTATGGACAAGAGCCGTTTGAAAGGCGATATGATAGCTTCCGTATGTCCATAAAGGGAATAGGGCCGGCATCATTAACTGAAATTCTATGTTATTTCAATCCTAAGGAGTATGGCATTTGGAATGATAAAGCAAGGAACGCACTAAAGATATTGGGTCTTGAAAAGATTGCGCCGGTCGATAAATATCAAATAACAGGCTCTGAATATATGCAATTTAATGAGCTATGCAAATATTTAGCCTCTGAATTAGAAAGAGCTAAAGTGCTAGAAATTGATCTATTAATTGTAGATTTTTATTTATAATGAAGTATGGAAAAGTAAAAAGGAGGCCGAAGGTATCAAAGAAACCGAATTTGATCATAATGAAATAAGAGATTACATAAGAGATATTGGCATCTGGCTTGGATTTGAGGCAGAGACCGAGAAGACAATTGGAAAATGTGCAATAGTTGATGTGGTATGGCAAGCTAGAATAGCCAACTTGGGTGTCGTAACGTATGTTTTTGAAGTAAATAAAAAAGGAGCAATAGATAGTCTACTGTTAAACCTACAGAAGGCCACATCAAATCCAACAGTCCAGAAAGTTATTGCCGTTTCTGATATTGATCAAATTGAAAAAATTAATAATGAAGCTGCTGGGTACCAGAGAATTTTAGGAAAGCGCTGACTTCTTGGGATGCAATAGAGGTAAAGTGAATCCACGAAATGTTAAGAGAGGTGGTTACTGCAATTGAGCGGCTCAACCTAGTGAGAAGTGAATTTGGGGCATAAAAAAAGATAAAATAAAAATAGAGTTTTTAAGAAAAAAAAATGATATGAATTATCAAAAGCCTAATCTTTTTTAGGTTTTAGAAGATGTGAAAAAAGACAAAAAATTATATAACTGATTGAAAACGATTTGTGTATCTTAAGGTACGAGGAAGCCAACTATTAGCAGATAGGCTATAAAACAAAGGTAGATAGAAGCTAAACATTCTGCTGCTGGTTGGCATGAACCGCTGACCGTCTCAAGATAAAAAGTTGGTAAAAATTATAATATATTTTTTTAGTCTATTTTGTGGCAGCTATGCCAGTGTTTCTTAAAGGCATCTGGGGTAAGGTTTCCTTGGGGAGGATAGCCCCGTCGGCTTCCCTGGCTGGCGAGGGGGTTAGTCATGCCAGATTACGTCAATTAGGCTTGATCATGAATGGTCAGGCTTCAGTCCGGTCGGTGGGAATCGACCTGAAATTAATGGCAAGAGTGCATTTTAGTTCGAGTGGCGCTATATACAGTTCGGCTGGAATGCGAGATTGACGCCCGCGGGAAGGAAGAGTTTGAATGCTTATTAAAGCCAAGTTATGCTTTAACTCGCGTTATTAAATTTATCCAATGGAACGGACCATGGGAGCTGATGCTGGCTGCGGTCAAAGATCTGGCATCTTGATGGACATAGTTAGTGAGATCCATAATTAATTTAAGTAAGGCCCTTACTTCGTCCCATGTAGAATTTTGACGAGCACCAAGAAGATGATAAAGCTTGACCATTGCCATGGTTGTTCATGGTACCCGAGCGGCTACTAATATGCTGTGGCGAAGATATTGGCTTATCAAACAGCTCGATTTGGGCCTACTTTTATCATAGTAGCTAAGATTATATAAAACAATTTGCTGAGGCTTGTGACCGATTGACGGATTCCGGTTTTCTTTTATGCCAGCCCGGTTATGTTGATCTATTATATACCTGAAGCAGGTGAAGAAGCGATGAAAATAAAAATCAGAACAGTTTTGAATGGTATCGATTAATAAATGCTATCTTAGCTTTATTGTAACAAGATTATAGTAAAAAAATAATCACAGAAAGTATAAAGCAAAAAACTATAACTTATCTTTTAGTTAGATTCATATAATTTTTATTGACATTTATTAACAGATTATTTTTTAATTAATACTCGAAGTTTGAATATGTGGACATGACATGGGCGATTGGAAGGAAATATTTGTTTTTGTAGTCGGGACATCTCCTCAAGTTATTACAGAAACAATATACGCACTTG
>JAOAFQ010000032.1 GCA_026416195.1 Candidatus Aminicenantota bacterium | reverse complement strand
GCAAAGCACTCATCTGCCTTTACGGGTTAATACAGGAGGAGTTATTCCTATCATTTTTGCTGCTTCAGTGGTAACTTTGCCCGCAACATTAGCCCAATTAATTCATACTCCCTTTTTTCAAAATGTGGCTCGCCAATTTAGCATGGGCATGCCCCTTTATAATTTACTTTATATCGGTTCCATTATTTTCTTTACCTACTTTTATGTTTCAATTATTTTCAATCCAGAAGATGTGGCTGACAATTTAAGGAAATATGGCGGGTTTATCCCTGGCATTAGGCCAGGTAAAAATACAGCTGATTTTCTTGATACCACTTTATCTAGAATTACTCTTATTGGAGCTCTTTATTTGGCAGCAATTGCTATTCTGCCTGAATTTTTGATGACTGGCTTTAAAGTTCAAGCCATTCCCTTTATTGGTAATTTTCTCGATGCAAATTTACCTCGATGGTTTACCCAGGGTTTGAACATAGATTTTTATTTTGGTGGGACATCCATCTTAATTGTGGTCGGAGTAGCTATGGATACCTTGCAGCAAATTGAAGCTCAACTAGTCATGCGGCATTACGAAGGTTTTATGCGCCGCACTAGAATAAAAGGAAGACGAGGATGAGAATAATCCTCCTCGGTCCTCCGGGTAGTGGTAAGGGGACACAGGGTGAAATGATTGAAAGGAAATTCAATCTTCCCCGGATTGCCACGGGCGATATTCTTCGAGAGGCTGTAAAACTAAAAACCCCTTTAGGTTTAGCTGCTGAAGCTCAAATAAAAGCTGGCCATTTGGTAAGTGATGAAATTGTTGCTTCGCTAGTAGCTGAGAGAATAAAGCAAAGTGATTGTCTTCAAGGTTATATTCTTGATGGTTTCCCACGAAATCTGAATCAAATCAAACTTCTCGAAAAAATGGATAATTGCCAGGAAGAAATAGCTATTGAGATATATGTTCCAGAGGAGACGGTCATTAAGAGATTAGTGAATCGTCGGATTTGTTCTTCTTGTGGAACGGTGTATAATATAATAACTTCACCGCCTCAAAGATTTGAATTCTGCGACTTCTGTGGTGGTCAACTAATCCAACGCGAGGATGATAACGCAGAGGTAATCAGAGAAAGACTTAGAATCTATGAGACTGAAATTAAGGATATTCGGGAACATTATTGCCGAAAAGGAGTTTTTTATAAGATCAACGGTGAGGGCTCAGTAGATGAAGTTTTTAAAAGAATTGAAATTATCTTGGAATCAAAGATAAAGAAAAAAGTGTAAGTAAAAATGATAATCTATCGAACCCAAGAAGAAATTGCTTTAATCCGGAAGAGTAGCCAAATAGCCGCTTTGATTCTGGCTGAACTTAAAGAATTGATTAGGCCTGGAGTCATGACCAAGGAACTCGATGAATATGCCGAGGCAAGAGTAAAGTCTTTTGGAGCCAAACCGGCTTTTAAAGGCTATCGGGGTTTTCCCGCTTCTCTTTGTACTTCTATAAATGAAGAGATTGTCCATGGCATTCCCTCATCCCGTCGGCTCAAGGAAGGTGATATAATTAGCCTTGACTTTGGGGTTTATTATAATGGCTACTATGGAGATGCAGCTGTTACCTATCCAGTAGGCCAAATTTCAAGCCTTGCCCAAAGATTGATTGAAACGGCGGAAAGAGCTCTTTATTATGGCTTAGAAAAGGTTAGAGTAGGCAATCGAATATCGGATATTTCGCATGCGATCCAGACTTTCGTTGAATCTCAGGGTTTTTCTGTCATCCGAGCTTTTGTAGGTCATGGCATTGGTCAAGCTCTTCATGAAGAGCCCCAAGTTCCCAATTTTGGGCCTCCCGGAAGAGGCACTTTGATTAAGCCTGGTCTTACCCTGGCCATTGAACCTATGATTTCGGCTGGTGATTGGCGAGAAGAAATTCTCAATGATGGTTGGACTGCAGTCACTCGTGACCGAAGCTTAGCAGCTCATTTTGAACATACAGTTGTGGCCACTGATAAGGGAGTTGAAATTTTAACTTTAGTCCCTGAAAAGCAAGAATCAGAAGAACTGAGGATGGAGGTTCGGCGTGCCTAAAGATGATGTTATCGAGGTAGAAGGCGTGGTAGTCGAGGCTTTGCCGAATGCCATGTTTAGAGTGGAGTTACCAAACAAACATCGGATTTTAGCTCACGTGTCTGGAAGAATGAGGAAACATTTCATACGCATTTTGCCTGGAGATAAAGTTTTAGTTGAATTATCTCGGTATGATTTAACCAAAGGGAGGATAACTTATCGTTTTAAATAAATGAGGATTTGGCTATGAAAGTAAGAGCTTCGGTTAAAAGGATCTGTCGAAACTGCAAAATAATTCGACGAAAGGGTACTTTACGGGTTATTTGCTCAAACCCAAGACATAAACAAAGACAAGGATAAAGTGAGGTCAAAATGGCAAGAATAGCGGGTGTAACTTTACCTCCAAATAAGCGTGTTGAAATCGGGCTGACTTATATTTATGGAATTGGCCGCTCTAAGGCCAATAAGATTTTAGAAGAAGCTCGAGTCGATAAGAATAAAAAAGTTAAAGATCTCAGTGAGGAAGAAATTAACCGGATTCGCCAAATAATTGAAACTAGGGAAAAGGTTGAGGGTGATTTAAGAAAAGAAGTGGCCATGAATATTAAGAGGCTGATCGATATTGGTTGTTATCGCGGTTTGAGGCATAAACGAAATCTGCCGGTAAGAGGACAAAGAACGAGATCTAATGCTCGAACCCGTAAAGGCCCTCGTGGGGCGATGATTAAAAAAATAAAAACAAAGAGTTAATTCGTTAAGAAAAAGATCAGGAGTAAAAAATGGCTCAACCCAGAACTAAGACAAAAAGAAAAAAGCTTAAGAAAGAAGTCGGTTTTGCTGTCGCCCATATTCAATCGACTTTTAATAATACTATTGTGACTATTACTGACCATGATGGCAATACATTGTGCTGGGCTAGCTCTGGGACCTGTGGCTTTAAAGGAGCGCGGAAAGGCACGCCCTTTGCGGCTCAATTAGCGGCTAAGGAAGCTGCTGCCAAAGCCCGGGAATTAGGCGTCAAATATGTGGATGTCAGAATAAAAGGTCCAGGCGCTGGTCGGGAATCAGCTATCCGAGCCCTTCAGGCGGCTGGCCTTGAAATAAAATCTATCCGAGACGTCACCCCGATTCCTCATAATGGATGTCGGGTTCCAAGGCGGCGCCGAGTGTAAAAATGATTATGGAGTGAAAAAATGGCAAGACATGGTGAGCCAACCTGTCGACTCTGTCGTACAGAAAGAGTTAAGCTTTTTCTTAAGGGAGCCAAATGTTTAAGCGACAAATGCCCAGTTGAACGACGTCCTTTTCCACCTGGACAGCATGGTCGATTGAGACGAAGAGTTTTAGGTTATGGTTTACAGCTTAGAGAAAAGCAGAAGCTCAAGAGATATTATGGAATGAGCGAGAAGCAATTTCGCCTTTTTTTCCGTCGCGCTGAGAGAATGAAGGGCATAACCGGAGAAAACCTTTTAATTATGCTTGAAAGAAGATTGGATAATGTTGTTTTTTTGGCCGGCTTTGCCCTTTCCCGATCTCACGCCCGCCAGCTTGTCGCTCATGGCCATTTTCTAGTAAATGGGGCGAAAGTCAACATTCCTTCTTATTTAGTTGAAGTTGGGGATACAATTGAATTTAAACCGAGGTCAGCTCAGAATGAGAATATAAGACAAATAGTCGTCGAAAATAGAAACAGAACTTTACCCAGTTGGCTGGAAGTAGATTGGGAAGCCATGAAGGCGAGGATTCTGTCGTTACCAACAAGACAAGATATAACTCTACCTGTTGAGGAACATCTCATTGTCGAGCTTTATTCCAAATAAATTAGGCTGAGGCTTTTTAGAGGAGGCATAGTCATGGAATTTGGTTTTCAGCGACCAAGGTTTATTGAGGTTGATTACGAAACTCTTTCTGATACTTATGGTCGATTTTTTGCTCAACCCTTTGAGCGAGGCTATGGCATTACTGTTGGCAATGCTCTTCGGCGAGTTCTTCTGTCTTCTATTGTTGGGGCTGCCATAACTGCGGTCAGAATAGATGGGGTGCTCCATGAATTTTCAACGGTTCCTGGTGTAGTTGAAGACGTTACTGATATTATTCTAAATTTAAAAAGTATTCCCTTAAAACTTAAAGGGAATCAACCAAAAACGATGACCCTGAAAATTAAGGGCCCAGGTGAAGCTAAATCTTCTGATCTCCAACACGATAGTGACATTGAAGTTCTTGATAAGAATATTCATATTGCCTCTCTCGATGAAGATGGCAAGCTGAATATTGAGATGATTGTTAAAAATAATCGAGGCTATGTGACAGCTGACCAGAATTATGATGAAACTCTACCCATTGATTATATTCCTCTCGATTCTTCCCATTCGCCTATAAAAAAAGTTAATTATCGAGTTGAGCCAGCCCGAGTGGGCAAAAGAATTGATTATGAAAGTTTAACTCTTGAAATCTGGACAACTGGAGCCATCCGGCCTCAGGATGCTCTTTCTCAGGCCGCCAAAATTCTTCGGGATCATTTAGCTATTTTTATGAATATTGTAGATGAACCTGTGGAAAAGGAGACTGTGGTTATCAAGAAAGAAATTCCTTATCTCAATCAACTTGACATTTTAGTAAAGCCTATCGACCATTTGGAACTTTCAGTTCGCTCTAGCAATTGTTTGCGCGCAGCTGGGGTGGAGAGGGTATTTCAATTAGTTCAAAAAACCGAGGAAGAGCTTCTGAGAACTAAAAATTTTGGTCGAAAGTCATTAGCTGAAATTAAGGAAACACTAGCTAATCTTGGACTTGGCTTAAATCTTGATCTTCATCCTAAGCTCCTTGAACGGATTCAAGCTGAAATTCAAGAGGAAAAAAAGAGGAAGGAGATTGAACTATGAGGCACTTGGTTAAAGGAAGGAAGTTACGCCGACCAACAGAGCACCGTCTAGCTCTTCTAAGAAATTTAGTAACTTCTTTTTTAGAGAAAGAAAGGATTAAAACAACTTTAGCCAAGGCCAAAGAAGCTAGGCCATTGGCTGAAAAAATGATCACCTTGGCCAAACGAAATACTCTGCATGCCCGCCGTCGAGCTCTTGCTTTCCTTCGGAAAGAAGAGGTCGTAACGAAACTTTTTAATGAGTTGGGCCCAAGATTTGCTGAAAGACCCGGTGGTTATTCTCGAATCATCAAGTTAGGTCCCCGTAAGGGTGACGGTGCGCCTTTGGCTCTTCTCGAGCTTGTAGGGACAGAATTTAAAAAGAAAGAAAAAAAGAAAAAGGAAAAAAAGAAAATAACATAATTTTATTTTTTTGATTTTAATTTAGCTCAAATTATCCAAAATTAAAGAATCTGCTTTCAGCCGGTAATCTTTATTCTTTGCCCCGGATGAATAAGTCGAGGGTTCTTTAAGTTATTCAGCCTAATCAAGGCTTCGACCGAAGTTCGATACCGACGAGCTATGGAAGAAAGGGTCTCACCAGGTTTAACGATATGAATAACTGGCTCAGGGGGAATCCATGAAGGTAAATTTTGAATGGCCGCCAGAACTTTATTAGCAGTACCCAGAGGAACTTTCAATTCATAAGGATAATTGGGCGTTCCATCTTGTCTTAGTTCAGGGTTAAGAAAGGAAAGTTCAGCTGGGTCAATGTCCAGGGCTTTAGCTAGAGCCGAAAGTTTAACCGGCCGGTTGATGGTAACTGTCTCCCATTTCAAGGGAGGATAGGGTTCTGGAAGATTAAAACCATACTTTTCTGGATTTTTAATAATTAAAACAGCCGCGATAAAACGAGGAACAAAACGAGCGGTCTCCTGAGGTAGCCGGCGATAAAGGTCCCAGAAATTATCGAGATAATTTATTCGCTGGGTTCGAATTACATTCTGGACTTTTATCTCTCCGCAATTATATGCGGCCAGGGCAGTTGTCCAGTCTCCAAACAAATCGTGGAGCTCAGAGAGATAACGGATGGCCGCTTTGGTTGATTTTATTGGGTCCATCCTTTCATCGACCCATCGATCTCTTTTGAGACCAAAACGATAACCGGTCGAAGCAATAAACTGCCAGAGACCAAGGGCCTGAGCCCGAGAAAGAGCTTTAACTTTATAGAAACTTTCGATTAAGGGGAGCCAGACAATTTCTTCAGGCAAACCGGCTTTCCGAATTTCTTCAAGGATGATCTCTCGGTAAAAACCTGAACGCTTATAGGCTTCCTCAAAAGCTTGCCTTTCTTTAGTTTGGAATGATCTGATTTCAGCCAGAACCTCCTCATTTTCTTCCAGAGGAATAGTTCGATGATTATCACCGACGATAATTAGACGGGAAGCATAAATCTGTTGAATTTTTTGAGCAATGAGCAAGCGTAAATTATTTTTTTCCTGAATTAAAGGTGAATCAGTTGAAATATGGACTTTAAGGAGAAGCCCATAAGCTTTGTCAAGGAGGGACATAGCCTCATCCAATTCGCCTTTCTGCCAACTAGTTTCAGCCTCCTGGCAAAGATTGAGGATATCCTCAAGACGAGAAGAAACTTCTTCATTATTTAAACTGGCCTGAGGCTTGTCAGCTTGCCGCTCTCGTTCATCTTCTAGTTGTTGCTTGAGCTCTTCGGCAATAATTTCTTTAGTCAGTAAAGGAGGCGACGACTCTGACGGGCGGCTGGCCTTTTGAGAGTCTGTTTTTGTTTCGGTCGGCTGAGAAGCAGGCGATGATTTTTCAGAAAGATTAGGCTTGATCTTAGATTGATGGAAACAAGAGGAAATAACTAAAAATAAAAGGAAAAGCCAATAAATTTTTTTCATTTTCATCATCTTAAATGTGAGCCATTTATATATCATTTTTTTGAGATGGACGTCAATTTCCAAGCTTTTTCCTCAAATTAATTTTAGTTTTCTTTTAAAAAACCGGTTTCTTCTTTCTCTTACTTATAACTTTGACCGACTTGATAAAGGTGCCAATTCCAAGCCGATTTAATTATGGTTTCGATGTCAGAATATCGAGGTTGCCAATGCAATTTCTTAATCGCTTTTTCCTTGGAAGCCATGAGAATAGGCACATCACCTTGACGCTTCGGTTTGATTACCAGATTAACCTTTTTGCCAGTAATTTGTTCGACTAGGGAAATTATTTCTTTGACTGAATAGCCTTGACCTGTCCCCAAATTAAAAACTTCGTGGATCTTTTCTTTTCCCAAGAGCTCGAGAGCTAAGACATGGGCTTCTGCTAAATCTAATACGTGAATGTAATCTCTAATGGCGGTGCCGTCGGGCGTCGGAAAATCATGACCATAGAGCTCAAAATAAGGTCTTTTATTTAATAAATGAAGCATGAGATTAGGAATGAGATGGGTTTCAGGATTATGAAGTTCGCCCCGCCGTCCATCCAGATCAGCTCCAGCTGCATTAAAATAGCGAAGAGAAACATAGTTAAGGTTATGAGCTCGGCCTAAATCCTCAATAATTTTCTCAATAAAGGCTTTGGTTCTTCCATATGGATTAACCGGATTTAAGGGATGATCTTCGGTAATAGGGATAAATTGGGGTTGGCCATAAACAGCTGCACTTGAGGAGAAGACGAATTTATTAACCCCTGCCTCCAGCATGGCCTCTAAAAGATTTAAAGTCGTGATAAGATTGTGGGAATAATAAAGCTTTGGATTTTCATAGCTTTCGCCTACCTGGATAAGAGCCGCGAAATGAATAACTGCTTCAATCTTATATTGACGAATGGTCTCTTCGATTTTGAACTTCTCTCTTAAATCAGCCTGAATTAAAATTCCTCCAGGCAGAAGTTCAGCGTGTCCAGTCGAAAGATTATCAAAAATTATTGGTTCATAACCTTTTTCGAGAAGAAGCTTGACTGTATGACAGCCGATGTAACCCGCCCCGCCAGTAACTAATATTCTCATTATTTTCCCTTTTTCCTTAATTCTTTTCTGATTATTTCCTGTGCTAGACGAAGGCCTTCTTCTTTCGTTTCAAAGACTGCCTCGAGTTGAAGCTCATAAATCTTTTTCAAGATTTTACCCATGGTTGGTCCTGGTTCAACCCCAAAAGGAATTAGGTCCCGTCCTAGAATAATCGGTTTTATGGTTTCTTTGGTGATGTTCCATTCAGCCAATTTTTTCTTGAACCAGATGGTCTGGCGATCGAATTTTTCCAGGGGTCGCGACCGACGGCCGGCTCGATCGGCTTGATCAAGATAAATTAACAATTCAATCTCACCTTGGACATCAGCCATGAGGCGGTTAAGGGCCCTTTTGGTGATCACCTGGCGGTTTTGCCAAAGTTCGGATAAACGATGATGCCAACGAACAAGCAGTGGCACAAGCTCCCTCAAATCACAGTTTTCCCAGGAGAAAATTTTATATCGCGTCAGAAAATCTCGGGTAATTTTTTCGCTGATTAAATCATGACAATTATTCGTCAAGACCATCCGACCTTTTTTGAATTCCCAATCAGCCGTTTTCGGTTTGCCCACATCATGAAAAAGGCAGGCTAGCAGAAGTGCGAGTCGTTTTCCCTGGGGTAAGGAAGCTAAGTCAGCCACCCTCTTTCCTTGATCAACCGTCAGTTTGGTATGAAACCAAACAGTATGATGACCATATTCGTCTTTCTCCGGATGATAAAGGGGATCTTGCAGGCTGAAGGTAAGAAGGTAAAGTTCAGGATAAAGTTTTTTTAAGACTGAAAGTCGAAACATTTCCTCTAAGCCCCGGGAGGGAAAAGGAGAATGAAGCAAAATTTTAAAAAGCTCTTCATTAATCCTTTCCGTGCTTAATCCACTTAAGTCAATGGTTTTGCAGAGCTCATAAATTTGTGGATCAACCGAAAATTCAAGAACAGAAGCAAATCGAGCTACTCGAAGCACTCGCAGAGGGTCTTCAGGAAAAGCGGCTGGATTAGTGAGCCGAATAATTTTGGCCCGGATATCTTCAGCTCCTCCAAAGGGATCGATAAGCTGACCATCCTTAAGACGAAGAGCCATACTATTGCAGCGGAAATCTCTTCTTGCTAAATCTTTTTCTAGAGGAAGGAAAGGATCGGCCTGAATAATGAAATCCTTATGACTAACGACTTCTGAAGGCCGAGGTATATCTTTTCGTGGTAGAGCAATATCATAAGTTTTGTGGTCAATGGTGAATTTGATTATGCCAAAACTTTTGCCCACCAAATCAACTCGACCATAGGGGTCAAGTTTCTCAATTATTTTCTCTAACGGGTGGCGGGTAATTAAAAGATCGACATCTTCAGAGGGAACGCCTCTAAGGATATCTCTGACATATCCCCCCACCGCATAGACATCTTCATCAAAAAGGTTAACGAACAGATGACTATGACGAAAATCAGCTTTTAGCTTCATTTTTTCAATCTCTTCGTCTCTAAATAGCCCATTATTTTTCTTTCTAAGAGCCCTTAATTAAATTTTTTTTAAATTCGAATAAATAAATTAAAGATATCATACCAAAAAAGATAAGGCTTTTTAATTCTCTCAATTTTTTTAAAAAGTTTATTTTTATTTCTAAAATTTGATAATTTTTTAGTTAAGTTCTTTTAGGCTGACAAGCGGTTTTTGTCTTTAAAGTTTTTTAGTTTAAAAAATAGCTTGCTTTATCCTTGTCTGCAAGCAATTAATACGATATTATTATTTAAAAGATGTCTGGAAAGAAAATGTTAGGTCAAGATCAGGCCAAGAAAATAGCCTCAGTTTTGACCTTAATTTTTTTGAGTTGTCTTTTCTCAGGTTTAATTGTAAAAAGAGAGATAGAAGTGTTTTTAGAAGAGAAAAAAATTGAGACCCTAAGCGGCAGTGGTCTAATCTTAAATTTTCTTTTTCGGATAGTTAACTCCTCTTCTTTTGAATATCAATTAATTAAAACTGAGACTCGCACTTTAATTAATCAACAAGAGTTTTTCCGTTTGGCTACGGCTTTGGAGGAACCTATTTCGGTTCCGCCTAGATCGAGTGTTCTCATTAATTTGCCAGTAAAAATAACTTATGTTTATTTGTTTCAAGCTCTTCCTGAGCTTAAGGAAACTGAAAAATTGACTTGCAATCTCATCGGATGGTTAACTTTGGCTGATTACCGTCGTCGAGAACAGAAAATTCCATTGACGGCTACCGCTGATTTTCCTTATTTTAAAGATTGGGCCGTAATTTTAGAGTCCTTAGAAGTCAAAAATTTAAGTCTTGGTGGGGCTGACCTGGTTCTTAATCTATTGTTAACTAACAACAATTCCTCTGCCTGGATTTTTCGTTCTCTTGAAGGCCATATAGAACTAGCGGGCAAGAAAGTGAGTACTTTCAGTCAATCTTTTCAGGATTCCCTTGGAGCAGGGGAAGGAAAAAAGCTGTCGGTCTCCCTTTTGCTTGATTTTTTTGAGTTAGGGAGCGACCTTCAAGAAGCTTTGGCTGCTTCCCAAATTGAAGCTTCCTTCACTGGCCAGATAGTTATCGAAAATGAATGGGGTCAATTTCAATTACCGATTTCAACCAGAAGTAGGTTGAAAATTTTGAGAAATCCCTGAAATTTAATCAAAGCTGCAAGAATAAATTCAAGAATGATTTCAGTTATCATTCCAACTTACAATCGGGCTCATTTTCTCCGTGAAGCCATTGAATCGGTCTTATCGCAAAGTGCTTTTCGATCTGGAAAATATGATTTTGAATTGATTGTCATTGATGATGGCTCAACTGATGGAACCCGAGAATTAGTAGAAGAATTGAGAGGGCCATTGCGTTACGTTTATCAATCCCATCAAGGAGTTAGCCGGGCTCGAAATCTTGGGCTAGAACTAGCTAAAGGTGAATTTATTGCTTTTTTAGATTCTGACGATCTTTGGTTGCCTGACAAAATTAAACATCAAATGAATGTCATGGAAACCTTTCCTCAGCTTATGGGCTGTATGACTGAGGAAATTTGGGTCCGGCGAGGATGCCGTGTTAATCCCAAAAAAAAGCATAAGAAATATTCTGGCTGGATTTTTCCTTATGCTTTGCCCCTCTGTCTTTTAAGTCTTTCAGCTTGTTTATTTCGACGTCAAGTTTTTAAAGAAGTTGGTCTCTTTGATGAGAATTTGCCGGTTTGTGAGGATTACGATTTCTGCCTGCGCTACTCTCTTCGGTTTCCTCTTCATCTTATTGAGCGGCCTTTGATCATTAAGCGGGGCGGTCATAAGGATCAACTTTCTCGTCAATTTTGGGGAATGGACCGTTATCGAATTCAAGCATTAATGAAGTTGCTTCAATTGGATTTATCCCCTGACCAAGCCAATCTTGTCCGCTGGGAAATTTGGCGGAAAGCTAAAATTCTGCAAAATGGTTATCTAAAAAGAGGTAATCAAGAGGAGGCTAGTTATTTTCAGAATTTAATCAGTAAAATGGCCGAAGAGTTACAATCAGGCCTTAAATGACTTGCGGTCATTTGACCAGTTCTTTTTTTCTCCCTATAATTAGAGATTAACCAGGAGGTACAGGCAATGATTGATGAAGTACAAATTAGTCGGGCTATCATCACTAACTATTATGATGAGCTGCTTAGCTGCTTAGAAACTGATGTAGTAATTGGCGGGGCCGGGCCTTCTGGCCTTAGTGCAGCCTTTTTTTTTGCTAAAGAGGGCTATAAAGTTGTTCTTTTTGAGAAGCATCTTCGACCAGGTGGAGGCATGGCTGGTGGCGGCATGCTCCTTAATAAGATTGTTGTCCAAGAAGAGGCAAAATCG
>JAOAFQ010000131.1 GCA_026416195.1 Candidatus Aminicenantota bacterium | reverse complement strand
CTATATGACCACGACTTATCCTAATGTCGTTAAGGCTTGGCATAAGCATGAAAAACAGACGGATAATATTGCCTGTGTGGCGGGCATGCTCAAATTAGCTCTCTATGATGCTCGGCCTGATTCGCCGACTAAAGGCGAGGTTAATCAATTTTATCTTGGAATCCACAATCCAATTCTTATTCAAATCCCACCTGGAGTCTATCACGGTTGGATGTGTATCAGTCAAGAAGAGGCGATCGTCATCAATATTCCAACTGAGCCTTACAATTACGAATCTCCTGATGAGCAACGTCTTGATCCCCATCAAAATGAAATTCCTTATGATTGGAAACGTAAGGATGGCTGAGAGTGGCTTGACTTCTTCTTGGCGAAATAAGAATAAAAGGAGAGATGGATGGAAGTTTCTAAACCAGGCCGGAATCTGAATGGAAAAACAATTTTAATTACTGGTGGGGCGGGTTTCATTGGTAGCAATTTAATTCATTATCTTCTCCGTCAATATCCGGAAATTAAAATTATCAATCTTGATAAACTGACTTATGCGGGCAATTTAGAAAATCTTGAGGATGTAGCTTCTGACCCTCGCTACGAGTTCATTCGAGGTGATATCTGTGATCAAAATCTTGTTCAGGAAATTTTCCCGCGGATTAATGGAGTCATTCATCTAGCAGCGGAAACTCATGTCGATCGCTCAATTCTCGATGCTGGGCAATTTGTTCTCACTGATGTTTTTGGGACCTTTGTTCTTTTGGACGCTTTGCGGCGATCCCTCCACGTAGAGTATTTTCTTCATGTATCTACAGACGAGGTTTATGGAAGCCGCGATGAAGGTTATTTTCGAGAAGAAGACGCCCTTAACCCATCTTCTCCTTACGCTGCCTCAAAAGCTGGGGCTGATCGCTTAGCTTATGCTTATTATGTAACCTACGGGTTACCTATAATTATCATCCGACCGAGTAATAATTATGGTCCTTATCAATATCCAGAAAAATTTATTCCTCTGTTTATCACCAATGCTCTTGATAATCTTCCTTTGCCTCTTTATGGCCGAGGCACAAATATCCGCGATTGGCTCCACGTTGAAGATCATTGTCGAGCCATTGACATGGTAGTGAAATATGGCCGAGAAGGAGAGGTTTACAATATAGGTGGTAATAATGAAGTTCCTAATATTACAGTGGCGGAAATGATTTGTGATTTTCTGGGAAAACCAAAGGATCTTATTCGTTTTGTCAAAGATCGTCCAGGTCATGATCGTCGTTATGCTCTTGATTGTCAAAAAATTCGCTCCCTTGGCTGGCAACCCCAAATTCCTTTCGAAGAAGGATTAAGAAAAACAATTAATTGGTATATCGAGAATGAAGGGTGGTGGCGACGAATCAAAGAGAAAAGTCAGGCTTTTCGGGCTTTCTATGAAGCCTACTATAAAGAAAGAGAAGTGATTAAGGAGGTAAAATGAAAGTTCTAATTACAGGAATAACCGGATTCGCCGGGAGCCATTTAGCTGAGTACATCTTGAATAATCACCCTGAGGTTGAGGTTTATGGTCTCATTCGTTGGCGGTCACGGCTTGAAAACATTATTTCCTTTCAGGACAAAGTCTATCTTCTCGAGGGCGACCTTAAGGATATTACCTCGCTTCGTTCCGTTCTGGCCCATGTCAAACCTGATTGGATTTTTCATTTGGCTGCTCAAAGCTTTGTGCCCACTTCTTGGAAGTGTCCAGCTGAAACTTTTAATATAAATGTCATTGGGCAAATTAATCTTTTTGAGGCCATTTTAAGTCTTAATCTAAATCCAAAAATTCATATCGCTGGCTCAAGTGAGGAATATGGTCAAGTTTATGAAAATGAAATTCCCATGAAGGAAACAAATCCTTTGCGACCTCTTTCTCCCTATGCCGTAAGTAAGGTGGCGCAGGATTTGTTGGCTTATCAATATTTTCGAAGCTATGGCTTGCGAACTGTTCGAACACGCGGTTTTAATCACACTGGTCCAAGAAGAGGCGAGGTTTTTGTTACCTCTTCTTTAGCTAAGCAGATTGCGGAAATTGAAAAGGGGAAAAGAGAGCCGGTAATTAAAGTGGGTAATTTGGAAGCTAAAAGAGATTTTACTGATGTTCGTGATATTGTGAGGGCTTATTGGCTAGCTTTAGAAAAAGGAGAAGTGGGTGAAGTTTATAATATCGGATCGGGCCGAGCTTATCCTATCCGAGAAGTCCTAGAGAAACTTCTTTCTTTAAGCCAGGTTAAAGTGAGAATAGAGGTCGATCCAGCGAGATTAAGGCCATCGGATGTGCCCATTCTTCAGGCTGATGCTTCTAAATTTCGCCAGCTAACCGGCTGGCAACCAACAATTCCTTTTGATAAGACTTTGGAGGATTTACTTAATTACTGGCGGGAAAGAGGTTAAGGGGGCAAAGAAAGATTTAAAATTGCTGGTCTAAGTTTTTGAAACGACCAAAGGGAGGAAAGAATTAATTGAGTTGAGGAATTAACTAGGCCATCGACGAAGTTCCTAAGAATAAAAAGGTTCTAATAACTGGGGCCACTGGTTTTGTTGGTCAATATTTATTGAAGTTTCTCGAAGAGAAAGAGTTTTTGGTTTTTGGCACCTCTTTTCCTGAAAATCCCCAGCCTTGGCAAAAAAATATTATTTATCTTGATTTGAGACAGGAGAAGGAAGTTTATGAGCTAATAAGGCGACTGAAGCCTGATTGGATTTTTCATCTGGCTGCCATGTCCAATGTGGGACAGTCTTGGGAGAAAAGGCGAGAGGTGATGGAAACTAACGTAATGGGCTATTTTTATTTACTTGAGGCTTGCCGACGGTTTCAACCTCAAGCCCGCTTGCTCTATGTTAGTTCCTCTGATGTCTATGGTTTTACCGGCGCCGATAATTCTAATCGAGCTTTAAATGAGGAAGCCCCCTTGAGATTAATCAATCCTTATGCCTTTACGAAAGCCTGCGGTGAAGGGCTGAGCCGTTTTTATTTTAATTGTGAAGGACTTCAAATTGTCATTGCTCGCTCTTTTCCCCATACTGGCCCAGGCCAAAGTTCTGATTTTGTTTGTTCCGATTGGGCTCGGCAAATTGCCCGAATTGAAGTGGGCCTAGCTGAGCCTGAAATTAAGGTGGGGAATATTAATTTAGAAAGAGATTATTCCGATGTCCGGGATGTCGTTCGGGCTTATTTTCTCCTCATGCTTAAAGGCCGAGCTGGTGAGATTTACAATGTCTGTTCAGGTCGAACAGTAAAACTTAAAGAAATTCTTGAACTTTTACTTAGCCTGTCCAATCTTCAAGTGAAGATTGTCGTTGATGAGAAGCGAATTCGCCGATTAGATATTGACCGATTGGCCGGTGATAATAGGAAGATAAAAGAAGAAACAGGCTGGCAGCCTGAAATTCCTCTTGAAAAAACTTTGCGGGACCTCCTACACTACTGGCGAGAGCGAGAAAGAATCAGGATTATTAAAGATTAAGTTCAAGTTGTTGCTGAGCAAGTTTTCTTTCCTCTTCAATGCGCTTGAGGACTTCCGAGGTGACGTCGCCAGTAGGATACTGGCCATCAAAACAAGCGCCGCAGAAATGTTTGAGTCGGGGATTGCCTAGCTGAACAGCTTTCTTGAGAGAATCGAGTTTTTGGTAAATGACCTTATCAGCTCCAATTCGTCGAGCGATCTCTTCCAGACTGGCATTTCGAGCAATAAATTCAGTTCTTGTTTGCATATCGATTCCATAGACACAGGGAAATCGAAGGGGAGGTGAATAGGAGGCAAAATATACTTTCTTAGCCCCACATTCCCGGGCCATTTCAATGATGGCTTTAGAAGTATTGCCTCGAACGATACTATCATCAACGAGAAGAACATTTTTTCCTTTGAATTCGGAGGCAATAGGATTAAGTTTCTGGCGAACCGAAATCTGACGCTCACCGCTTGAAGGCATGATGAACGTTCGACCGATATATCTATTTTTAACCAACGCCTCTCTGTATTTCAAATTAAGCAGTCGAGCAATTTCAATTGCTGCGTCTCTAGCTGAATCAGGCACAGGAACAACCACATCAATTTCCAAGTTGTGTTGGCGGATTTCTTCAGCCAGAAATCGGCCAAGATTAACTCGGCAATCGTAAACGTTCACTCCGTCAATAAAAGAATCTGGTCGGGCAAAATAAACCCATTCAAAAAGACAGGGAGTGTGAGGGGAATTGGCTATTTTTTTTCGATGGAACCGCCTTCGTTGATCAATAAAAATAACTTCACCAGCCCCAACGTCTTTAATATCAGTAAAATTGAGAATATTCAGACTGACGCTTTCAGAAGCAATGCCATAAGAAGGCAAAAGGCCATCACGCCTTATTCCCCAAACCAGAGGTTTTATTCCATAGGGATCACGAAAGGCCACCATTCCTTGCTCAGCAATATAAGCAACTACGGAGTAGCTTCCTTTAACCTTTTTAAAAACGCCAGCCACAGCTTTATAAACATGATGGGGTTTCAAAGTAGTAACTTTTAGTTTGGCTAGTTCTTCGGCAAAGATGTTAAGGATGACCTCGACATCATTGTCTGAATTAAGGAGACGGCGGTATTTTTCAAAGAGCTCTTTTTTTAAGTCTGGATAATTTATGATATTGCCGTTATGGCCCATAATTATGCCAAAAGGCGAATTAACCAAGAAAGGTTGAGCATCCTCACTTCGTCCGCCCCCGATCGTTGGATACCGGGTATGGCCAAGACCAACATTTCCTTTTAATCGCTGCAAATGCTCAGGGGTAAAAATGTCCCGAACTAGGCCAAGACCCTTTTTAGTATGGAACCGACCATTATAAGTTATTATTCCAGCTGCATCTTGGCCTCGATGTTGGATAGCCAAGAGACCTTGGTACAGGTCTCGGAAAACATCCTCATTCCCCATAAGGCCAATAACACCGCACATGTTACAATTTTATTTTATCGCTTTCAGATTGAAATTTCTATTGAGCTTTCGAAATTTTTCTCGCTCTATTTAGACATATAAGCTAGCTTTTAGCTCCTCGGGCGAAACGGTAGCTGTGCCGATTTTACCAACAACAATCCCAGCGGCAGCATTGGCTAAGAGAGCGGCTTCCTCAATGGTGGCGCCAGCTAACAGGGCTAAGGAGGCAGTGGCGATAACCGTATCGCCAGCCCCAGTCACATCAAAGACTTCTCGAGCCACGGTTGGGATGTGAATTGGCCTTTTGCCCCTTTCAAAAACAGTCATCCCCTGCTCACCCCTTTTTAAAATAATGTAGCGGGTATCAATCAGGGAGAAGATTTTCTGACCAGCTTCTTCAATTTGAGCGTTAGTTCGACATTCCTGTCTGACAATTCTTTCAGCTTCGTGATGATTGGGCGTAATGAGAGTTATAGGCGAAAAAAGATGGAAATTTTCTACTTTAGGATCGACGAAGACAGGAATTCCTTTCTTGTGAGCCAAGTCTAAAATATTTTTAATTAAAGATTCTTTAATTAATCCTTTGTTATAGTCTGAAATTACCAGACCATCAAAGGAAAGCTTCTGAAGGAAACTAAAAATGGCATTTTCCAGAGAATCAGGTAATGGGGTTCTTTTCTCAATATCAACTCGAACTACCTGTTGATGGTGAGCGATAATCCGGGTTTTTACTGTAGTTGGCCGACTGGGCTCGACGAAAATGCCTCGATTATCTCTCACATGGGCTTTTATCCACTGACCAGGTTCATCATCTCCAACAATCCCGACAAGAATGGATTTTCCTCCTAAAGCTTCAATATTATGGGCCACATTGCCAGCTCCACCTAAACAGGAAGTATCTCTTTTAACTTCGACCACAGGGACTGGTGCTTCAGGAGAAATTCGTGAAACCTCACCCCAAATATATTTATCCAACATTAAATCGCCTAAAACAACGAGCTGAGGACGATTAAACCTTTCAATTAATTTAAAAAGACGTTGTCGGTTGAAGGGTATGGGAATCATTTTTGGCCATCCTTATGAAAAGGGGATTAGAAACTATCCAGGGTATATTTTTAGGAAGGATTGACCTTTCCCGTAGATAAACCTCCACGCGATATACGCCTGGCTGGATTGGTTGATAGTTGATCTCTTGGTCGAAAGAAGCCAGTATTTTTTTTCCATTATAAAGAAGGTAAATTTCAGCGGCCACTGACTCTGGCCTCCTAATTTTTAGCCTTATGGTTTCATTTGGAAAGATTTCAATGATACTTCCCATGGGATAAATTTGTTTTCCTTTTTCTGCCCAAAATTTAAACCCAATGGCCGGCTGGACGGCGTCAATGGAATTATAAAAATTACCCTTTCTCAAAGCCTCAAACACCAAATTCCGAGAGGCATGAAATTCGCTAGGTAGCTTTTTCTCAAGGGGAAGCCGAAGACAAAAAAGATTAAGCAAGGTCTTATACATTAAATGAGCATCGCAGCTAAAAAAGCCATAAATTGGTGGGTTAGTCTGATTAAGAAAGTCCCACTGCCGAAAAGGAGAAGGAAAGGGGGTTAGCATTTTGAGGGCAAAAGCCCTTTGATTAAATAAAAGAAAGGGCAAATATGGCCAGAGTGAGGGCCATCGTTTCTTAAGCATCGTATCTGCATCAATAAGTTCTAAGCCAGTGTAGATCTCATTCTCCATTCCCCAAGTCCAGCTGGTTTTCGAATAGGGATGGGCAATGATGGTGAACCCGCCTTCTTTTTGGATAAATCGAGCTGCTTCTTCCGCTATCCTAGGTATTGGGCTAATGGAGTCGGGGATGGCTAAGGCGACTAAATGGCCCCGGCTCGTGGATAATTCTGAACCAGCCAGAACCAAGATTCCCTCTCGCCAACCTTGACTTTGGAGGCAAGCATAATTGGGGCGGCCATGATCAGTCAGGATGATAAAGTCAAGCTGATGGTAACGCGCCGCTTTAACTAAATCTCCTATTTGGCCTCTTCCATCAGAATAGCGAGTATGGAGGTGAAAGACTCCCACAATTTCCTTTTCACCTGGGTTAGGGTTGGTTTTAACTGGAGGAAGAAGAGAAGCGACATTGAAGAGATAAACAAGATAAGAGAAAAGGATTAAGCTAATTAAAGAATAAATAATTTTTTTAATTGGTGGCTTTGTCATTTAGGCGCTAACTTGACGGTTATAAAGCTCATGAGTTTTCTCTATTTCTTTTATTCCAGGCGAGAAGGGCAAAGTAATAAGAACAAGATAAAACATCACTACCTCGGAATCGCCAAAAT
>JAOAFQ010000127.1 GCA_026416195.1 Candidatus Aminicenantota bacterium | reverse complement strand
GATTGGAGAAAATTATTTTAAAGACTTATCCTTTTTCTGATCCTGACCCTGTAGCTCGGCCCGGGCCTATTTACCCCTATTTTCGTTTTCATGGCTATAGCCTGAAGGGAGAACCAAAGTCCTGGAATATGGTTCTGATGGAAAATCCCTACTTAGAAATAATGGTGGCTCCAGAAATTGGCGGCAAAGTTTGGGGAGTTAGGGAGAAGTCAACTGGCTGGGATTTTATTTATTGGAATCCAGTGGTTAAATTTAGGGAAATTGCTTTGCGCGGACCCTGGACATCGGGTGGAATTGAATTTAATTTTGGGATTCTTGGTCATACGCCAACTACGGCTACGCCTGTAGATTTTCTTTTGGAAGAAAACGATGATGGTAGTGTCGCCTGTGTTGTTGGCACAATGGATTTGCCTTCCCGGACCCGCTGGTATGTGCGAATTCGGTTGCCTAAGGATGGAGCCATAATCGAAACTGAAGGCTTTTGGTTTAATCCTACACCTTTCCATCAGTCCCTTTATCATTGGATGACCGCCGCCGCTGCGGTCGGTCGCGATCTTCGTTTTTATCATCCCGGGCAATATTTTATTGGTCATGATGGCCTCCCTGAATTGTGGCCACGAAGGGCTGATGGTCGCGATCTTTCTTATTATCGCAATAACAATTTCGGCGGGAGCAAATCTTACCATATTCTCGGCGAATACGGCGAATTTTTCGCCGGTCTTTGGGAAGAAAAAGCCTTTGGCTATGGCCATTTTGCCTTTTATCCCGACAAACCAGGGATGAAGCTATGGCTTTGGTCGCAAGCCCGAGATGGCGAAATCTGGCACAATTTGCTGACTGATCCGCCAGCCCCTCAATATATGGAGATGCAAACTGGATTTCTCTATAACCAAACAGCTCCAGCCAGTAGCTTCACTCCTTTCAAGCATGCTTTCTTATTGCCCTATCAAGTTATTCATTGGAAAGAATTCTGGTTCCCTATTAAAGGGTTGAAAAAAGTTGTCGCCGCTTCACCTTCAGGCTCTCTTAACGTCGAAGAAAGAATAAGTGATTATCAAAAGATAAGTGAAGAGAAAATTGAAAGTGAAGGTAGCGTTAATCAACATAGCGTTAAAGCGAGATTTTCGCTCCAGAAGATGGCTAAAGAAAATAACGACCACCATCAGCTCGTTAGAAAGATCAACAACAGAAAAATTTTTATCGAGTTTTGCCCGATAATTTCAGGCGAAAAAGAGATCAGAATTGAAGCTGATGGGCAGATTATTTATAAAAATAAAATTAATTTTAAACCTCTTATTTTGTGGCAGAAAGAAGTATCTTTACCGGAAGAAACCTTAAATTATACTGTGATTCTGGGGGATGGTGAAATTATTTGGCGAAGTGAAGAGCCTCAACTTAAATTAAATCGGCCCATTAAACCGTTGAGTGATTTCGATTGGACTTCAGCCGAGGGTTATTTTCTAATGGGCGAAGAACTCGCTCGTCAACGCCGCTTTAAAGAGGCTATTCGAGCCTATCAAAACTGCTTACAAAAAGAGCCAGGTCACATAAGAGCTTTAACTCGACTGGCTGAGCTTGAATGGCGGGCTGAAAGATTATCCTCTGCTTTAGAATTAGCTAAAAAAGCCTTGATGATTGAGGCCTATGATCCGGCCGCCAATTTCGTTTATGGTCTCATCAATCGTCGATTAGGTAATTTTGCTGATGCCCTTGATGGCTTAAGCTGGGCTAGCCGCTCCCTTGATTTTCGTTCTGGGGCCTTTACTGAAATGGCCGAAATCTTTTTCCTCCGAGGTGATCGGTGGCGAGCTAAAGAGTATGTTGACCGGGCGATTAAAACCCAAACTGAAAACATGGCGGCTCGGGAACTTGAGCTTATAATTTGTCGAAAAGAAGATCGAAAAGAAGAGGCCAAGAGCAGGATCAAAGAAATTTTAACAATAGAACCATTAAATCATTTGGCTCGGTTTGAGGCCTATCTTCTTGAGCCCAGTGAAGATAATAAACAGTCTTTTCTCCAACCTATTTCCAATGAGCTACCTCACGAAACCTTTCTTGAAATGGCTTTTCGTTATTCTCGAATTGGTTTGATAGAAGAAGCTATCAAACTCCTTGAGCTTGGCCCCAAACACCCTTTAATCGCTTTAGCCTTAGCCTATTTTTTCCGCAATTCTGAGGAAAGCAAAAGTCGTTATTTCCTCCATCGGGCCCTTGATGAAAATGAGTTAATTCAGTTAAAAGAAATATCATGTTTAGAAAAAGAGCTTGCTTCTTCTGATTCTCTCAGGGCCTTTAGGTCCTCATTTTTAAATTCAAGCCCAGCGGTGTTACCTTCAATTCGGCAAACTCAAAAAGATAATCTTATCGAAGCCATTCCCTTTACTGCTGTCTTTCCTTATCGTTCCGATATGATTCCCCTAATTGAATGGGCTCAAACCAAACAGCCCCATTGGAAGCTAAATTACTGGCTAGCTCTTATTTGGTGGAATTTGGGCCAGGAAGATGAAGCTGAAAAACTTTTCCTTACCTGCGCCTATCAGCCTAACTCCAGTTCCTTTTATCTAACCAGGGCTGATTTCTTTTTATCTCGAGAAAGGGAAAAGGAAGCTTTCCAAGATATCGAAAAGGCGATTGAGTTGGAACCTAAAAATTGGCGGGCCTGGCACCGACTTATCAATGTTCTTGAAAGAAAAGGGGAGGATAAACTGGCTCTTGAAAAAGCTCAAAAGATTTTCGCCCTTTACCCTGAAAACTCAATTTTAATTTTAGATGTAGCTCGGGGACTTTTAAGAAATGGCCAATTTAAAGAGATGCTTTCTTTTCTTTCCAAGGTAACCATTCTCCCCTATGAGGGAGCCTGGGAAGGCCGTGACCTTTATCGTCAAGCCAACCTGTTTTTAGCTTTGGAAGCCATGACCAAAAGAAAATGGTCCGAGGCAGAGCGTTTCCTTGAGGCGGCTAAGAAATGGCCCGAAAACTTAGGCGTAGGCAAACCCTATACGCCAGACGAAAGAATTGAGCTTTATCTTCAAGGTTTTATTTATGAAAAACAGCAAAAGAAATCGCTGGCTTTAAATTGTTGGCGGCAAATTGGGGCTCAATCGACAGAAGGGGAAACGTCTTTGTTGAGTCTCATCACGGCTCTTGCTTGGAAAAAGTTGGGCGAGATGGAGAAAGCCCATAAAATTCAAAATCACTGGATAAGCCAAGAGCCAAAGAAAATAAGTCTTCAATGGGCCGCTGCTATTTTTACCGAGTCGTATGATCAAGCTCACAGGATAATTCAAAACTGGCTTCAGAAAAATGAAAAGAAAAGTATTTGGAATTTAGCCGAAGTTGATCATTACTGGCCTTTATTGATAAAAATATTTGAGCTTTTTTTGCTTTTTACCTAAACCCCTTTTATTTGTTAAATTGTTTTTTTTGATTAAAATAATAATCCTAATGAGCGAGATAGCTTTGAAAAGGCTCAGAAAGAAAAAGCTTTTTCGCTCATGGCTCTCTTTTTGTCTTGTGGTTATGGCCTTACCCTCTTTTCTCCTTGTGGATCCTAAATTTGGCCAATTCATCTGGCTTCAAC
>JAOAFQ010000118.1 GCA_026416195.1 Candidatus Aminicenantota bacterium | reverse complement strand
AGCGAAGATTGCGGCTTATTTGAGTGGTAATTTTCAGGAAAGGAGAAACTGTGGTCGAAGGATTATCATATGAGGTATAGGTAATACCATAGCGAGCATCAGGAATAACACTCACCAACCGATTCGAACCCTGATAACGCGAACCGACAAAGAACCAAATTTTATCCTTGATGATAGGACCACCAAGCTGAAAGGAGGAATCAAGGTTATACTTATCAAAAGACGGTTTACCAAAGCCCATCGCTTTAAGCTGGTCGTCATTGAAAAGAATTTCATTGAGCTTCTCATGGGTATAAAAAGCTTGAGCCATGCCGCTGAACTTATTGCCTCCAGATTTGGTCACAATGTTCATAAAAGAGGCACCTACCGAAACTTGGGCTGGAAGGCCACCCGTGACAATTTCCACCTCCTCAATCGCATCAAATTGGGGCGTGATCAGGGGGCCATTAGTGGTAGGACAATTAGCATTGACGCCATCAATTTCATAGGTAACGGTCGTAGCATAGGCGCCATGGACTGAACCAGAATAAGTCGTAATCGTCCCAACAGCTCCGGGGATGGTATTCCATAAGGTCGTTAAACTTCGGTTAATGGGCAGTCTTTGAAGAACTTGAGCTGTAGCCGTAGTTGAGAGTTTCACTGATTGAACATCAACCGTCGGTGCCGTTGCGGTAACCACTATTTCTTCCTGAACAGCTGAAGGCTCCATTTGCAAATTAATAGTAACAATCATACCTACGTGAACAATTATGTTCTCGCGTCGCACCGTTTTAAAGCCTTGAAGCTCAGCGACTAAAGTATAAGTTCCAGGAGGAAGAGTTGGGCAACGATAAGAACCGTCGGCTGCAGTAACATCAGAAATTTTGCCAATTAAAGCAGGACTGGTAACCGTGACTGTAACTCCCGGAAGGGGGGCTCCCTCAGGATCAGTTATCACTCCTCTAATAACCCCAGTTTGCCTGGCCACCTGACCAAAAACCCCGCTAATGAGGAGGACAGCAAGAAACCCCGCAAAGAAAGCTTTCTTCATAAAACCCTCCTTTTAAAGATTTTAAAAATTGTTTTCATTTTAGATTGGTAATTTCCTTTTTTTAATGAGAATAGCCCTTTGCGTTAACGTACACAATATAAAATTTAATCATTCTTTTTAAAATGTCAAGTTTTTAAACTCAAAAATAAAAATAACCATAAACTAAAGAGATTACTTAGCCCTTAGCTTCTTTTAAAAAAATCCTTTTTTTAAAATTTTTTTCCTTTGGATGAAAAAAAAGGCAGGCTCAGGTTTCAACCCTGAGCCTGCCAATTTAAAATAAGCTTTTTCAGCCTAAGCAGGCTCGGAGACTCCTCCAAATAATTTGGTTAGAACCGGAAACGCAGATGCAATCTGAACTCTCGAGTTGCACTCACACTTGAAACTCGCCCATACCAGGAGCTGGGAGTGAATGTCCCTTGATCAGTATTAATATCATTAGGACGCCAAGTTCCGCCTGGATTATAAGTCAAGCTGTAGTAAATATTGCCTAGGAAATTAAAAATATCAACAGCTACATTAAGCTTAGCCAATTTCAAATCAAACTCTTTCTCAATGCGAAGATCAAGATTGTCGCTTCCTGGACCTCGTCGGCTTCCTTGTGGCTCCACATTGATGCTGAAAGAAGAAATATAAACATTATTAGCATTAGCCCAATTGGTAGGTGGAGTAACAGAAACTGTTCTTTGCCATGGAGCTCCATCATAATGATTGTAATAGAATGAACCCATAAAGCCGAAGGGAAGTTGAAAAGCGCCATAGAGCTTAATAACTAAAGGACGGTCACTACCGCTTCGACCATAGCGGTTAATAAACCAGTTCGGATTGTTGTAAGCACTGCCATAGCCCCAAACAGAGCCATAGGCATCATCATTGTCGCCTAATACCCTTGAATAAACCACTGATCCCCCTAAAGACCAGCCATGGCTCCATCTTTTATCGAAAGTCAATTCAAGTGCATTATAGCTTCTTTTGGCTTCGGGAACATTGACAAAAGCGGTAAATTGTCGATTATATGGCGCATTTTTCGACATGAAATAAAGAGTAACCTCCCTAGCGGGATGAGCTCCATAAGCCGGAATTATTGTCTTGAAGGGAACCCACCAGCCGGCCGGGGCTTTCTCAATACTATACCAAAAGCTATCGGTCGCTGGGTCATAGAGAACATCATCAACCGGATTCTTTTTATTCCGATAGAAATACTGTAAAGTAACTCGAAAATCTTTGAATAACTCATGGTTAATGCCGACAACGAATTCATTGTAGTAAGGGGCAGTTACTTTACGAGGAAAACGGCTTTTGAAATATTCCGATTTCATCTGTTCGGCGGAACCGGATTGATAACTATAAGCATCAATTGGGGGAAGATCGGGCTTCCCATTGCCATTAAGATCCCACCAATTAAAAGTAAAAGTTCCGGCGTTTAGAGGATGAGGTGCATGGAAATACATTATTGGCATAGCTTCAGCATAGCGGCCATAGGAAACTTTTAAGGCTGTTTTTCCATCACCAAAGACATCATAGCTAAGGCCAATCCGAGGAGTAATGGGATGCCACCCAATGACCTCATCAGAACCTTCCCAGGTCAAAGTATCATAGGGATTAAAGCCGTAAATCGGGACAAGAATGAGTTCACCCAATTTGCGAGGTAATTCCCAAGAAGGCGGTTTGGTTCCACCGGGAAGATAGCCCCGATAGCCATCATAGCGAAGGCCAAAATTGATAGTAAGCCTATTCTTAATGGTCCAGGAATCCTGAATGAAGGCCCCGATGCGCTCTTCTTCGCCATAGTGACGGAAGAATTCATCTCCCGCCTCATAATAGAAAGCTAAACGACCATCACCTAAGGTGGGATGAGGCCCTGTTAAACCATAATAGCCCCGATAATAATAGGGATTACCATTATAGAAATACCAGATCATGGGATTGGCCCCACGCTTATAACCATGAAGATCACGGTTAAACTGATATTCAAGGCCCATCAATATTTCATGATCGCCGCCGAGGAAATTGTCCTGAAATCGGGTTAAACGAGCTGAAAGCTGTCTAGTCCAGCGGCCCCAATCTTCTTGAAGGAAAATCGCTGCTCCCCAAGTATAGCCAGTATAACTATCCGTATATTGAGTTCGGTCAGCTCCCTGATTGGAGGCTACAACAGGAAAGGGATAATTAACAAAACCGCCTCTCAAATCCAATATGGTGTTAGGATTAATGATCCAGGATAAATTGCCAGTAAAAGTGTATCTTATATCCCGGGGTCTTTCGGTTGCTGCTTCCAGGGTCGTGGTCGTACCTTGGGAGGGTGGCGAGTCATTAAAATAAAAATCAAACATGGTAAAGAATCGGATGTTTTTTGTTAATTGGGTAGTCAGCTTCAAAAAAGCTCGGTATTGATTGGTAATTTGAGCGACCTGATCATAGTACTTGCCAAGAATCGTGGTTGGGACAAAAGAACTCCGTCTTTCATTGCCGATATAACCAGCGGTTGTAAAGAACCAGAATTTGTCTTTAATTATTGGACCACCTAAGGTGAAAGCAGAATCAATGCTCCAAAGAGGGGGGGTAGGTTTGCCCAGTCCTAAACTCTTGAGTTGTTCTTCAGTGACCAAGGATTTGGCTAGTTTTTCACCAGTGTAATAAGCTTGCAATTGGCCATCAAAATTATTCCCCCCTGATTTGGTAATAACATTGATAAAATTACCAGAAGAATTACCTACTTGTGCCGGCAGGCCACCGGTACTGACCTCAACCTCTTCCATCGTATCGTAATGGAGGCTAACCAACAAACCATTCATTGTTGGGTCATTAACATTAATGCCATCAATTTCATAGGCATTGGATATACCAGTTCCACCATGAATTATTCCACTTACTGCCCCAGGCTGGGCATTGATAATAGCGGTCAAACTGCGCCCAAAGGGTAGCTTTTGCAACAATTCTGAACTTAAAACATTGGAGACCTTATTAGACTGAACATCGACCGTGGGTGAAGCTGCCGTAACGGTTACTTCTTCCTGAATAGCCGAAGGTTCCATTTCAATGTTAATTTTGACAATCATCCCAAGCCGAACAATGACGTTTTCTCGTTTGACTGTCTTAAAGCCTTGAAGTTCGGCCACCACAGTGTAAGTACCTGGTGGGAGAGCCGGTAACCGATACGCTCCATTGACATTGGTCACATCTGAAACTTGGCCGATGAGGGCTGGACCGAAAGCAAAAACATTCACTCCGGGAAGCGGGTTACCTTCATTATCGGTAACGACACCCGAAATGACGCCTGTCTGTCGATCCACCTGGGCCTGGAGGAAGGAAGTGATCAAAAAGATCAAAAGGAGCGACCAAAACATCTTGGTTTTTAGCATTTATACCTCCTAAAAATAGTTAAATTTATGCGTTAACGATAACGCGTTGATTTATCACATCAATGAAAAAGATGTCAAGGGTTCCGTTTATTTGGATATCTTTCTATCAAAATCTTAGTCTTTTCACCACAAAACATTTCTCAGCTTAGGGTCAAAATAGAGTCGATAGGTTTCAAGTTCAGCAAATTCATAAAGAGGTTTAAAATCATCTCTTTGGGAGCTTTGCTCTTGTCCTTTGTATTGAAAAAGGGTGGGTTTATCAGTCGGAATTAGCCACTCATTAAGCTCTTCATCAGTTTTCGGAAGACTGACCAAATGTTTATGAACCACCTGCTGAGCATAAACCACTGGCCCACGAACAATAGCTACTCTGTCAGGATGCCATTGGTCTATCGGAACTCGACGGAATTCGAGGGGAATTTTGATCTCAATCCGGTCACCAGGTTGCCATCGTCGGTTTATTTTTGCCCAGTTGCCTGGCCTAAAATCAAAAGATTGCTCTGTCCCATTTATTTTAATTTCCATGGCTTTCGACCAACTGGGAATTCGAAAATGAAAGGTGAAAGAGGTCGTTTTTTCTGGGTCAACTTGCAAATTAATCTTCTCAGCTTCAGGGTAATCAGTCTCAAGCCTTATCTTAACTTTTCCTTGGGCTGTGACCCACTCCAACTCTGAGGGTAAATAAAGATTAACGTAAATATTTTGATCATGATGAAAATAAATTAAATTATGATATTCAACCACATCTTGGAAATAGGTTCCTGAGCAACAAGTGAAAATATGGCGGGAATAGACTTTATAGCCAGCTCCAAGATGATAATTAGCATAATAGAAGTGTCGACCATGACTGACAATGGGTAAAGCAGCACCGATACCGTTATATAATAAAAGTTCAATCCAATCTCCATATTTTGCGTCGCCAGTAATCATCATCAGATATTTCGCTAATTTGAAAGCAGCCCAGGTACAACAAGGGGCCTCAAAACTATCAAGGCGACTTTCTAAAGAAGCCCCAAGCGCTCCGTCATTAATAACAAAACGTTCTGCTGGACCATAGCCGCCAGTGGCATAACACTGCGAGTTTCGAAGAAAGTCATAAAAATTAGTCATTGCCCGCAACAGAATCTCATCGCCTTCAATCAAATAGGCCATGGCCGCCCCACTAAAAGAGTTACAATGGCTGTAGGCATGAACCCCATGGGCCCCCGAAGGGTTGTTGGTCTCAGCAAATTTATTCCAATATAAATCATAACGCCATACGTCGCCAAATTCCTTGTATTTAGCTTTGCCTGTCACCAAGTAGGCCCGATAAAGATTTTCACTTAAGGTATACCATTCAAGGGGGTGGCCTGAATGCAACTCCCAGGGAGTTCGAGCTGCCGGCGTTCTTGTCCGATCAAGATTAGCTATGCCCCAATCGACAATTTTTTCAAGCCATTGACTGGCTTCGCTATAGCCCAAATACTGAACAAGATCACTTAACCCACCCACCATTTTTTCCCAGGGATAATGGCCCATGCGGGGATTGCCATCAATCCCCAAAGTTTTGGCCCAGCCCTCAACTAATCTAATCGCTTTAGCTCGAAGCTCCTCATCCCTATTGACCAGAGAGGCTCGGGCCATGGCCTGAAGCT
>JAOAFQ010000101.1 GCA_026416195.1 Candidatus Aminicenantota bacterium | reverse complement strand
ATTTTAACCTTGGAAATTATGAGAAAGCAATTGATTCCTATAAAATGTCTTTAGAACTTGGCTCTAAATTAAGAAATGGTCAAATTTTATGGGAAGCATACTTAGAACTTGCTAACACATATATAAAAAAAGGAGATTATTATTCAGCAATTGAAAATTTAAAAAATTCAATTAATATAATCGAAAATATTCGATCTAAACTTGTTTTAGAAGAATATAAGTACTCATTTTTAAGCACAAACAAAAGATTAGATTCATATTATAAACTAATAGATATTTTAGTTAAAATAGGATTGAGAGAAAATAAAATATCTTATTTAAGAGATGCTTTATTATTTTCTGAAAAGGCAAGAGCCAGATCCTTTTTAGATTCAATTGAGCTTTCTAAAATATCATTTGAAGAAGGAATAAGCCAAAAATTAAGATATTATGAAGTTGAATTGATGAACGAAATATCAAATCTCTACACTAAATTATTAAATCCAGAACTTACTGAAAATCAAAAACAGCAACTTTATAATAAACTAGAGGAAGTTGAGCAAGAACTAGAAAATATTAGAAGAGAAATGCGAAAAAATAATCCAGCCTACGCAAATCTCCAATATCCTCAGTTTATTACTTTAGATGAAGCACAGAAAAAACTCATTTCCAAAAAAACTTTAGTTTTATCATATTTAATGTCATCTGAAGCTAGTTATGTTTTTGCATTAACTAAAGATCACTTTAAGGTTATTCCTCTCCCCCCAACGGAAGAAATTAAAAGGCTAGTACGAAACTATTTAATAAAAATAAGCGATCCTGAATCCAACGACTTCAATAATGGATATGAATTATATCTAACACTAATTGATCCCGCTTTACGCCACTTCTCAGGGATAAAAAGGATTATTATCATCCCGGACGACATCCTTCATTATTTGCCTTTTGAATCAATTTCTATTTTAAAAAATGGAAGAAATAAATGGCTCATAGAGAATTTTACAATTTCTTATGCTCCATCTTTAACTTCAATTAAAGAAATTATAGAAAGAAGAAATGATAATGGTAAAAGAGCAAAAAAATATTTGCTCGCTATAGGTAATCCTTTGCTTGAAGTTAATGGAAATAATTCGTCAAAGAACTCGCAGGTTGTCTTGAAAAGTTTTTATGAACCTGGAGTTGATGTAACTTTGGATAGTCTCCGCTTCAGTACTCAAGAAGTGGAAAGAATTTCATCATACTTTCCATTAGAAAAGAAAAAAGTTTTGGTAGCAGAAGAAGCTGCTGAAGAAAGAGTTAAAGAAATTGATTTAACCCAATATAAAATAATTCATTTTGCCACGCACTGCATCATAGATGATAAAAAACCAGCTCGCTCTTCTATTATCCTTAAATTAGATCAAGATCCTCAAGAAGATGGATTGCTACAAGTAAGAGAAATTTTCAATTTAAGGCTCAATGCTGACCTTGTCACTCTATCTGCTTGTCAAACAGGAAAAGGCGCTTTAATCAGAGGTGAAGGAATAGAAGGACTAAATCGAGCTTTCTTTTATGCTGGGGCTTCATCTCTTATCTTGAGTCTTTGGTCAGTCAATGACCAAGCTACATCTCAATTAATGCAAAGATTCTATTTTTATTTAAAAAAACGTTTTTCTGTAGAAATTGCTTTACAAAAAGCAAAATTAGAATTAATAAGATCAAAAATTTTATCGCACCCATTTTATTGGGCAGCCTTTATTGCATATGGTAATACTCAGATAACTATAATTAGGAATAATTTTTATCCTTTATTCTTTACTTCCGCTATAATCTTAGCTCTTATCCTTTCTATTTTTATAAAAATTAAGAATGGCAAATCTCATTGATTTTTATCTTTTATCTAGTCAACCATGACGGCTCATTTATGGTTAACAGGCAGTATGGAAATATCCACCAGAAGAATAATAATAACATCATATTATAAGGGATTCCAAAAATAAAATTTAAATTTTTATGATTCCATAAATAATAAAGGGATAATATTAACGAAATACATAATAGAAATATTATCTGTTTAATTAAGAATATAGGCTCATATAAAACAGAATAAATTAATATAACTGACAACAATATATGAAATGGATAGATAACATTTGATAATATAAAATCACACCAATAAATAAAGCGCCTTTTGCTTTTTATATCAAATAACAAATATTTTAAATATAATATTGACTCTCTTATATAACTTCTTGTCCATCTTATATACATTCTATTTAATTGAATCATATTAGATGGTACACACGTATAAATCAATGCATTTGATTGATACTTAGTTATATACCCATTTTTTAATATTAGACTAGTCATGTGCCTATCTTCACCGTGGGTACATGCTTTTCCCATAAATTCTTGGTTAACCCAATCTTTCAAAATTGATTTAATTGCATTTTTCCTATAGGCAGTCAATGCTCCTGGACATACTGTCACACCCCCAAACACACTTTGATAAGCTCGTCCAAAATCAAATGAAATCGAGTAATTTACAGATAACATTTTCGTTAAAAGATTCTGTTTTTCATTAAGCACAGCCACACGACCTGCTACCGCCCCCACTTTAGTATCTAATATCATAGGAACAATAAGATTTTTCAATGCATCTTTATCGATTATACTATCTGAATCAATTGTTATGATGATGTCACCTTTTGCAATTTTTAAGCCAGAGTAAAGCGCTCTCCTTTTGCCTAGATTTATTTTAAAATGAATTATCTTTAATAAACTGGCATACTTTTTTTTTAAGTACTTCAATTTTTCGCTTGTCCCATCATTAGAGCCGTCGTCTACAATTATGACTTCAATTTTCTCTTTTGGATAATCCGCCATAAAAACGGATTCCACTGCCTTCTCTATCATTTCAGATTCATTATATGATGGCAAAATTATTGAAATAAAAGGCCATTCTATGTTTTCTAAATCGCTTTCGGTTAAAGGTCGATATCTTAGCCATAAAATCGTCCTGAACAATAATCCTATAATTAGCAAACTACATAAAACTGCTATCAAATAAAGAGTTACTTTTGTTAATATGTTCTTGTTCATAAGGTCAACCCATTGAGGGATAATATCCAATTTAATTGTCAAGATAATAATGATTGAGACTGAAACAACAATAATTATAATTGCAGTTACATCTCTTTTTTCTTTTAAAAGCGGATAAAAAACGAAAATCCCTGAGGTTCTATTGTTTATTTCATATTCAAAAAAACCTTTTCCCCACATTCCGCAGCAACCGTGTTTAATTTTGAGTTATTCTTTCTTTTATTATAATAATGGACGAGTTTCTTTTTTGTCAATAACAATTGCTAATTTTTAAATGACACAATCAATTTTATATTTTTGTATTAATCTATATAAGTGCCTTCTGCTTGTCCCAATCCTTTTTGCCGCTTCACTTTTGTTCCATCGGCAGGCTTCTAATACTTCTCTTAATCTATCAACAGATAGGCCATTTTTGGCTTTATGATTTGTACCCTTATGAATAATATTATCGAAATGGATATCATCTGGTTTTATCATGTCATCATCTGATAATAGGAATGCTCTTTCAATTATATTTATCAGTTCTCTTATATTACCGGGGTAATCATAACTCATAAGTTTTCGTATAGCTTCTTTTGTTATTACTTTATTCTGGTTTTGATTTTCATTTTCCCTATCTAATATTGATTTAATTAGACTTGGAATTATATTAAGATTAAATCTTAATGGCGAAATATATATTTGAACAATACTTATCCGATAATATAAATCTTGTCGAAAGCTACCAGATTTTACTGCAGCTACTAAATCTTTATTTGTGGCAAATATAAATCTTGCTTTACATAGTCTCTCTTTTGTTTCACCTATCCTTCGAAAGATTTTATTTTCTACTACTCTAAGCAATTTGGCTTGATGAAAAAGAGATAACTCACCTATTTCATCTAGAAAGATAGTGCCGTTTTGAGCTGCTTCTAAAAGACCTATCTTTTCATTATAAGCACCTGTAAATGATCCCTTTGAAAAGCCGAAAAGTTCTGCTTCAAATAGCTCATGAGGAATACTTGCACAATTTATAGCAACAAATGGGTCATTTCTTTTATCACTCCAGTCATGAATTTTTTTCGCTAAAACATCCTTGCCTGTTCCAGTTTCACCAAGAATAAGAATATTTTTATTACTTTTTGCAATTCGAATTAGCAATTTCTCCGTCTTATCCCTATTCAATTCTTGGCCAATAATTTTTATTCCTTCGATATTTAATGTTATTTCTTCTCGCCAATCGTTCATTGTAGGTCTTTCTATCACACTTATGACGACCTCACAAATGTTTAATCTCATTTAATTTCATAATGAGAAATATTATTTTTAAGCACGTTATAATTTATGAACTTATATTTGACTATTTATTTTTATTAATTTAGATATTTAGAAAGTGGCAAAATTCAAAGAAGATCATCTTGAAAAGCTTCTCGCCTCTTTTTCGCATTTTATTAGGATCCAAATACATAAATATGACCTTCAACGATATGGCATCGATCCAGATGACGTTGCCCAAGAAATAAGAATTAAGCTCTGGAAACTCTTAATGAATGAGAAAAATATTGATTATCAAACGTCTTACATAAGAAAGATAATTGAATCAACAGTTATTGACCACCTCCGAAAATGGAAAAGAGAAGAAACTTCATTAAATCAAACGAATATGCGAACGATTGCCGAAAAAAATCTTTCTTGCTATTCTGAACTTCCTTCAGAAGAAAAAATTCAAGAACTAATCGTATCTGCCCTAAACTGCCTTATAGACTCTAGAAAGAAGGCTGTAAAGTTATTTTTATTAAATATGAATATAGATGAGATAGCTCGATATTATTCTTGGAGTAAGAATAAAGCTAGAAATCTTCTTTATCGCGGTCTTAATGATCTTAAAAAAATTTTAAAAGAAAAGAGTATTTACTATGAACCTAAGAACTAGAGACATAAAACATTTATTTTCTAAATATATAGAATCAATTAATATAATTCCCAACACGCCTTGCCCAACTCCGGAGAAAATAATAGAAGCAATAAGATTTCCAAGTAAAAAGACAAGAAGAATTATTGATCATATAGTTGAATGCAATAATTGCCTTCGACTTTTCTATTTCTTTAAAGAATTGATAAGAGAGGAAGATAATTTTATAGACTCACTCCTTCGTCACCAAGTTATTAATGATGAATTAGATAAGGAAAAACCAGAATGTTTTTTCAATGTCCGCTTTTTAAAATTTGTTCCTTATTTGACCTTTACTTTATTTTTTAGCTTTGTTTTATTTTTTTCAGTAAGATATGTAAATATGTCAAAAGATTCTATAACGAGAAGTTTTGAAGCTGCAACCTATCTTTCACTAGTATATGACGCTACTCCTACTGAAGCTTGTCCTTATCTTTTAAAGTGGGATCAAATAGTTCAAGCAAAGTCATATGTAATTCATATTTTTGACTCTTCTTTAAATTCGGTTTGGAACAACATCACTTATGAATGCCAAATTAGACTACCATCCGACATTTGTGAACAGATTGAGTCTGGCCACCAGCTTTTAATAAGTTTCGAAGCTGAAAATTCTGAAGGTAACATAATATTTAGTTGGATGGGCGAACTGCCATTAACCAAAATTAATTCTGGCCAAAAAGAATTGAAAATCCGTCTCCGCTGAGTATAAATCCAGCCCAATAAAAAGGGTGATTAAACTTTGTTTTTAACATATCAATTTTCGCTTCTCTTAAGGCTTCAGCAATTGTTATTCCTCTTCTTAGATGTTTGTAAAACCTGCCCATAAGGTCAGCGCTTGAACGATCATTTACTTGCCGTAGTGAAGAAATTACAGCCTTAGCTCCGCTAGTAAAGAATACTCTATTTAAACCTAATATTCCCTCAGCTTTTTCAAGGGGGCCTCTCGCTGATTGACAAGCAGAAAGAACAACAAGTTTTGCATTAAACACTAGTTCTGATATCTCATGAGCTTGAAGAAACCCATCTTCTCCCTTGTCTGGTTCTGGCGTTAATATAAGAGAAGACCTAAATGGAAAACTTTCATCAATATAGCCATGACATGCAAAATGTATTATTTTGTAATTTATTATATTCATATTTTTTAAAATGCTTTCTTTTGCCTTTTCCCTCATTAAGACATCAATTTTATCTCTACCGAAGATATTTTTTATATATTTTATTTCCTTTCTTGAATATGGCAAAGGTTTAAACCTAATCTCATTTTGAAAAATATACATATTTTCTTTTAATTTATTTTCATTTTTTCCAATATCTATCGCTAAAATATTTTTATATTTTGGATATCCAATCGCTAATACCTCTTTATGTAAAACTTCGTTTTCTTTATTTTCTTTCTTTATAACAAATAACGATGATACAGATGGTGCATATATCATGTTATATTTCTTTACTAAATATTCTAATTTACCATCTATTTTAGTCATTAATGCTTCAAACGGAAGATAATAAATATATCCATCCGGAATTATAATTAAATTTTCAATTTTGTTAGGAAGTCTTTCTTCTAATGGCTTTATTATTTCTAAATATATTCTTTCTGCAGCTTTTTCCCCAGCAAATTTTTTTAATGGCTGATTTGATATCAATTTAGAATATCCGATTATCAACTTTTCTATTTCTTCCTTTGTTGGCAAATTTATAATATGGAAATCCCTCTTCGTTATCAATATTCCTATGGATCCCCAATGCCCAATATAATACTCAAATATTGCGCTTTTCTCGTCCAATAAACTTGATTGAATTTCTTCAATAGTTAAAATTTTAGCATTTACAATCTTTTCTATATTATTTAATGACTGATACTTTTTCTCTGCAATTTTTATTAATTTAATATCTTCTTCTCTTATTTGTTTAAATTGTTTTTTTTCGCTTGACATTAAGGAATCATGTAAAAATAGGCCGCCCTTTCTTTTTTCTATATCATCTTCAGTATCTTGAATATCTTCTTTTTTATTGTTCAAACTTAAATTTAAGCTATTTAATAAAAAAAGGAACGATTTCCCTTTTGTTTTTTCAATTGCTTCAAATACTTCTATTTTACTTTTACTATTATTTATTTGATCGTGCATTTTCTTTTTCAAACGGATTAAAGCATCAAATACTACTTCTTTATTTCTAAGAAAGCCAACTTGGTAAAAATCGTAGCTAATTCTTTTTCTTAAGCTATCAATAAGTTCTATCGATCTATTATAATAACGTAATGCTTGTTCATTCCTATTTATATTTTCATATGCTCGTCCTATGTTGTAATGTATAATCCACTCTTCAGGAAATTCCCTCAATTTTGACAAGTGAGACAATGCTTCAAATAAATATTCTAGCGCTAATTTTGGCTCATTATCAGCATGAATACTTCCTGCTGTATCATTTACTGTTATCAAACTATATGTATCCTTAGATTTTTTGCTTAATGATAAGGCTTCATTCAAAAAGCTTTGTGCCTTGTTCCTTTTTCCTAATGAATTAAAGGCAATAGCTAAATTATTTAGTATCATAATTCTCATTTTGACATTTGTATTTTTCTCTGATAATTTTAGCCCCTTATGAAAATATGAAAGGGATTCTTTAATTATCGACTCATCATTATTTAGCTCTCCTTTTTTTAACAAACATAAACCAATATTATTAAGGTCTAGAATAATATTTTCAATTTTCCCTTCTTTTTCGTCTAGTATCATTGCCTCTTTAAAATATTTTATTGCTCTATCAAAAAATCCTACCAACGAGATGCTTAAACCTAAATTATAAAGGCAATCAGCTTTATCTTGATTCGTCCCCTTTTCATCAATTAATATTGATGATCGATTTAAAATCGCAAAAGAATTTATTAAATCTCTTTTTTCCAAGTGATATAGGGCAATGTTGTTGAGGAAACGGCCTTCCTCAAGTTTGTGACTCAATAAACGGGCTATTCTCAATCCTCTTTCATTTAGAATTCGAAATTTTTCTAATTCGTTCTGATCAAAAAAAACTAGACTAGCCTGTCTAAGGCATTTCAATTCCAGCTCAGGACTTCTCAATTTTCGAGCCATAAATAAGGCCTTTTCAAAACTATTTATAGCTCCTCTATAATCCATCTTTCCCCGCTTATTCTTTCCATCTTGATAAAGCTCGTAAACCTCAAGGCAACCCTCAAAGAAAGACATTGATATGGCCATCTTCCACTGACGAGCCAATAGCATTCCCTCTTTAAAGCATTCTGCCGCCTCCTTCATTTGTCCTAAATTCCACAAAACGAGACCTTTTCCCTCAATTGCTTCTAATAATCCTTCTCTCCCGGATAATTTTTCTGTTAGAGCCCTACTTTTAATAAAATTGATTGCCTTATCAAAATGCAAAACTGCTTCTTCATAGTTTCCCTGACTTCGATTCTTTTGAGCTTCTTGAAGGACATAGACATAATCCTCTTCCCCTACCACGATTGGATATATTTCGAAGCCTGCTCTTATATCTGAAAAAGACTCCAAAAAAATTGATAAAAGGATGATAATAAACCTTTTAAATGAGCCATAAGGCCGCATAGTTACATATCACACTTTATAGGTGACTTTTTCGTTAAGCATTATAATTAAACTTAACTTTACGGGGATTTTTCTCAAAATGAGTAATTTCTTATCAAAGATAATTTTTATCCCCCTAATCCAATCTTTTGAATTTTAATCAGATGAGGTTAAGGCTTCGATCATAAAATCTCGATAATGGATAAGAAGATCTTCCATAAGTTCTTCTTTTGATAAGCTGAGGATATTTCCCGGCTGGAGACTTTCAAAAAAGGGTTCAACCCATTCTTTCATAGGGGAATCTTTCGTCCGTCGCCCCCGGAGAATCAATTTTAATTTCATTTGGATAGAGTTTGGGGGAAGATATATTCCATAGGAAAATTGAATTTCCTTAGATCTGGGGAATGACATCTCAAATCTAATTAGGTTAGAACTCTCTTTCTTATACCAAGTTCTTAAACCATAGTCTTTTAGGGCCTCTCCCAAAGTCTCAAAAGCAGGCTCAGCAATAAACTCACAAAACTGAGCGAAATTTTCCCTTGTTTCTTCTTGACATTTTTTAATTAAGCTGAGCTTCTCAAAACAATCCTCCAAAACTTTTTTCCATTTATCTCGGCTCATAAATATATCCCCTTCTAAAGAAAATAAATTTTATCACAAAAAAAATTAACATCAAACCACTTTTTAATCTTATATAATCTTTCCCAAAGGCAATCTGTTAAAAATTATGTGAAAATCCTGTTAATTTCTATTCTATCTTATTAATAATAAAAGAAATATAGCAACCTGCACATAATTGTGTCATGTCCTAAATTTAATCAAAAGGGGGGATATCCAAGCCATCCTGAATTATTAATTTCCACATTCCATTTTTCTCTTTTTACCTTTCTTCAAAGATTTTTTTAATTTCCTGACAAACAAGTTCCACTCCGATTTCACCAACATCCAATGCTTCTATTACCTTGATTCTTCGGGAATAAGGTAACCATAAGGGAATATTTTCCTTTTTATAAAAAGCAAGGCCAGGACAACCACAAAGGGCCGCCAAATGGGTTATTCCAGAATCATTGCCAATGTAAAAGGTGCTTTTAGCTAGAAGAGCCGCAATAACAGTCAATGATGGCTGATTGATCCAAAACCAACCTATAGGCCAATTAACAGCTGAAAGAGTTGGACAATAACTTTCTTCTGCTGGACCTGTAATAAACACCCCATTTATCTTCATATCAGCAAAAATATTAACAAGCTTAAGAAAGTTCTCCAAAGGCCATCTTTTGGCATGCCCCCCACTACCGGGATGAATAACAGCATAAGGACACCCTTTTAAGCTAAGGAAAAAATTTTCAGCTTCTTCTAACCATTCTTTTTTAATGGACAAACTGGCAAGCTTTTCCTCATCTAATTCTTCTATGATATTCTGTTCAATGTTAATTTCTAAAATTTCTGCAGTCTTCATTAAGAAATATCTGGATAAAGATAGTTTATTTTCCTTTGTTCCTATTATTACCTGAGATTTTTTTCTCCACATTTTTGGGATGATTTCTTCGCTCCCCACCAAAGGCTTATTAAGCCAAATAACTAAAAGATCAATTTCTTCAAGATTATGCTCGGCCTGACTCTGATCATTTCGAAAAATAAAAAGAGACTGTCTATCTTCAAGAGGAATTATTGAATCCACCAACCCAGCTTCCTTTAAAAAGCAACCATATGCCCACCTAGCAAGCAACGTAATCCTAGCTTGATGGAAATGATTTCTAATCAGATTTATGGATGGTACTGTTATTAAAAGATCACCTAGTCCTCCCCATCTAATCAATAAAAGATTAAAAATATTGTTGCTGGCCTTTTGCATTCGATATTCAATAGTTTGGCCAAAAATAGTATATTTTTTGCTTAATTGCTTCTATCGTTGTAAACTTTTTTAAAGCAAATTTTTCAATTAAAACATCATAGATTAACTGCAAGTCTTAATTAGTGAGGAAGCAAATTGCTCACCCCATTCTTCGGCTCGAGCAAGGTCGTCCTTATCTGGCATTCCTTGGACCTCAAGAGTATGGGTTACTTTCCATTTAAGTTCATCGGCTAATCCCTTGAAGTCTTTAAGGGCGCCGCCGCTCCAACCGTAACTTCCAAAATAGCCAGCTTTACGACCAAAAATTCTTTTATGACGAGCCATCTCTAGAATCGCCGCTACAGGGGGGAATAATTTAACCTCATAAGTCGGCGCTCCAATAATTACGCCTTCCATAGTCCATAGGGAAGGCAAAATATAACTTACATGGGTTCTCGCTCCATCAAACAAACAATATTTGATTCCAGTCCTTGCTATCCCCTTAGCCACAGCATCGGTTAGAGATTCCGTGAAACCATACATAGAACCATAGATCAAAGTTATCCCTTTCTCAACAGGTCCAGAAGCATAGCTTGCCCATTTTTTATAAAGTCCTACAATTCGTTCAGGGCTTTTTCGCCAAATAAGACCGTGGGAAGGAGCAATTATCTCAACAGGCAAGGTTGTCAGTTTATCAATGGCCGAAATTACCCTCTGACTATAATTGGCCACGATATTAACATAATATCTTAGAGCTTCCTGCTCATAGAATTCCAAGGAGTCAATTTCATCATTAAATATTCGTCCGTGAATGGCCCCAAATCCTCCAAAGGCATCGCAAGAAAAAAGAATCTTCGTGCTTTTTTCATAGGTCATCATTGTCTCAGGCCAATGAACAAAGGGAGTAGAAAAAAACTGTAAGCTCTTCTCACCTAAATGAAGAATTTCCCCGTCTTTAACTATTTGGAAGCGATTTTCCTCTTTTACTTTTAAAAATTTTGAAATCAGTTCTGAAGCTTTAGCAGTGCCTAGGAACTTAGCTTGAGGCGCAAGCTGAGAAAAGGTCATCAAAAGACCTGCGTGATCAGGCTCAAGATGATTAAGAATAATGTAATCAATTTCTTTTAAAGGAATTATTGATTCAAGACCAATAAGATATTCTTCTGTTTTTATCGGCTTTATCAGGTCGATAATAACTTTCTTTTCATCTAAAATTAAATATGAATTATAAGAGACCCCTTCTTTTCTTACCGGCCATAGACCCTCAAACAAATCGGTGGTTTGATCATTGACTCCTACCCAATAAATTCCAGGTCTTATTTCAATAGGCTTCATTTTACCTCCTTCATTTATTTTTTCTTTTATTTTTTCTTTCCATATTAACTATTTTCTTCGATTATCTATATTCTTTCTTCATATTTCTTAGCAATTAACTTGTTTCTTCAATTATCGATTTTACCCTTAAGCGTTTTTTTGAAAAAGAAAAAGACGCAGATCCATTACATTAGTCCCAGTTGGCCCAGTTATTATTGAGCTTCCAATTTTTTCAAAAAATGTCAAAGAATCGTTACTTTCTAAATAGTCCTTAATATCCAGACATTTGCTGATCACTTCTTGGATGATTTCTGGAAAAATTAAAGCGCCGGCAGCCTCGGTTGGTCCATCGTGTCCATCAGTTGCCAAACTTGCTCCGCACCATCTAATATCTTCACTAATCTGTTCTTTTATTAATTCTTTTAATAAGGCTAGACAAAATTCTGTATTTCTTCCCCCTTTACCTTGGCCCTTCACGGTTACGGTCAATTCTCCTCCAGAAATAAGAGCATAAGAATTTGACTTAAGCTGAGGAGATAAAGATAAATTTTTAATTAGGCTAGCCCAAAGTACGGCTTTATTCCTGGCTTCCCCCCTTTCCCTAAGGGTTAAAATCAAAGGCAAAAATCCCATTTGACTAGCTATCGCTGAGGCAGCTCTAGCCGCTACCTCAACATTGCCAACAACAAAATTTAGGAGCTTTTCATGATTGATCTCTCCAATTTTTCTGGTTTCTTCAATTTCACCTTGGATGCCTTTTTCGATAATTTCTTTAATTGAATCGGGGCTTTTTTCCCAAAGCTTATATTTCATGATTATTTTTTTGGAATCCATGAAGGTCGAATTATCCCAGGTCGTAGGCGCTGAGGCAATTGTTTCTAGATCGTCATCAACCACATCTGAAATGAAAATATTAATAATTGTGGCTGGACTGAAAAATTTCCCCAGTTTACCCCCCTTTATTTCTGAAAGATGTTTCCTCACAACATTGAGTTCTTTAATATCAGCTCCAGCTTGCATCAAAGCTTTTATTAACTCTACCTTCTGATTAAGAGTAACTGGCCTAATCGGTTTGACTATCTGAGCTGAGGCTCCACCTGAAATCAGGAAAAAAATTAGAGCTCTTTCTTTAACTTCCCTCTTTAAGGCCAATATTTTTTCAGCCGCCATTATGCTTCTTTCATCAGGAAATGGGTGGGGGGCTTCTAATTTTTCAATTCCAGGCCAAGAGAAATCTCCTCGAGGATAGCAAACTACAATGCCTTTATCCACTCTATCGCCTAATATTTCAAGGAAAGCTTTAGCCATTAACGGGGCAGCTTTTCCGATTGCGACCATAAAAATTTGATGAAAGGCTTCTAAATCAATGATTTTTCTTCCTAATGTCGCCTGGATTTCAAGTTTAAACCCCTTCCTTTTCAAACTTTTTTTTATTAAATTCTCTGGATTAACGGCATCCAGCGCAAAATTTAAAATATCAATAGCTAATCGAACCTGCTCATTTTGAGCCAACCATTTTGAATCTGAAATCCTTATTTTTTTATAGGCTGTTTCCGACTCAGTCGTCGGGCCTTTATTTTGATAATAGCTCATGAACTATTAAGCCTTTATCTTTTGGCTTAATCCTTTCACTTTTACCACTACTAAATTTATGATAAAAAATAAATATCCTCAATGAGAAATTTTGGTCGACAGCCCAAAGCAAGAAATCTCTGGTTAACTCTGCTTAAATTAATTATCAGTCTAGCTATTTTAGCCTATATTTTGACCAGCCAAACAAATCTCGGCCAGGTCTACCAAATTATTCGTCTAGTTAATTGGCGCTGGTTAATTATCGCTTTTTCTTTACACGCGATTGGCCTTCTGATCAGTGCTTTTCGGTGGCAAATTTTAACTAGAGCTCAGGGCGATAATGTTCCCCTCCTTTTCCTAATCCAATCTTACCTAGTAGGTACTTTTTTCAATAATTTTTTACCGACTCGTTTTGGAGGTGACATTGTTCGCATTTGGGATGGAACTCGTTATTCTCGAACTCTAGTCAAATCCTCAGCCATTATCATTGTGGAAAGATTAACCGGCCTATTTATCCTTTTTCTTTTCGCTTTAATCGTCGCTCTTATCCGTGTTGAATTGGCTAATCAATCCCCTTTCATTTGGATAGCCCTTGCTTTTGGAGCGGTCGGCTTCGCTCTTATTCTAGCTTTTATTATTTTTCCCTGGCCTTACTTTCTGAAATTTCTTTTAAAAAGAAAAAAAATTAATTTGCTCTTAGAAAAAGTTGTTGATTTCCGGCAAACTATAATTAATTATCGTTACCAGAAACGAGCTTTTATCCTGGCGATGTTGTTAGCCCTTGCCCTTCAATTGAACGTCATTATCTATTACTTCCTCATCGGCCAGTCTTTAAGACTCTCAGTTCCTTTCTTAGATTATTTTATGGTTATTCCAGTTGTTCATTTTATTCAGCTCATTCCCATAACTATCAATGGTCTTGGTTTAAGAGAAGGAGCCTATATTGAAATTTTTTCCTTCTACTCGATTCCAGCTCAAGCTTCTTTTTCCTTTTCTTTAATTGATGTCGGCTTTGTCCTTATCTTAGGGTTAATCGGGGGGATAATTTATATCTTGAGAAAATGATCTTGGATCGAAAGCTTTTTTTGATGAAGGTCAACCCCTTTCTAAAAGTTCTTCTCTTTCTCATTTCTTTTTTAACTTTTATCACAATAAAAGAAACAATATTAGCTCAGGACGTTTCCGGGCTAGAAGAACGTCTTCAGAAAATTCGGGCTGAAATTAGGCTCTTAGAATTGAGAATCAAAGAAGAAAAAAGTAAGGAAACTACAATCTTAGCGCAACTTAGCCAGCTAACTCTTGAAAAAAAACTTCTTCTTAAGCAAATCAATTTAAATGCTACTGAACGTCAAAAACTCGATCGGGAAATCGCTTCTCTAAAAAGAGAAATAGATACTCTCAAACAGCAAATAAATTATCAGAAAAAACAAATGGAAAAAGTTTTTGTTTCTCTATATAAATACGGATATCTGGACTGGCTTCGCTTTTTCTTTCAAGCAAATAATCTCTTAGCAATTGTGGCTGAGAGCCAGCGCCTTCAGCTCCTACTTAAACACCAAACCAGTATCCTTAACGAATATTTGAAAGCTGAAGCTCACTTAAAAGAGTTATCCAGCCAATTACTATCCAAACAAGAAGACTTAAAAAAGCTTTTTGAAGAGGCTCTTAAAAGAAAAAAAGAACTTGAGGAAAAAGAAAAAAGTCTTAAGCAATTTTCAGCTAAGATTCAGCAAAATCGTCAAATCTATGAGCAAATTCTTAAGGAATATCAAGAACGGGCTGACCAACTTAAGAATCTTATTGATAAAATAATCAAACAGGAAATAACTCTTCCTTTCCCTTTTGTTCCCTTTTATGAAAGGAAAGGAAAGCTTCCCTGGCCAATTTTAGGCAAAATTATTACGTCCTTTGGACTTCAGAGGCATCCTCGGTTTAATACCATTACGTATAATAATGGCATAGAAATAGCCCCAACAGGACCAGACCGAACGGTAAGGGCTATTCACGCAGGTAAAGTTGTTTATGCTGATAGCTTCCGTGGCTATGGTGAATTGTTAATTCTCGACCATGGCCTTAATTATTTCTCCCTCTACGGTCACTGTGCTGAATTCCTGGTCAAAAAAGGCGATTGGGTTAAAGAAGGACAACCCATCGCTATCGCCGGCGATTCAGAGTCAATGAAGGGAATCTGTCTCTATTTCGAAATTCGCTACAAAACCAAAGCTCTCGACCCCTTGCAATGGCTACGAAAAAAATGATAAAATTATTTTTTAATAAATTAATTTTTCCTATGAAAAAACAAAATTTAGTTTTATTGTTGTTAGCTGGTTTATACATATCTTTGCTTTTTTATTATGGAATAACCAACCTCAGGCCGGCTCAGGCTGCTGAAAGACCTTTCGAGCCTCTCTTATCCGTCTTTCGTCTTATTCGGAGTGAATATATTGAAGAAAAAAATCCCCTAGAAACAATGGATGGGGCTCTACGAGGGCTCGTGAATTCCCTTGATCCCTTTTCAGGCTATTTAAACCAAAAGGCTACAGCCCTTTACCTCGAACAACAAAAAGAAAGCGTTCTTTATGATGTGGGCATTCTCGTAATGAAAAGATATGGCTTTTTCCCCATGATTGTTGGCTTTATACCTGATTCTCAGGCCCAAAAGCAAGATATAAAAGTAGGGGATTATATTACTGAAATCAACGGAGAATCTACTTCGGCTTTAAGCCTGACCGAAATCCGCCTTCTTTTGAGAAGCAAACAAAAATCATCGCTTACTCTTAAGACTTTACGCGGAGAAAAAACCCAAATAATTTCCCTTGAAAGAGAAAGAATCTTGGCCAACCCTTACACTTTCCGTTCTCAACCGGGCACTAGTGGTTGGCTGGAGATTTACGGTTTTTTCTCACCTCTGACTAACGATTTTATCAAGAAAATAATTCCCCGTCTTGGACGATCTAAGGAGCCATTTATCATTGACTTAAGAGCAGCACAGGAAGGCCAATTAGATGAAGCCATTCGATTTCTTAACCAATTTATTAATGGGGAAAAAATCATAATTTATCGTGGCCGAAACGACGAAACGCAAGTTTTTGGTTGTCCTCAAAATCCTTCTGTGCCTGACCTTAACCTTGTCGTTTGGGTAAGTTCGGCTACCCAAGATTTGGCTGAATTGGTGGCTGGTGTCCTTCAGGAAAAGAAGAAGGCTCCAGTCATTGGCTACTCGACTCCAGGCCTTGTCGCTAAAAGAGAATTCTTTTTGTTACGTGATGGGAGTTCGTTCTTTTTAACAACCGCCATCGGGGGAATCTATCCAGACAAACTTCTTTGGAATAAAGGCATTGAGCCAAATATAAAACTTAATCCTGATGAAAATAATTCCTCGGTTTATCTTCAAAAGACTCTTCAACTGCAGAGTCTCCCTTGAGGCCTGGAAGGAAAATTTCAGGGTTATTTCTTCCAATTTTTATTTTTATAATTATCATTCTAATTTCCTGGGCGGGGCTTGATTATCTTCAATTAAAAAAAGAAACAAATCAATCTTTCCTTTTTTTCTTCTTTTTAAGTAAAAAAGCTTCTTTATTTTCTTGGATCGATCGAGAATTTCTTCCCTTTCTCCAACAACAGACCGAAGCTTCCTATAAAATCATTGAAATTATTGACAAACCCACTCCAATGGTCTCCATTGAAATGCCAGAAGAAACCTATGAGAATTTGGTTAAAAAAATTAAGGATAAGCTTATTCAATCGGGCTTTCAATATAAAATAAGGCTTCATGAAGAAGGCCCAACCACCAGGCTTTTAGAATGGCAACTTCAAGCTAAATTAGGCCAAAAAGCAACAATCAAATTCAATTTGATTAGACCTATTCAGCCAAAACCTCTTCCGCCTTCTGAATTTCTTCCCTCCGAAATTTCTAAAAAAAAACCTATTGAGAAAATGGCTTCCCTGATCATCGATGATCTAGGGGAAAATCTAGAGGCAATTAAAGCAATAGTCAATCTTTCTCGCCCTGTTAATGTAGCTATTATTCCCTTCTCTCCCTTTGCTCAAGAGACAGCTAAAATGGCCTTAAATCATGGTCTCGAGATAATGCTCCACCTTCCGCTTGAATCAATTAATTCTGACAATAATGGGGGGAAGTCTTTAATTGAGATTAACTCTCGAATGAGTCAAGAACAGGTGCTAACAACTCTCAAAGAATGCTTTGAGGCTCTTCCTGAAATAAGGGGCGTGAATAATCATATGGGCTCACTTATAACTCAAAAAAAAGAAATAATGGAAATCATCCTTTTGGAGATCAAATCTCGCGGCCTTTTTTTCATTGATAGCCGAACAACTGACAAATCAATCGCTTATAAATTAGCTAAAGAACTAGGCCTTGACTGTGGCCAGCGGGACATTTTTCTTGATTCGGAAGTTAACCGACAATCCATTTTAAAGCAAGCTAAGCTTCTGATTCGACTATGTGAACAAAAAGGTCAAGCAATTGCGATCTGTCATCCCTACCCTACGACGTTAGAAATCCTCCCCGAGGTTATTGAGATGATGGAAAATGCAGGAATAAAAATCGTTCCCATTTCTCATCTTATTAAGAGTAGGAACTAATTAAATTATAGAGTCTGTTTAATCCCCAGGTCAAATATAAAAATCCCCATTCTATTAGGTCCTTTTAACTAAGTTATCTTGGTTTGATGGTTAAAGATAAATTGCTCAATAATAACGTAAAATAGTCTGGTGAAAGGTTAATTGCATAATTTTGTTGATTGCTATATATTAATTTTTTACGAAAATGGAGGCGAAGATGAGTAAAAATTTAAAATATTCTCTTCTCTTCTTAGCTTCAGGGATATTTATCACTCATTGCGTGCAAGCACCCAGTCCTGAAGAACTGCGTTCTTCGATAGAGATTGTTGATATGGAAACTAAATGGGTAGCTAAAGCCTATCAACCTTGGCCACCAAAACTTATTCTTGTACCTTGTATTTCCTTTAGAGTTAAAAATGTCTCATCCAAACCAATCAATTACCTCAATTTTAATGCTATCTTTAAATTTAAAGGTGAAACCGAAAATTTAGGGGATGCTTTCTTGGCTGCTATCAGAAAAGAGCCAATTATGCCAGGTCAGGTCAGCGAAGTAATTACGATGAAAAGCAATTACGGGGTTGAAGGCAAAAGCTTAGCTACCTTCAAAGATAATCCTTACTGGAAACCTGTGGTTGTAAAGCTTTTTGTTCAATCTAAAGGTTCAATTCATGTGCCTTTGGGTGAGTGGGATATTTCGAAAACTATCGATTTCAAAGAGCCTGAGCCAGTCGGCATGGGGGAAGTAAAAAAAGAAGATGAGCCTAAACAAAAGAAAGAAAAATAAATTGGTATTAGAGTAAAAGCCCTTGGGAAAAAAGATAAAAATTATCAAGCGATTACTCATAAAACTGCAGAATTTTAATAAAACCAGAAGGATAGAAGAACAATGGAAGCAATTGTGCCAAAATGGGTTTTTCTGACTAAGGGTCGGGGACAACATCCGGAAAAATTGGCCAGCTTTGAACAAGCCCTGAGAGATGCCGGTATCGCTCCTTTTAATTTAGTTAAAACATCAAGTATTTTCCCGCCACATTGCCAATTGATCTCAAAGGAGGAGGGATTAAAACTGCTTCGTCCTGGTCAGATCGTTTTTCTGGTCATGAGTGAAATTTCAACCGATGAAGGTCATCGCCTGATCTCAGCTTCCGTTGGTCTGGCTATTCCCAATGATGCTCACCTTTATGGTTATCTTTCTGAACACCATAGTTTCGGTCAGGATGAGGAAGAAGCGGGAAAATACGCTGAAAGGCTGGCTGCTTATATGTTAGCCACGACCCTAGGCAAAGATTTTGATACTGGCAAAATTTGGACGGGCAAAGAAAATGTCTTCAAGATTTCAGACACTCTGGAGGTTAAAACAACTAATATTACCCAAACCACAACTGGCCAAAAAGGCTTATGGACAACAGCCATAGCTGCTGCTGTTGGGAGAACTTAAATTGGATTTCTTGTCGTGCTTGATCACCATTAATTTTAAGTTTTGGTCTGCTTTTATTCTAAACGATTAATAGATTTGGTTTAGTCAAAATATTAGCCGAGAGGATTTGGTTTAAGAATTTTAATATAGCTCTTGTCTCTTAGATTTTTGATAAATTCTTCAATCTTCTTTTGCCTTTTGTCCATAAAAATCTTTTCCTCAATTAACCGTCGGACTTCCTCAAAAGTTTTTAAACGACTTTCCTTTCTTTCTTCAAGTTTAAGCCGATACCAACCATTTTTAGCCTTTAACCAAGGAGAAATTTCTCCAACCCTTAAATCATTGGTCGCCGCTTGTAAAGAACTTTCAAGCTCTCCCTTTTTAAAAGTGCCAAGATTTCCTTTTAGCTCTTTAAGAGGCGGATCAGAAAGAAGAGCTGCCACTTCATCAAATTCTTCCCCTGCGGCCAGTTTTTCATCAATCTCTTTCTTTTTGACTTCCAATTCTTGCTCTGAATGGTTTTCCGAAGATAAAAAAATTGCTTTAAGAGTTATTTCCTCAGGCTCGGTAAACTCTTCTGGATGGTCTTGGTAATATTTAATTAACTCTGACTCTTCTAAAACAATTGTTCTATCGACTTCAGTCGAAATCACTGCTTGTTTGAGAAGGTTTTCTTCAATCTGACGAACAAAATCATTGTAATCAATGTTTTGACGAGCCAGTTCCCGTCTAAGCTCAGCTTCGGATTCAAGACGATTTTCTTTTATTATGTTTTCGACATAGACCTTAACTTGCTCGCTCACATTAATCTGTTTTTCTTTGGCCAGTTGGAGGAGAAGCATTTCATTAATGATCATGTCAAGCAGCTGTTTTTTTAGCTGTTCCACTTGGTCATAATATTCTGAACCTTGGTACTGGGCTCTTAACATTTGGATCATTGATTCATAATGTTGTTTGTATTGAGAAAGAGTTATAATTTCATCATTAACAATAGCTACAATTTCTTCAACAACATGACTTTGGCTGAAAACTACCCCCGATAAAAGTAAGAGCCAAACCAAATTTCTAGCAAATTTTTTCATGAGTTTTCCTTTTCGTAATGAAATGAAAGACGATCGGGAAAAAACTGCCAATTGAATTTAGCTTTCAAATCTTCTAAATGTTTTTTCATTAGCCGATCTATCTTTTCCCGTAATAGCTTAGCTCTAATTTTATCTGCTGCTTCTTCTAAAGATAAAAGACGAGGCTCGAGGCGACTATCGAGACGAAAAATATGAAATCCATATGGCGATTCAACCACTGGGCTAATTTCTCCTTCTCTTAAAGAAAAAATTACTTTTTCGATCTCTTTAGGCAGCTCATTAGCTTTAAATATCCCCAGTTCCCCCCCACGGGAGGCCTCAGGCCCAATCGATATTTTCTGAGCCAGCTTCCTGAAGAGAGCTTCATCGCCAGTTTTAAGCTGATTTTGAAGGTGAATTGCCTCAGCCTCATTACTTACTATAATCTGACTTACCCGGACTCTTTCTGGAAGTAAAAATTCTCTCTTGTTTTGATTATAGTAAATTCTAATTTCTTCATCAGAAATTTCGATTCCAGTAGTAAGAGCTTGAATATACTTTTCTATCATCAATCTCTCTATAAAGTAGCTTTCAGCCTCGGGACTTAAAGGATTGTTTTGAGTCAAATCTAATTGGCTTTTCCTATAGGCTTCTTTCTCTTCTTCAGAAATTAATATTCCCTCCTGCCGAGCCGCCTCAAGCCAAAGTCTTTCCTCAATAAATTGATCTACTAGCCGGCTAAGAACTGGCGAGGTAAGATCCGTCGCCTTCTTGCCCAGCTGCTTTTCCACATACTGAAAAAAATCATTCTCACTATAATTTTTGCCCTCGAGGATCAAGATAATTCGGTCTTTTCCTAAGCCTTCTTTATTATCGATTTTAGCTTCTTTCTTGATTTTATGACAGGCGAAAGAAATCACAAGAATCACTAAAATAATAGGTAAAAGATATTTGATTATATTCTTTTTAATTTTTATCTTTTCTCCAGATTTGATCGTACTCAATTTTAATCTATTATAATCTAAGACATTAACTCTCTCAAGAGGCTAAAAGTTTCCATCAGCAGACGATTATTCTCGGCCTCTTTGAGAGGTATAGTAGCTATTCCTTGAGGAGATAAAGAACCGCCTTTTTTCTTCAAGATGAGCAAAAGTTTTTTTAATTGTTCATCAGTTGGACAGGAGCAATTAAGGAGCAAACGATTTCCTATCCGATCCAAGGATTTGAGCTTCAGTTTTTCGGCCAAGTATTTAATTCCCCCATAAATGATAAGATTCTGGACGGCCGAGGGTATCGGACCAAAACGGTCTTCCATTTCTTCCCTTAACTTGTCCATTTCTTCTAAGCTTTCAAGAGATGAGATTCTTTTATAAAAATTAAGACGAAGGTTCATCTGGGGAATATAATCTTCAGGAATCCGCACATCAACTCTTAGATTTATCTCGCACTTAGTCTCTTCAATCACTTCTCCCTTAATTCGACGAACTGCTTGATCAAGCAGTTGCATAAAATAGTCAAAACCAACGGCTTCAATAAGGCCGTGTTGTTGATGGCCTAATAAATTACCTGCACCTCTAATTTCCAAATCTCGAGCAGCCAAACGAAACCCAGAACCAAGTTCGCTAAATTCCTTCAATGCCTTTAATCTTTCTCTAGCCTGAGGCGTAAGTTCATAAAAAGGAGGCACAAGAAAATAGGCATAGGCTTGACGTGAAGATCGACCTACTCGCCCTCGGAGCTGGTAAAGCTGGCTTAAGCCAAAAAGATCGGCCCGATCAACAATTAAAGTATTGACCAGAGGGATATCAATCCCATTCTCAATGATGGTCGTCGAAACCAAAACATTATATTTTTGATTAATAAAATCTATCATCCGTTGTTCTAGCTGTCGGCTGGACATTTGCCCATGAATGATCACTGGTTTAGCTTCAGGAACAAGCCGACAGATCATTTGAGCTACCTCCTCGATGTCTCCAATTTGATTATGGACATAATAAACCTGACCACCGCGGGCAAGTTCTTGTCTGATTGCAGAAGCAACCAATCGGGTATTAAAAGTGGTCACCACTGTATGAATGGCTAGTCTGTCCTTTGGCGGTGTTTCAATCAAGCTGATGTCCATTAGACCACAAAGAGACATATTCAAAGTCCGAGGAATGGGCGTGGCCGTCATGGTCAAGACATCAATTGAAGTTTTCATTTTTTTTATTTTCTCCTTTTGTCGAACGCCAAAACGCTGTTCCTCATCAATTATCAACAACCCTAAGTCATGAAATTCTACATCTTTAGAAAGGAGACGGTGAGTTCCAATAACAATATCCACTAGTCCCTTTTTCAAATCAGTCAAAATTCTGGCTTGTTCGCTTTTACTTTGAAGCCTGGTAAGCGCTTCAATTCTTATAGGAAAAAGAGCCATTCGTTGCCTGAAAGTCTTAAGGTGTTGGCTAGCAAGAACTGTTGTCGGACATAAGACAGCTACTTGCTTGCCATCCATAACTGCCCTAAAGGCGGCTCTCATGGCTACTTCTGTTTTGCCAAAACCTACATCTCCACATAAAAGACGATCCATAGGAGAAGGCGATTCCATGTCCCTTTTCACTTCTTCTATTGATTTTAATTGATCTTCTGTTTCTTCATAGGGAAAAGTCTTTTCAAACTCTTCTTCCCAGAGACCCCCAGGGCTAAAACTATATCCGGGTGTAGCTTTACGACGAGCATAAAGTTCAAGAAGATCTCGAGCCAGCTTTTCTACCGCCTTTCTTGTTTTCTCTTTCGTTTTCGCCCACGATTGAGTACCTAATTTATCCAAAGGAGGCAAATTAGGCCCAACTGGAGTATATCTTTGGACAAGTTTTAAATCTTCAACGGGCACATAAAGCTTATCGCCATCTCGATAATGGATTTCCATAAATTCCCGATTGATCCCTTCAATTTGTAAGCGAACTAAACCAACAAAAAGACCTAGGCCATAATCATTATGAACCACATAATCACCTGTCTTTAAGTCCTGAAAATAAGAAATCGTTGGTCGTCGGCCTGGTCGACTAACTAGAACTTTCTCCTCGGTCAAGATATCTCTTTCTCCGAAAAGATAGAATCGGGCTGAGGGGTACGAGAAACCATGGCTAATATTAGCTGACCAGAGGACAATTTCACCTTGACGGGGCCAATCATAAATATCATCACTTATTCGGGCAGGAATATTTTTCTCAGCCAACAAGGCAGCCATTCTCTCTCTTAAGCTCGGTTGACTAAGGCAAAGAAAACAGAACTCTCTTTCCTCCTGAAGCTTTTTTAGATATTCCAACATAAAGGGAATTTGATTGGGAAAGCGAGGTACAGCTTGAAAAGAAAAAGATATTGACTTCCGATCATCCTCAGCTTCAAAGTTCTGAATGATCAGAGCTCGTCTTTTTATTAGGTTAAGCTTTTCGCTTGAAAAGATTTCTTCGGGAGATAAAGCTGGCTGGGCTTTTTCTCTAAGTCGAGATTGATATTCTTTTTGAGTTTCCTCAAACCACTCTTGCCACTCTCTTTCTATCTGCCCTGGCTCATTCAAAATAATCAAAGCCCCAGGGATTAAATCTAAAAGGGACCCGAATTTTTCCTTAATAAGTAAGGCTAAATAAAAGTGTGAAACCTTAATCTCTGGAGAAAAAAGGTGATTTTCCATTAGTCTAAAATTTAAGTCTGGCCAGATTTTTTGAGCCCCTTGCTTCCACGCCTCAAAGAATTCTGGGTCTAAGGGCCATTCGCGTAAAGCTGGGAGAGTGATGTAATTAATCTTCTTCAAAGACCGCTGAGAAGCTAAATCAAATTCCCTAAGAGAAACTATTTTTTCGGCCCCTAGTTCAAGCCGATATGGGCAGATATTCCAAGGAGAAAAAACATCAATTATGCCACCCCGCCAAGCAAACTCACCAGCTGAAGCTACTAGATCCACCTCAACATAACCAAAGAGACGCAACTTTTGGATAAGCCAATCTCGATCTATTGGCTGATCTAATTCAAGTTCGAGAAAAAGATCGGCTAGGCAGGTAGCATTGGGTACAGGTTTCAAAAGAGCAGGCAAGTTGGTTATAAGCAAATCAGGGGCCCGACGACGAATTAGGTTTAAGAGACGAAGCCGAGTTGAGATAATCTCCAGAGAAGGGGGAATATCCCCATAAAGGTCCTCACTCAATGGAGGGAAAATTTCAGCTCTTCCGTTGAATTTTAACCAGGCTAAATAATAATTCACCTCCTCGGCCAAATCGGCAAGAGGCTTTTTTTGGGGCTCAATAAAAATTACTGGACGATTTAACCTAGCAACTAAATTAGCAAGGAAAAAGGGGAGAGCTGATTCACTAATTCCAGACAGACAAATCTTCCTTTCCTCTGACTTGATCGTTTTTTCTAACTCTTGCCAAGCCGGAAGATTTAAAATAAAATCAAGGCCCATTTTCCAATCTTGTTACTCAAATCTATAAAAATTATGTTAACCCTTTTCTTCCTTTAGAATCATGATATTACTTTAAATTATAGCAAGATTTTTCCTCTTAATCAGATTATCCAGAGGATGAGAGCATAAAAAAAATTTTATTTAAATTTCATAATCCCATCAATTTTATGGATAAAAAATTAATTAACTTTTTTTACTTTCCAATTGCCACCTTCAGGTCTTTCCAGCCAAACAATGACGTCGTCAATTAAGCAGATAAAAACATCTATTATTTTTCGACCTCGCCTCTCTCTTCTTCTTTCGAGGACATTTTCCACTCGAAATTTATGATCTTTGATAATAATTTCGCGAGGCGTTTCTTCTTCTTTGTAGCCACAATAACAAATTACCTCTATTGGTTCATTCGGTCCAAGTAAGTTTACAACTTTCCGAAAAAAATATTCCTTCATTCGCCTTTACTTTTTCCTAAGCCTATAATAATTATTCCCCATTTTTTTCTTTTTCACAAATTTAGCTACCGAATAATAAGACATTTTCGAGTCAAATAAACTCTTGAAAAGGTGAGCTTAACTTCTGATAGAGGCCATAGGTTGCAAAGATGATGGTTTAATTCTATAATCGGCAAAGAATTAAACAGAAATACAGGAGGGAAGGATGCACTCTAGCCCCTCTAATCGCTGGCCTTTTGTTGTCCTTCTAGGGACTATTTGGGGAATTTCTGAATGCTTTTTGGGAATTTACTTGCGACAGTGTGCCAGTTCCATCTCTGGTTCAATTATGACCGGACTGGCTTTTTTCTTTCTCGCTATTGCCTTTAGTTATAACCGTTCTCGTTTAACCATCCTCTTAATGGTCGTTTTAGCTAGCCTATTTAAGTTAGTTGATGCTCTTTTATTATCCCTTCCAATTCAGCATGGAGCGGTCGCCAATCCTCTATTTGCTTTTCTGATGGAAGGCCTTGCTTTCTGGATAATTATAACTTTCTTCAGCCAAAGCTGGCAACAAAACTTTGGAAGTCAGCTCATGTCCGGGGCATTCATGGCTCTTGCCGCAGTCAATCTTTTTCCCCTTGTTAAATACGTCACTGGAATTTCTGCTTGTGTGGTTCCAGGAACAAATTATCCTCTTTCTTTGTACTATGCTCACCTGGCCATTTCTCTTTCAGCCTTGACCTTTCCAGCTGGGCTTTTTCTCGGCCGAAATCTTCTTATTTTGGAAGAAAAAGGAGGCCTTATTTATTCAAATCCCTGGATAAAAAGAGCTTTAGCGCCTTTTTCTTTTTTAGCCGGAATTGGCATCCTAATCATTTTTAGGGCTTAACCATAAATTTGAGGGAGTTAATGGCGGATAATCAGAAAAACATAAAGGGAATTTCTCGTCGTGAGTTCTTTAAGGAGGTTAGGGAAGAGGCAGGGGAAACAGCAGTTACCGCCCCTATAGTCAAAACGGCTTCAACTTGTCTAACCACTCAAGAAGGAGAGGTTCTTCAATATAAGATTCTTAATGGCCAAAAAATTACCCTCGAAGTCGATCCTCAAGACATCCTTTTGGATTTGCTTCGGAAAAAATTGCATCTTGCTGCAACTAAGCGCATTTGTAACCACGGTTCATGCGGAGGGTGGACTGTCCTTGTCGAAGGTAAAAAAGTTTTAACAATTGAAGGTTTAGCTGAGGGAGAAAAGCTTCACCCCATCCAGCAAGCCTTTATTGATCATGATGGTTATCAATGTGGTTTTTGCACCCCAGGCTTTATTATGGCCACCCTAGCTTGGCTTCATCAGAAAGCTTCACCCTCTCTAGAAGAAATAAAGACAGGTCTTAGTGGCAATCTCTGTCGCTGCAGCAACCAACTTAAAATCTTGACCACGTCAAAGCTTTGGCTTTTCAAAAAAGAGAGCGGCTATGAAAAATCATTATCTTGAATTTGATGGCTTCACTTATCTGGAAGCAGTAGCTAAACAAGAAGGCCAAGCTCAGGAGCAACAGTTACTTTCAGCTGACTTTCGATATGTCGGAAAGAAAATTCCAAGAGGTTATGGCTGCCTAATTGTCTCTGGAAAGGCCCCTTATACCCAAGATTTTCATTTCTGAGACATGCTTTATGGAAAAATTCTTCGCTCGCCCTATCCGGCCAATGAAGTTATCAGCCTTAACTTTTCGGTTGCTTTAAATTACCCATGCGAAAAAGCGGCAATTAAACTAACCACAGGAAAAATAAGATATATTAGAGAGCCAGTGGCCGCGATCGCTACCATCGATAAAGCCAAAGAAGCTTTGAATTTAATTAACGCAGAATATAAGCTCCTCCCATCCGCGGTTTCGGAAAGCAAGGCTAAGGAACAGGAAGCCCCGCAGGTTCTTGCTTCACCTAATGTTCAAAAACTTCCTGAAGATACAAGGGGAAATATTATAAAGGGCGAAACCCAGGCCGAGGTAATTTTAGAGAAAACATATCTCACAACTATTGAGGTTCATTATCTAACTGAAACCCATGCTAGTCTGGCTTATGGGCAAGATGGTCGGCTCACTGTCTGGGATTCCACTCAAGCAATTTTTAGGGTTAGAGACCAGTTAGTTCGGGTTCTTAATAGGGGGCTGCCTTATTCATATAAGGGACTTACAGAGTGCTATCGTCTGGGCGAAGAAGCTATTGGTTGGTCAAAAAGAAATCAAACCCCGGGCCAGGCCAAAGGTAACATTCGTCAGGAAATAGGTATGGCTACCCAAATTTGGTGGGAAACTGAAGTTCCAGAAACCTTAGCAGACTTAAAGTTACATCCTGAGGGGAGAGTTAAGGCTCTCTGCGAAAATCAAGATATCAGGGCTGGAACTAGAACATTTATTGCTGCCATTAATGCCGAGACTCTTGGGCTTGATCCTAGAGATATCTACATCCGCATTGGCGATACCGATTATCCCTGGGCCCTTTTTTCTGGCGAGAGCCAAACAACACCCTCAATTGGTCTAGCTTTATTTTACAGAGAAAGGAACGACCTGCCGGCCAATTTCGCCTTAAACCCCTTTGGAGCTCACTTCGCTGAGGTCGAAGCCGAGATCGAAACAGGAAAGATAAGAGTGATAAAGGTAGTAGCTACCCATGAAGTCGGCCGCATGGCCAATCGGTTAACGGCTGAAAGTCAAGGTATCGGTTTGAAACTGATAGCTCAATCGGTCGGTTCTCCTCAACTTAGAAATGTTGGAACAATTGGTGGCAATCTCTGTCAGCAACCTCGCGGCTGGTATTTTCGCGATCCTCTATTCCCCTGTCGCAAAAAGGGTGGCCCTCGTTGCTTTGCTATCCAGGGCAGTAATAATTATCATGCGATTTTCGGTGAAGGTCTATGCCACCTCGTTCATCCAAGCGACTTCGCCCCTGTCCTAATTGGTCTTGAAGCTAAGGCAAAGATTCCTTTTAAAGAAGGCAAAAAAGAAATTCCGTTGCCTTATATTAAACTCACGGAAAGAGGCAGCTGGAACTTTGCCGTAGTTTCGATCTTAGCGGCGGCCGCTTTTGAGGCTTTAAAGGAAGCCCGACCTATGAGCGAAAACGCCTATAAGATTGATTTAGCCAACGTTATGTTAACTCAAGCGGCTCGGTCGCTGCTTTTCTCTTGAATTAATAAACTGTCGTTTAAACTTGGGGACTTGGGAAAAAATTTAGAAATCTTTAAAAGAAAAAATCTGACCAAAGGAGTGAAGGGATGAGACGAAAACAGAGCCTAATAATCTTTTCTCTCTTGTTTTTCTTTCTAATTCATGGTTTATTTTCCCAACCTATTGAAAGATATTTTGACAAAGCTTCAAACGAAGAGATAAAGAATCAACTTCATTTAGTCATCTTTTATCCTTCCGTAGGTACTTTGCGAGCTCTTTTATCTTTAGAAGATAATGGCTTTATCAATTTGAAGGAAATCATCGTCATCGGTGTTTTTCATTCCTTAGAAAAGACCCGATATGGTGAATCCATCCGGTTTATAAAAGAAAAACATTTATCTAATTTTCATTTTCATCGAATTGAAGCCGAAATCGACCAAAAAGATCTCTTTCGCCAAAACTCTTGGACAAAAGAGTTTAAGAAAATTTTTGAGAAATCTCACGGGATGATCTTCTTTGGAGGGCCTGATATCCCTCCCTTTCTTTATGGCGAAAAAACATCACTTTTAACTCAGATCGAAGATCCCTGGCGGCACTATTTAGAACTTTCATTTCTGTTTCATCTTCTCGGCGGTTATCAAAACGAAAATTTCAAGCCCTTTTTGACTTCGAAACCAGATTACCCCATCCTCGGTATCTGCCTTGGTGGGCAAAGCATCAATGTCGCCACTGGCGGTTCCCTTACTCAGGATATTACTTGGGAAATATATGGCTTGAAAACCATAGAGGAATTAATTGCTTTAGGTGAATCAGCTTGGCATACTAATCCCTACCATCGTCTCTATCCCGATTCAAAAAATAATTATTTCGCCTACGAACTTCATCCTATCAAGCTTCTTCCTGAAGGTAAGTTTTGCCGAGAATTAGGTTTCAAGCCTGACCAAAAGCCACGCGTTCTAAGTGCTCACCATCAGCAAGCTAAAAAGCTTGGCAAAGGATTAAAAATAATTGCTACTTCAGTGGATGGGCAAGTGGTCGAAGCTTTAGAACACGAATTCTTTCCTAATGTTCTAGCCCTTCAATTCCATCCAGAATTTCCCCTTCTTTGGGATAAAGAAGCTCGCTATCGCTTCCGGCCTGATGATCAGCAGCTAATGAGTCCTCGCTCTATTTTAGAAAAATCACCTCCCAGTATAGAATTTCATCAAAAACTTTGGTCCTGGTTTATGAACAAACTAAGGGCTTCCATGGTGAGCCGTTAAATAGGCCTCGCCATTTTCTTTATTTAAGAGCAATCCTTATGGTAACTCTACTTTTTTTAAGATAAGCAAAAGATTCTATCTCAATTTCGATAATATACCCTGACTTAATGCCCCTAATTATAGCCGAACCTTGGGCTGGCAGTCGTTCAGCTTCTTGCATCACGCTTTCATAATAGTTTATTAAGTTTTCTCGACTCTCTTTAGAATCATAAATAACAGTTAGCCGTCGACTTGTAGCTAGTGACTTACCAGAAACATAATAAATCTGCTCGACCGCATAAAGAGGAAGGACTTCATGGGGAAAATCTTTTGGTAACTCATCTTTCCACCGTTCCTCAAGAGAAACTTGGGTGTCAAGGAGACGAAAGGAGTTGACGACAACATCGAATTCCTGGCGGACATCATCAACATATCTATCATCCATGGTGACAACGAGCGAATAGAAGTAACCGTCTTTAACTGCAGTCAGCTCAATTACCCTCATTTTAATCTTCATCACCTCCTGACTGAATTCGGCGAGAAGAGCTGGATATTTCCCAAGTTTAAATTCTTTTCGAGTATAAAGCTTTTGACCCAGGCCTTTGTGGGCTTCTCTAATATAATCTTCTGGACTTCCCTCTATAGGTTCAGGTTTTCTTATAGAAATAACCGCTCTGTCTCCACTTAGATGTTTTAATTCAATGACATCGTGGCCAGACGGTTTGTCATTTATCATAAGCTGATTATAATTAAAAGCAAAGCCATATTTTTCTGAAATATACTGATTTTTGCCTGCTTTTATATTTGAAATTACGTCTTTTTTTTGGTTAATTACCGTCTCATTAACTTTAGCTCTTTTTTCCTTAAGGTCAAAATCTTTAAGTTCATCATTCGCCTTTGGGTTCGAGCCGGGCTGTTTGGAACAGGTAATTGCTAGAGTTACCATCAAAATCATTTTGAAAAGGAGCCAACCGTGGCTTTTCTTTCTTTTTTTCATAATATTTACTCCCTATGGTTTATTTTTTACCAATAAAAAATCCTTCTAGATTTTATAAATCGATTTATTTTATTAAAATGAGCCAAGAAACAGCAATAGTTGCGTCTTTAAATTTTAAGAAATATTTGGTTAAATTAAAACAAGTTCAATTAAGGAATTATGAGAGCTTACCTTCCTCCGATCAAGCAAATGAGATCAAGTCAAAACCTAAAGATTGCTTTATTTTTTTCCCCTCTGTTTTTGCTCTTGTTAATTTACAAAGCTTATGGTGTTTCCTATCTTCATTCTCTTATCTTTTTTGGCCTCATCCTCTTAATAGTGGTATTTCCTGGTTTAACCATTTTTAGTTGGCTAAAGATTACGACTTCATCCCTCCAAACCATGAGTTTGGCCATCAGTTTAGGCTTCGCTGCCTCGATTATTGTCGCTAAATTTAGTCGATGGCTTCGAATCGAGGCTTTGTTTTTCTTATGGCTTCTTTTCGCTTTTCTCTGGTGCCTACGATTAGTCTTTCGCAAACCTCTAAGCTTTTCTTCAGCTAAGCTATCCCAAGTTTTTCTCATCGGGGTGTCGGCCCTTTTTTTATCATTTTTTATCATCTTGCTCTTAGATAATTTTTTGATGGGTCGCTTTCTCCCTACAGGAGAAGTCGCTCTAAGAATGAGGTTTTATGACGGCTTTCTCCGTATCGCTGTCATCCATGAATTAAGCCATTCTCTTCCGCCCCAACTGCCCTTTGCTTCAGGTTACCGTCTCAGTTATCACTATGGAATGGACCTTTTCTTCTCTCTATTTATCCGTTATGGCCACCTCGATGTTTTTGATGTCTGCCATCGATTCGGCCTGACATTTTTAGCTCTTCTTCTATTCTTGAATCTTTCTATTTTTCTTAAAAATTTTCTTAATTCTGACAATTTAACTTTATTTGGAAGTTTCTATGTGATCTTCGGCTCTGGCGGCCTGGCTTATCTTTTTTGTTGGCTCTTCAAAGCTCCCTTTACTGGAAATATCTTTTTCAATTTTTATTTCCATGATTTGATCAGTCTCAATTCCTTCCTTCCGGCTTTAGTCATTTTATTGGCTGCTCTAAATTCCTTTTTATGGTATGAAAGAGAGGCAAAGGTCGGATGGCTTGTAGCCACAAGCCTTTTTTTAGCTACGCTTTTTGAATTTAAAGTGTTTTTAATTATTCCTGTCGCCTTAAGTCTTCTTTTGTCTACGAGCATTCAAATAATCCAAAATAGAAAAAAGCAGCTCATTCCTCTTACGATGCTGACTGGATTTTTCTCTCTACCACTTTTCCTAACAGCTGTTTTATCCAGCCAAGACATCATGGGCTATCGGTTTAGTCTAAAACCTATTGACTGGATAATTCACGTTCTTAGAGAACTTCGTTTAACTTCTTGGCAAGAAACCTGGTCTAAGCTCATGATGGGCAAGGCCCAAGAACCCTCCTCTTATTTAATAGGTCTTGCTGCAACATTAATTTTTTTGATCGGGGCCTTTGGTTTTAATATTCTAGCTTGGCCTCGAGCTCTAAAATCAATCTTTGATTCTTCTGGGTTTAAAAGTTTTTTGGCTTCTTTTTCCTTTTTATCTATTGCTTATTTTTTCTTATTTAATTTATATCTTGGAAGACTAACGCGTCATCTTTTGAATATTTATGTTTTTTATGCCGGGCTGATTGGCCTAAGTCTCTTCTTCCTTTTATATCTAAAAGAAACCTTAAATCACCAGAAAGCTTTAAAGAGAGTGATTATTTTAACTTTAATAGGTCTCTTATCCTTACCCAACACAGTTTTTTATACCATTTCCCGAATAAAACGACCTGAAATTCGCCTTTATTCCAAGAATTTCGTCGAGGCGGCTAATTGGGTCCGGAAGACAACCTCTCCTGAGT
>JAOAFQ010000076.1 GCA_026416195.1 Candidatus Aminicenantota bacterium | reverse complement strand
CCTGGTCTTACTGGAAGGGGTGAAATTCAGGTAAGTACTGGAAATCGTAATTTCCCCGGAAAACAGGGTAAGGGAGAAATAATTTTAGCCAGTCCAGAAGTAGTGGCCGCTTCTTGTTTGACTGGCTATCTTACCGCCCCGGAGTATATTTAATGAGAGAGAAAATAATTAAGGGTAAACTTTGGGTTTTAACAGATGAAAAGGGCCGATTAATTGAGGATATTGATACTGATCAAATCTATCATAATGCCTATCTTCATATTACGGAAATATCTCAGATGGGCCAGTATGCTTTTGGTAATTTAAAAGGCTGGGAAGACTTTCCGAAAAAAGCCGGCGAAGGAGATATTATCGTGGCCGGCCGAAATTTTGGTGCTGGCTCTTCCCGACAACAGGCAGTTGATTGTTTTCTTTCCTTGAAGATAGGGGCCATTATTGCTCCGTCTTTTTCTCCTATTTATTTTCGCAATGCCGTTAATTCTGGACTGGCTATTCTTCGTTGTTCAGAATTACCCGATCTTGTGGCGAAAAGAAAATTAGAAAATGGTGATCTTTTGACTATTAATCTCGAAGCTGGTGAAGCTGTCAATAACACTAAGAAAATTACTTTTTCTTTGGAGCCAATGAATCCAGTGCAGCTAGCTATTTATTTCGCCGGTAATCTCTTTAATTATGGTCGGGAAATTGGCCGAGCAAAGAAATAATGAAAATCCTGGCCTTCGATACCACTTCTCCTCAAGCTTCAGTGGCTCTGTTGGATCAAAATGAGTTGATGGGAGAAATAGCTTTAGCTGGAATTACCTCTCATAGTCGTCATTTATTAAAATCAATTGATTTTTTACTTCAGCAGCTTTCCTTAAAAATTCAAGATATTGATGGTTATGCGGTAGCGGCCGGCCCTGGTTCCTTTACTGGAATTAGAGTTGGTTTGAGCACGGCTAAGGCACTAAGCTTAGCCTCCGGATGTCCAATTGCCCCTGTTTCTGTTTTGAAAGCTCTGGCTTATAAAGTTTGCCTTACGGAAGGCTCACCCGTAGCCGTGATGTTGGATGCCCGTAAAGGCGAGATCTTTGCTTCCCTATACGATTTACAGGCAGAAAAAGGTTTGATTGAAATTATAAATGAGGGAGCTTATAATCCCAGACAATTCCTGGCCCAGCTGCCCGAAAATAAAAAAATTTATTTAATTGGCAGTGGAGTGAATGTTTTTTTCAATCACATTGTCGATTTTTTAGGGGAGAGGGCTATTTTTAGTCAACGGTCTCCTTTTGTGGCCTATGAGGTCGGGTTACTGGGTTGGTCAATTTTAAAAGAAAACAAGGGCTTGCCGGCCGAGATGATTGAGCCGATTTATTATCGACCTTCTCAAGCAGAGGAGAGACGGTCATCGTTAGGGAAGCAAGAGAGAAATACTTGATTCGCCGTATGGAAGAAAAGGATCTTCCAGCGGTTTTAGCCATTGAAAGGGCTTCTTTTCCTAATCCGTGGCATGAAAGTACTTTTCGAGGAGAAATCCAAAATCGGTCAATTTCTTTTCCTTGGGTAATTGTTCATGAGTCAGACAACCAAGTTGTTGGTTATGTAATTTTTTGGAAAATAGGGGAAGAAGTTCAAATCAATAATATCGCCATTCATCCTAATTACCGACGTCGCGGTCTGGGGGAATGGCTCCTAAGGAAGGTTATTTCTAAAGTTAAAAAGGATGGAGCTCAATTCATTACTCTCGAAGTTAGACAATCTAATCTCGCAGCTCAAGCTCTGTATTCGAAACTAGGATTTAAACTTGTTGGCCGAAGGCGTTTTTATTATTCAAATCCCATTGAAGATGCTTTGGTAATGATGCTTGATCTGGGTTCATAAAGAACGCGGACAAGACAAAGACCTTTCGCTGGGGCTACAGGCCCGGCTTTAATAATTTCAGGTCCAAAAAATTTTTCAATTTCCTGGGGATTTAATCTTCCCCGACCGACTTCAAGTAGAGTACCAACAATAGTTCTAACCATGTATCTTAAAAAACCATCAGCTTCAATCCGATAAATAATCAGAGAACCTCGCTTTTTCAGCTCTGAACGATAAATACGGCGGACAGGGGAGCTCGTGGGCGCGGGCGTAAAGGCGCTAAAATCGGCCTCGCGGAGGAAAAGCTTGGCCGCCTGCTCCATTTTTTCAAAATCCAAGGGATAGGGCCAAGGAAGAACGTAGCGAAAAAGAAACGGGCTAACTCGGTTGGAATTGAGAAGTCGATATTCGTAGATTTTAGAAAAAGCTGAGCGACGCGCATGAAAATGATCAGAAACTCGACGCAAAGAGACTATCCGAACATCCCAAGGTAAAATTGCATTAAGAGCTCGATGTAGTTCTTCTTCATCGAGGGTAACATGAGCTCGGAAGTGGGCAACTTGACCGCGGGCATGAACTCCAGCATCAGTTCGACCAGCTCCAACTAGGCTGATTTTCTGGCCAGTAATTTTCTCTAAAGCTCCTTCGACCACTCCTTGAACTGTTCTTTCTTCCCTTTGGCGCTGCCAACCATGGAAATCAGTCCCATCATAGGAGAGAATAAGCTTGTAAGTGGGCATCTTTTATAACCAAGCTAGTTCACAAGCTTCTTCAGGGGTTCTGGCCTTTATAACCCCAGGAATATCCCAGCTATCTAATGAAATAATTTTTCGGCCATAAATTCGACCGAAAGCTATTTCGCTCAAAGTTCCATATTCTCCACCTATGGCAATAAGAACATCCGAATTCAGCACCACAAGAACATTACGAGCGTGACCGAGGCCTGTAGCTAAAGGAAAGTCAATATAAGGATTGGCTTCTTGATAATTTATCCCAGGCAAGACACCGATGGTTAGACCGCCAGCTTCCTTAGCTCCTCTTGCCGCAGCTTCCATCACTCCACCAAGACCTCCGCAGACAAGAAGTCCACCTTTTTTAGCAATAAGTTGGCCTACCTGGTAAGCAAGATCAAGCTGGTAAGGTTTAGGCTGGCTTCCACCAATTATTCCGACCCTTTTTCTTTCTCTTACTTCATTCATAGACATAGGTGAGTTAATTTTGTTTTTAGCATAGAAACTAAGGGGTTTCAATTATTTCCAGGCGAAAATGATTTAATTTTTTGTTTTGAAGCTTAGGTTTAAAGGATGAAAAGAATTGGGCTGGGCTTTTTCATTTAGCCAAAAATTTAGCTTAATTTGGTCTCTTAAATATTTAAAAGCATCAGTTGCGAGATAATGAAGAAAAAGTTAGAATTTTAATTTAAAATGCTTAAAAGAAGGTGGCCAAATTTATTGATTTCATTTTTTCAAATCATATGTCTTTTTGCAGTCTTTCTTCAATTCCTGAGCTGTCAGAGGAGAGAGTCAAAGGAAATCCGAGCAATTAAACTTTTATCTTTTCTCGAAGAAAAAAATGTCATCTTAAGTCCATTTAAAATTAATCCTAGCCTTGTTAAGGAAGAACTTTTTTATCCAATGGCATCTTCAGCCTTGATGGCTCATGAAGTTGGTCCTAACCCCTTTAATTTAAAAAGGCGCTTGCACCTTGGGCCGAATTATTTAGTAATCCTTTATTCCCCTCCCGTAACTCGATATGCTTTTGAGCTAGATCTTCCACCAGAGAGCTATTTGGAATTTGGAACTGGCTTGATTTTCGATAATCATTATAATGAAGTTGTCAAAAGAGTTAACTCGACCCAGGAAGGAGTAAGCTTCCTGATTTACCTTGAAAAAGATAATCGGAAGTGGCTTATTTTTCAGAGGTTCTTAAAAATTCCAGAAGAGCAAGAAAGCCGAACAATAAATTTTAGTGGTCATCGGGTCGTGCTCCCAGCTAAGGGTGGTCGTTATCGTTTGATTTTGGAAACCAAAGAGAGTTCAGGTGCCTTTGCTTTCTGGTCATGCCCAATCATTGTCCCAATCAAAAAAGAGCCAACTGGAATTATCTTAATTTCCCTCGATACGCTGAGAGCGGATCATTTAAGTTGTTATGGTTATGAAAGACTAACAAGTCCGGCCATCGACCGTCTTGCTTCTGAAGGGGCAATTTTTACTCAGGCTACTTCAACCTCTAATTGGACTCTACCGGCTCATGTTTCTCTTTTTACCTCGACTTATTCGCCCCATCATGGGGTTATGGCGGCCGATGATCGAATTCCTAATCATGTAATCAGTCTGGCTGAAATTTTGAGCCGAAATGGTTTTTTTTGCGGAGCAATTACGGGCGGAGGTTTTGTCAGCCCCAAATATGGTTTTGACCGAGGTTTTGATTATTACAATGAAGCTGAAGGTTCGGTGGATTCAATTAATTCAGCTGAGCTTGTCTTTCGCGCCGCTAAAGAGTGGATTGAGAAAAATCAAGATAAGGACTTCTTTCTTTTTCTCCACACTTACCAAATTCATAGTCCCTATGCTTCTCCTGAACCCTATCGTCAGACTTTCCTTTCGGCTCAAACCGTTTTTGAAGAGATTCATCTTGAAAGATATCTTGGCGGCAAAGGGGCAATCTTTAGGTCACTGTCGGAGGCTGAAAGAAGAAATATTATCGACCTCTACGATAATGAAATAAGATATACCGACGAAGCTCTGATTGGACCTTTGCTCAATTGGCTTAAGGAAAAAGGTTTATTTGATCGACTAATGATAATCTTGACTAGCGACCATGGCGAAGAATTTTATGATCACGGTGCCTGGGTTCATGGGGCCCATCTTTACCAAGAATCGATTCGGATTCCCTTAATTATTAAATTTCCCCATAATTGGTACCAAGGTGAAAGAATTGACCAAATTGTCCGAATTACCGATATTGCTCCAACCATTCTTGAAGTCTTAGGTTGGAAAAAATCAATCCCTGATAACTGGCATGGACAATCCCTTTTACCTATTTTAGAAAAAAAAGAAAAAAATAATCGTAATTTTTTAGCTGATTCCTGTTGGCTCTCTGGCGACCTTTGTTGCGACCCGACAACAGGCCTTCCTTTAAGTGTGGCCACCAATAAGGGACAAGAAAAAGTAATTTTCAATCAACCTTGGAATGAAAAGCTAAAGAAAATCTATCAACCTGCTCCCCAAAATTGGAAAATTATAGAAATTTATGATCTCTTTAGAGATAAAAATGAAAAAGAAGACTTAAGCCAAGTAAGACGGATTGAAATCGGTTCTCTTTTCAAGAATATTGAATCGAGTTATCAGCTTCTCCGAAAATTATCTCGGATGAAGATCGAACTGAATAAAGAGGAGCTAGAGAAACTGCGAGCTTTAGGCTATATTCACTAAAAGTTTTATTCTTAGGAGAGAAAAAATGGGTCGATTTTTTGAAATAGCTTGCTTAAGCCAAGACGAACAAGAGCAAATAAATGACCAAATTGAGCGACAGATTCAGGAGAAAAAGAAACTTGGGCTTTTAAGCGATCGAGAAATCCAAGAAATAGAAACCATGAGGCTTCGGCCTTTACCCGATATTCAAGATGTTCAAAGTGTGTATGAAGATCATCTTTTCAAATCATAAGAAGTGATTTGAGACTTGGAGGAGAGAATGACCCTCGAAGATCGCCAAAAAAAATATAACGATAATAAAAACGATTTAGGCTTAATTATTGATTATGAAAGAATCGACGTCGCCTCAATTATGGACCAAATAAAGAAAAAAATTGCCTCTCAACCCAGACCCAAACCGGCCGAAAAAACCAAAGAGGAGAAAATAATAATTCCACCACCGCCTCGTTCTCCTTGGGAATTAGAAACGGCGACCGGTTGGAAGGCGCGAGTCAAAACAATTTTACTTAAAGTTATGAGACCCTTTTCTCCTTTGATTAAATTGATGGTTTTTCCAGTTTATCACGAACTTCGAGAAACTATTCTTAAACTTCATCATGCTAACATGAGGATAGATTATGCCTGCACTCGTTTGGATCACTTGTCTGCAAAATTAGATCTGGAAGTAGATAAATTGAGTCAAATTTTGAACCAGAGGATTGATCGGTTAGAGATTAGATTTGAGGTCGTGGATCGGTTGCGAGAATATACCAAGCTGATGCATAGTTTAGCCCACAATTTGGTTGTCGAAATGAGTAAGCTAAAAATTGAACTCGATACCCTTAAAATTCACCATCGCATCCTGGAGAAGGATTTTCGCCACCTGGAGCAACGGGAAAGGCTTTTAGAGAAGGAAATTGTCCAATGAGGGTAGCCTTTGTTGTCCAACGATATGGTCTCGAAATAAATGGCGGTGCCGAGCTCCATTGTCGTTGGATTGCTGAACATATGAGCAAATATTGGCAGGTAGAGGTTCTGACGACGAAAGCCCTTGATTATATTACCTGGAAGAACCATTTTCCTCATAATGAAGAGATAATCAATAAGATAAAGGTAAAACGCTTTCCGGTCAGCCGACCTCGTCATCCTGAACGTTTTGGCCGTATTCAAAGTTATATTTTTGAAAACGAACATACCGTTGAAGATGAATTGCGATGGCTGGAAGAAGAAGGACCTCTCGTTCCTTCTTTGATAAATTATATAAAAGAAAATGAAAGTAAATACGATTATTTTATCTTTTTCAGTTATCGTTACTACCATTCTTATTGGGGAATAAAGACTGTTCCTCATAAAAGTATTTTGGTGCCAACCGCTGAGCATGATCCTGTCGTTTATTTAAAAATCTTTCGCGACCTTTTTCGCCTTCCTCAGGCCTTTATTTATAACTCAGTTGAAGAGAGGGAAATGATCCAAAAAGTGGCGGCCAATGAGCACATTTTGGGTGATGTGGTCGGAGTGGGCATTGAAATTCCCCCTAGTTTTTCGGCGGAAGAATTTCGCCAAAAATATGGTTTAGCTGGGCCTTACGCTGTTTATATTGGCCGGATTGATGAAAATAAGGGTTGTCTTGAGCTTTTTGATTATTTTCTTCGCTTTAAAGAAGAAACTGGATCTTCCCTTCGTCTAGTTCTAATTGGCAGCACTATTCTTAAAATTCCTTCTCATCCTGACATTATCTATCTTGGTTTCGCCTCTGAAGAGGATAAATTTGCGGCTCTAGCTGGAGCTTATCTGCTATTTATGCCCAGCTTTTATGAAAGCCTGTCGATGGTGACCCTTGAAGCTTGGGCTCTAAAGAAACCTGTCCTGGTTAATGGACGATGTGCGGTCCTTAAAGGTCAATGCTTGCG
>JAOAFQ010000031.1 GCA_026416195.1 Candidatus Aminicenantota bacterium | reverse complement strand
AATGGAAATAGATAGTGTCCCCGCCATGTTCGATCATTCTTACGCCATTCCACGTCTTTTCCCAAAAACCATGGGCGTTGCCGTTTAATCTCGGATCAGCCGAATAGAGCCGAGAATGCATCAATTTAACTGTTTCCTCTTGAAGAATTCTTTTATCGCCAAATTGACCATTTTGAAGATGGGCTATCATGAACTTAGCCATATCAATGGCGGTTGAACTCATCGAGCCGGCTGGATAAAGGCCATTAAATAGCTCAAAATCATGTTCAATGAAATCCCCTTTTCTAAAAGTGTAACCTTTGGACATAAAAGGAACTAAGTTTTCTGGCAAAGGCTCACGAAAAGTGCTCATCATCATACCCAAAGGCTCAAAAATATATTTCTCGACATAATCCTCAAATTTTTCGCCAGAAACTACTTCCACTAGATAGCCAGCTAAAGCAGTGCCATAATTGGAATAGGCAGTTATTTTTCCTGGAGGGAAGACCCGCCAAGGCATATTTCGAGCAAGATATTCCTCAAGAGAAATTAAATCTTGGGGCCGGCGAGCAAGCATCGCGCCGAGAACTTCTTCAAAACCCGGAGTATGAGACATCAAATTAGCCACGGTAATGGGCTCTTTATAGCTATCAGGAAATTTGAACTTTGTTAAATAACGGTTGATGTCGGCCTTTAAATCGATCTTGCCCTGCTCAACCATCTGCATTAAAGCGGTCCAGGTAACCAATTTTGAAACTGATCCAGGTCGAAATAAAGTTTTATCTGCCTCTACCGGTTTACGGTTCTTAACATCAGAATAGCCATAACCCTTAGCTAATAGAATTTCGCCATCTTTAACAAAACTAAAGGTCACCCCAGCTATGTTACCCGCCTTGATTTCGGCGGCGATAATTCCATCAATAAAAGCTTCTAAGGTCGATCGATCAATTACCAAAGGGGACGATATCGTCTTTTCAACCTCATTCTGTTTCCCTCCTTCGAGGGAAGAAAAAATAAAGAAAGAGGTAAAAAGAATAGTCAAAAAAAGAACTAATTTTCGGCTTAAACTCCTTTTCATTCGTCTTCTCCTTCAAATTCTTTTATCACTGATTTGTGTCTAAATAAACCAGACAAAAAAATCGGTCCTGACCACTGAGTTTTTCCCTTCTCCTTCCTCAGATGACACCGGACAAGTTTAATCTAAAAATCAAGTCGCACACCAAATTGAATTTGTCTCGGATCGCCAGCTTCAATCGGTTGGCCAAAATTGGCGTCTCCATAAATGTTATAAATGGTGGTAAAATTAACCCGATTAGTAACATTATATCCTTCAGCAAAAAATTGGATCCGAAAGCGATCAAATTTAATTTGCTTGGCCAATCTAATATTAAGATACCAGTTATCAAAACCACGACGAGAATTGCGATGCTCATCGACATAGTCACCTCTCAAACTATCGAGATTCTTATCAGTGGCATAAATTGCCGTCCAGGGTAGCTTCGATTGATAATAAAATAAGCCACTAAGTTGAAAGCCAAACGGCAAATTGACAAGGCCGGTAATCGCCAAGCGATGACGAGCATCCGTATTTGAGGGACCATATTGTCTTTCCCAGGCATCCTCATCATAGCTCCAGGGAGAAGTCTGTTCAGTTTCCACATCTGACATTGATTTTGAGAGGGTATAGGCAATATCCAATCCCCAGCCATGAGAAAATCTCTTGGTTACGGTTACATACATCCCTTTGTAATCGCTCCGGCCATTATCGGTGAAGACCCACTGATTCCCTTTGGTTGGATCTTTCCGCTGATTGCCAGTTCCTGGAATAACCGGATTAAAATTTTCAAGACGGGTGAAGTGAGAACCCTTGGTCCAGACAAAATCAACCCCAACAGATAGGTCAGTTAATAATTGTCTTTCACCTCCCAGGGTCATTTGAAGAGAAAAAGGAGGGACAAGATTAGGTTCAGTGGAATATTTATCCAGAGGGATCACCCCGGCAATGGAGGGGAAAAAGGGATTAGGCTTAAAGGGATCAGTATAATTAGGGAAAAAGATTGTTCTAATTTCCATTGCCGCCATTAACCCAGCAATTAAGCCAATGTTGAGTTGAGGATTTTGCATAAAGGTTCCAAAGCCACCTCGAATCACAGTTCGGCCGTCACCGATTGGATCCCAACTAAAAGCAAAGCGGGGGTTGAGATGGCGTAGATCAGAATGGTTGATACTAATATCTTTGCAGTAATAATAATTCCATCTTAAACCTAGATTTAAGGTCAAGCGACGGCTAACTTTCCAGGAATCTTGAGCGAAAATAGCCGCTTCGGTATAAGGATAATCAAAATCCTTTAACCCTTTGTTGTAAATAAAAATTAAAGGATAAGTACTGAAGTCGCTAGGATCAAAGGGCTTATCAGTGGTAAAAATGAACTGGCCAGGAATAAATTGATCTACAAAACCAATCAAACTAACCCGCGAATAATCAAGCCCAATTTTTATCGTATGCTTGCCCACAAAAAGCGAAAAATTCTCGACTACCTGAATTCTCTGTTCTTTATGACGCTGGGGGATATTCGAATATTTTCCAAAATAACCTGAGGGACGATCAATGGTATAAGCCCCTGCAGAGTGAGCCGGCAGGTCAATTAAATCATCAGAAAAGAGGAGCCGAAACTCACTCATCGAGTTATCAGTAGGATAAAGGGTCCAGGAGGTTTGAAATTCATGAAGGGTAACTAAATAATCATATGCCCTTTCCTTGGTATAAAGCCCGCCTACTCCTAGATTTCGTTGATTCTGGTCATTTAAGACATAGCGAAAAGAAAAAAGATTTTTCTCATTAAGTTGATAATTAAATTTAGCTAAAATCTGATTATAATCATTGGTAACCTCAATAGTTTCTTTAGGAACAAGAGGGGAAGTGATGGTCGCATATTCGGTATGTTGGAGACCTTCATAAGCCAAAAAGAAATGAGCTTTATCTCTTTTAATCGGTCCCCCTAAGAAGCCACCAAAAAGATAATGCTCATAGGGCGGCTTCTCATATTGGTTTTTAGGTAGCTCCGGTCCCTGATAATAGGCATGATTAACGAAATAATTCACGTCATCAAAAGTCTCATCCCGATAAAAAAAGGACAATCGACCTCGGAATTCATTGGTCCCAGAACGGGTAATGGCTGTCCAAATCATCCCGCTTGTATTTCCATATTCAGCCTGAAATTGGTTGGTTATCACCCTAAATTCTTCAATAGCATCAGCTGGAATATTGGTCCTTTGAACATTTCGACCAACCCATTCGTTAGAAACCCCATCAATGATTATCTCTTCACTGCCAGCAGGTTGAGCATTCGATCTATCTCCTTGAACTCCAGGTTTCATCACGGCTAATGCCCCGAAGTTTCGATCAAGCAATGGTAACTCGTCAATTTTTGTTCGATCAATTACTTTGCTTACATCTGACTTGGTTATTTCGACCATTGGTGTCTGGGCCACAACCACTACCTCCTCTTCAATCGTTGCTGGGCTCAGAGTGAAATTCAAGGTTAATCTTGCGCCCACATTGAAGACTAATCCTTGCTGCTTCTGGGTCTTAAAGCCAGAAAGGCTGACTTCAACTTCATATTTTCCTGGTTGAATTCCAGAGATAATGTAACGGCCATCGGCCTTGGAAGTAGTGCTATAAAAATAGCCGGTGTCCAGATTACGGAGATTTATTGTCACTCCAGGTAAACCCTCACCCTGTTCATCAGTCACTAAACCTTCTAAGGTACAAAGAGTTGTCTGCGACAATAAAACCATTGAAGCTGAAAAAAACAAAAAGACGATCATAATTAGACTCAAAGCATGCTTCCACTTCCTCATTTTTACCTCCTCCCTCTATTTGGGAATGAATTTTTTCCTCTTTAGTCCATACCTTTTTAACTCTGTTCTTCTTCGAAAAAAATCTCGCAGCTGTTCACGGCTGACTAAGCTTATATTTTTGTTAAAAAAGCACTAGAATAATTCTTGGAATTTATATTTAAAAGGTACTTTTGTCAATATCTTTACTCTTTTGACCAAATTATTCCCTATGAAACTTCCCTTCGGACTGATTTTCTGCTTCTTATTTGATTTAAAGTCTATTTTCTGATAAAAAAGCCTGTAATTGGTGATTAAACTAGAGCAAAGACCAAAGAATGAGTCAACAGGATTTAAAAAATTTGATTGACCGCTTTCAAGGTCTAAAAATAGCCGTGTGGGGTGATTTCATTTTAGATCAATACCTATATGGCCTAACTCGACGCATTTCTCGGGAAGCTCCCGTCTTGATCATTTCTTATGAAAAAGAAGAATATGCCCCTGGAGGAGCGGGCAATTCAGTTTTAAATTTGTCGGCGCTCGGCGCTGAACCTCTGCCGATTGGAGTCATTGGTGATGATGAGGCCGGCGAAAAGATCGTTTCTTTTTTTAAACAAAGAAATATTCCTGTTTCCTCTCTCATCAGACTAAAAAATTTTAAAACACCCATTAAAACCAGGATTTTGGCTGGTGAAGAAAATACCCGCCACCAACAAGTTCTTCGTATCGATCGAGAAGCGATCGTCCCAGATAAAGAAAATCTTCTGCGCCGTCTTTATGAACATTTACAGAAAGCTGTTACTAAATGCCAGGCTATCCTCATCTCTGATTACAATTATATGACTGTTAAAACTAGGTTATTTACTTCCCTTATTCAGGCCTGCCGTCAACATCGCCTCCCAGTCACTCTTGATTCCCGATTTCGTCTTCTCTCTTTTCGAGGAGTAACTATTGCTACTCCTAATGAACCTGAGGCCGAGGCTGCTCTGCACATGGAAATAAACAAAGATTCCAAACTACTTATTCAGGCCGGCCAACTTTTATTACGACGGTTGGCCTCGCAAGCGGTTCTCATTACTCGCGGTTCAAAGGGAATGGTTCTTTTTGAACGAAATCAAAAACCTTTTTTCATTCCTATATATGGTTCCACTGATATTGTCGATGTCACAGGGGCTGGTGATACTGTTATTAGCGTTATTACCCTAGCTTTAGCTTCTGGCTCTAACTTTCGTCAAGCCGCCCTCCTTGCTAACTATGCTGGCGGCCTGGTCGTTATGAAAAAAGGAACAGCGACTGTTTCACCTCAAGAATTAAAAAATGCCATTAGCTCTTAAATCACCTAAAATAAAATCTTTATCAGCTTTAAAAAAAATCGTCGAGGAGGCACACCTACAGAAGAAAAAAGTTGTTCTGGCTAATGGCTGTTTTGATCTTATTCATATCGGACATATTCGTTATCTCCTCTCGGCCAAGAGGAAAGGTCATATTTTAATTGTGGCTATTAATAGCGATCGTTCCGTTAGAGAACTTAAGGGGTTTGGTCGGCCCCTTCTTTCCGAAAGAGAAAGAGCTTATATTATTGCCTCTTTCTGGTTTGTTGATTATGTTACTATTTTTGATCAAAGAAGCGTTGATCATATTTTGAAAAAAATACGACCTGATGTTCACGCTAAAGGCTCTGATTATCGACCCGAAACTGTGCCTGAAAAACAAACAGCCAAAAAGTTGGGTTTAAAAATAGCCATTGTTGGTGGGCCAAAAATTAAATCAAGTTCAACTGTAATTAAGCAATTGGTCAAAAAGTTGGCTTCTAAAGAGGCCCGAAAAGTAAAAAAATAAACTTAAGCTTGAAGGGAAAAAATCAACAGCCAAATTCTTCATCAGAAAATAGATAAAAAAAATATTGCTAATGGAAAGTTTTCTTATTGTAAGGCTAAGCTCCTTAGGAGATATTATCCATACTCTGCCCGCTTTCTCGCTCTTGCGCCAAAATTTTCCGAAGACTAAGATCTTTTGGGTAACCCAAGCCAAAGCCAGTCAAATTCTCGAACTTGTTCCTGGTATAGACGAAATAATTGTTATTGAACCAAACCTATTTTTTAAAGCTTTGGCTCTTAGAAATAAAAAAATTGATCTTTCCTTTGACTTTCAAGGGCTGCTGAAATCAGCCTTAGTTGCTTTTCTTTCTGGCGCTAAAAAACGATTTGGCTTCAATCGCCAAAATTTAAAAGAACCTCTGGCCCATCTTTTTTATACAGACAAATTGCCAGCTATAAAAGAGTTTGATCATCATGTTATTTATAAAAATCTTAAGCTCCTTGAGTTAATTGGTCTCAAAATTGACTGGAATCCAGCATCTCTGACTTTTCCCCTAGCCATTCCTAAAGAAATCACAGAAAAAACAAAATTAAAGCTAACCGAAATAGGTTTGGTCGAAAACAAACCTCTTATAATTTTTAATGTCGGCGCTTCCTGGGAATCGAAACGCCTGCCCACTTCTTTTTGGATTGAAACAATTAACTTGGTAAAGAAAGAAATGCAAGATTCATTTAATTTGGCCCTTCTCTGGGGAAATCAAGAAGAACTAACGCTGGCTAAAAATATTCATGAAAAAACAAAAATTTACCTTCTCCCCTTTTTAGATCTCAAAGAGACTATCGCCCTTATTAGCATTATCTCCTTGCTGGTCAGCGGCGACACCTTTGCCCTTCAAGTAGCCAGTGCTTTAAACACTTCAGTGGTTGGCCTTTTTGGTCCCACAAGTCCTATCCGCAATGGCCCCTTTCGCCCAAATGATGTTTATATCTATAGCTCCATCAATTGCAGCCCTTGTTATCGACGGCGCTGTTCCCAGCCTCGATGCTGGCAAGCGATTTCGCCCCAAAGGGTGGTTTCAGCTATAATTAACAGAGTAAAAAGAGATGACTCGAATTGATAGCTTCTCAAGCTGGTTATCGCGCTGGCGAGTAAGAATGGGCCTCCCGGCCGCCTTAATCGTCTTAATCTTCGCCCACCCCTCCCCAATGAGTCTAGCGATAGGTCTTTGTATTTGCTTATTTGGCCTGTTCTTGAGAGCCTGGGCCTCAGGCCATCTCAAAAAAAATACTTCCTTAGCCACTTCTGGCCCCTATCGTTTTTCCCGAAATCCCCTTTACTTAGCTAATTTAGCTCTCGGGCTTGGCCTAGTTGTGGCGGCAAACTCTCGAGCTTGTTGGTTTGTCTTTTTTCTTTACTTTTTAGCTTTTTATCCGGCCACTATTTTCAATGAAAGAAAAAGGATGGCTCGATTATTTCCAAAGGAATACCCTGAATATGAACAGAAAGTGCCCCTTTTCTTTCCTAGTCTTAGGCGTTTTTTCCCCTATAATCATCAAAAATTTAACTTAGCCTTATATTTCCAGAATAAAGAATATCGGGCCGCTTTGGCCATCTTTGGCTTCTTTTTACTTCTTTTATTTAAGTGGATCTTTTGGATAAAACCCTGAGGCCGGTCGAAAGGACTCCCTATGCCCACTCCTCAGAGGGTAGCTAAAGTAAAGGCTGTTCTCGAGCACCGTCAACCTGATCTGCGAGTGGTAATTGACCATGTTCTCATTGCCCATAATGCCAGTGCGGTCCTCAGAACTTGCGATGCGGCTGGCATCCTTTATGTAGATTTGATTTCCCCTAATCCAGCCGCAATTGAATTTAATCGGGCCATTTCAACTCGAGCCGATAAATGGCTGGAAATCTCCATTTATGAAACCGCAGAAGAATGTTTAAGGCCTTTAAAAGAAAAAGGCTTCCAGATTATTGCGACTCATCTTGGCCCTGATTCTATTTCATTTAGGGAAGTTGACTATACTCGACCGACAGTCCTTCTTTTTGGGAGTGAAGCTGAAGGAGTAACACCTCAAGCTTTAATTTGGGCTGATAAAAAAATAAAAATTCCTATGTTTGGTATGGTCCAAAGCCTTAACCTCTCAGTTTCAGTCGGCATTATTCTCTTCGAAGCCCTAAGGCAAAGGGAAGCTAAAGGCTTTTTCCGAGAAAGAAGATTACCCGACAAAGAATATAGTCGTCTTCTTAAAAAATGGCTTCATCTTCCTGATGAAGGCCTAGAAGAAAAAAAATTTGAATCAGATTCTTAACCAACCAAATAGCTTCGACAGAAGGTCTCCCTGACTTTTTCATGGTATTCTTTTAGTTTTTCTTGAGATTCTTTCAAGCGAACTTTATAGTCCTGTTTAAACCGCTCAATGTCCTGTTTAAGTCGCTCGACTTCTTCACTGATTCGTCGCCAACTCTCCTTGACTCGAATCGATTGTTCTTCTTGCCAGCGACGTAATCTACCCTGGAGCTCTCGGCGACTTCTTTCAAAATCATCTAAAAAATCCCTCCAGTACCGAGCCTCAAAGCCAAAAGCTCTTTCTTCCTCGGCCACCTCTATTTCCACCTCAATTGCTTTCTTATCTCGAACTAGGTCAAGCTTGACTTTTTCGCCCTTTCTTTTTCTTTGAATAATTGAATTAAGATCATCAATTGTTTCAACCCGTCGGCCATCGGCTTTAACAATGACATCCCCAACTTTAAGTCCTGCCTTTTCAGCCGGAGAATTAGGTTCAAGGCGAGTAATCAGCAAAGCCCTGCCTTCTTTCACTCCAAAATACTCAGCCAGCTCCGGTCCAATTTCCTCAAGATAAAGGCCAATAAATCGACGGCGTTCCCAAATTCTCATTTTCTCGGTTGGGGGCATAGGAACAGGTCGCAGAAAACTAGGTAACCATCGTTCAAGCTCACGGCGAGCTTCTTCCTCTGGATAAGCGCCAAGTTTTACTTTAACTTCTCTCAATTTACCATCTCTTTCAATCTCTAGGGTAATCATTTCCCCTGGTTGGCGATTTCTGATTTCCCTGGCTAGAAATTCGCCATTTCGCACATCCCGACCGTTAATTTTTTTAATAATATCTCCTTCTCGCAGACCAGCTTCTCGGGCTGGACTAGTCCTTTCTACTAAGGTAATTCTTACCCGACCTTGACTATCTTCTTCAAAGGAAACTCCCAACCAGCCCCGTTCGACCCGGCCCTTTTCTTTAAGTTCTTTAGCTACCCTTCTGACGAGCTCAATCGGAATAGCTAAGGCTAAACCAGAAGAAGGTGTTTCCCCACGGCTTAAGACATATCCAGAACCAACTACTTCCCTTTCTCTAAATTCAAAAATTACGGGACCTCCTTCAACATAGGGACCTCTTAGGAGACCAATCATTTCGCCCTTACGATTTACCACTGGGCTGCCACTAGCGCCGGGAAGAACTGAAATATTTAACCTGATTCTATCTTCACTTAGCGAGCTTATAATTCCCTGGGTTATGGCCGGTGTATCTTCAGGTGAAAAACTAACGACAGCAATCCAGTCTCCAGCTGAGCTCTCAACTTTTTCAGCTAAAACTATAGGCTGAAGGCCTTTATCTTTTAGCTGCAACAGGGCCAGCCGGGTTAAAGGATCAAAACCGATGAAATTGGCTTCAAAGCTTCGACCATCTTGAGTTTTAACAATTAATTTTTCTCTTCGAGGCGAAATCAAAGCTGTGGTCATGATTGAACCGTCTCGATCAATAATCACTCCCGTAGCTACTCTTCTAATTCCATCGATAACTTCAATTTTTACCACCGAAGGCGCTACTTTTTTCAAAACATCCGCCGCATCCTCGGCTCCCAAAGGAACAGCCTGCAATCTGCTCAAAGCTAATAAAGAAAACAAAAACCCAAAAAAGGCTAGCCCTAAAGAAAAGGAAGCTAAGTTTTGGCGATCAATCCTTTTTCTATACTTAGACTTATCGTTTTTTTTCCTTCTCATTTGACAAGCTTTATTTCTCATTTCTGTTCACCTCCACTAGTATTTAACATCAGAAATGAAATTTTCGTTGACAGCTTCAAGAATATAAACCACCCTTTTAGTTGGAATATCAGCCAAATCTTTGTTGAAATCCACCGACTCAATTAAGCTGAGATAAGAAGACCCAACCTTAACCAACTGAGGCAAGTTGGAAGAAAAGATAGCTCTGGTCGCCTGCTTTTCTTTAATCATGGAAGGAATCACTATAAAACCAGCCACCAAAATTCCTAATAAAGCTCCAACCAGAAGGGGCCGAAACCGGAAAATTCTAATTAAAATTAAAAGAGGTCTTTTTTTGGCTGCTCTTTTTACCCTAATTTTTTGAAGAACTTCTTCTTCAAAACTCTCAGGGGCTTTAACCCTAGGAAGTTGATCTTTTAAATTAAATTCTTTCATTCTGTCTCTCCTTTCAAAGCTTTCTCAAGTTTTTGCCTCAAGAGATGACGAGCTCGGCTAAGACGAGCCTTGATTGTCCCAACCGGCCGATTAAGCATTTTCGCTATCTCTTCTTGAGAAAAACCTTCAACATCTTTTAGGAGGAGAGGAATTCGATAATAAGCGGGTAACTCTTTTAGAGCCTGTTCGAGATTACGACTGAGACCGCTCGAAGGTGGATCATAGTATACTCCTTCGCCGCCAAGCTCGCCAGCTACTTCTTCAAGCGAAACCATATTTATTTTCCGCCTCTTTTTAGCCTCTGATTTGGCCAAATTAGAAGCAATGGTAAAAATCCAGGTGCCTAAGGGAGCTATAGGCCGATATTGATGGGCCCGGAAATACACGCGGACAAAAGTCTCCTGAGCCAATTCAACAGCTCGTTCATAATCGCCGACCGAATGATATAGAAAATTAACTAATCTATCTTTGTAAGCTTTCATTAAAACTGTAAAAGCCATTTCGTCGCCTTTTTTTACCCTTTCAATAAGTTCTTGCTCATCCATCTCTTATACTTTAAAACCCAAATCGTAATGAAGTGGTTGCAGTTTTGGTTATGGAATCAGTTTATTTTTGATGGGAAATTGGATTTACTTGACGCCCAAAAAAAAGCCATATATAGTAAATTTTGCCTCGGGTAGAGGCTGAAAAGCAAGTTCTTTATTAATTTGGCAACTCCGAGCCAGCCGACCTAAAGCTTCTACGCCATGGCAGCTGGCCGTCAGGGTTTAGTTGGAAACGACTGAGCCTCCCACTCAGGAAAGGAGTTCAAAAAGAAAGACAAGGGCAGGCTTTCCTGAGGGAAGGTATGCCCTTTTTTATTTTAAGAAGAAAAAATCGACCTGATAAAAAAGGCCTAAAATAGAAAAGATGAAAAAATACATTTTGCTGGTTAGTTTCATTTTTTTTGTAATCATTATTTGGTGGCCGGGAGGATCAAGTAAGAAAAAAATCAAGGGAGGTGAAGTAATAATTCTGGCAACTACGACTAGCCTTTATGATAGCGGGTTACTTGACCATTTAATTCCTCCCTTTGAACAGATATCAGGAATAAAAGTCAAACCAATTGCGGTGGGCACAGGTGAAGCTTTAAAAATGGGTGAGAGGGGTGAAGCAGATTTTCTCCTTGTTCATGCTCCTGAGCTTGAAAAAGCTTTTATGACTTCAGGCCATGGCTTATGTCGACAAGAATTAATATCTTCGCGCTTTGTCCTCGTTGGTCCGGATAATGACCCAGCTGGAGTTAAAGGCCTCCCCTTTCCTTCGGCCTTGGCTAAAATTGCCCAATCACAATGTCCTTTTATTAGCCGAGCTGACTATTCAGGAACTCATTTTGTTGAGAAAAAAATCTGGGAAGAAGCTGGCTTTCTTCCTTCTGGCAAATGGTACATGGAAAGTGTCCAAGGCATGGCTGAAGCCTTAATGATGGCAGCTGAAAAAAGAGCCTACGTCCTATCGGATTATCCTACTTATCATCGATTAAGGAAAAAAATAAATTTGGCGGTTCTGTCATTAGATGACAATTATCTAAATATTTATTCGGCCATCATTCCGAGAAAGATAAGCTCCTTTGGCCATGAGAGAGCCGCTAAAAGACTATTAGCTTTTCTTCTGACGCCTGAAGCCAGAAAGATTATTGCTTCTTTTGGTTATGAAAGCCTAAAAAACGAAATAAAGAAATCATCAGGGAGACAATTACCTTGATTCTTGGACTAAACTTTTCAGAAATTATAGAAATAATCAGGTTAACCATTTTTGTTTCTTGTCTGTCAACGCTTCTCGCTTTCTTTCTGGCCATACCGGCAGCTTTTTTCCTTTATTTCCATCATTTTCCTGGACGTAAGCTCCTTATTTCGTTGATAAATACAGCCATGGGACTGCCACCAGTGGTTGTTGGCCTTTTAGTTGCCCTCCTTTTCTGGCGAAGTGGGCCTCTTGGTTCGCTTCGCCTGATGTACACTCCAGCCGCCATAATTACGGCTCAAATTTTTTTAGCCTGGCCAATAATTACAGGCCTCACCCTAGCCTCCCTCTATCAAGTTGATCCCGACCTCCTCCTTCAAGCTCGGGCTTTGGGAGCTTCCCGTAAACAGCTTTATCTTGTCCTTTGGAAGGAAGCCCGACTAGGAGAAATTTCTGCCATCATGGCTGCCTTCGGGGCCGTTATCTCAGAAGTGGGGGCAGTTCTTATGGTTGGCGGAAATATTAAGGGTCATACCCGGGTTTTAACCACGGCTATCCTCCAGGAAACCAGGCTTGGTAACTTTTCCTTAGCCATTTTCTTAGCCCTAATTCTGCTAGCTATAAGTTTAACCATAAATTGGTTTCTAACTTCCTGGCAACAAAAAGTAATTAGACCATGGCGATATCAGAGTTGGAAATAAAAAACCTTCTGCATTTTTATAACCAAAAAAAAGTTCTAGATATTCCCCACTTTCAAATAAATCCAGGCGAATGCCTAGCTATTCTTGGACCTAATGGCGCGGGCAAAAGTACTCTTCTTCGAATTGCTTCCCTTCTTGAAAAACCAGTTCAAGGTGAAATTTTTTTCCGGGGAATAAAAGCTGATTCTGGCAATGAACTAAGCCTTCGCCGACGGTTGGTTTATCTTCTTGATCGTCCCTTATTTTTTCAAGGAAAGGTAAGAGATAACCTTCTCTATGGACTTAAAATAAGAGGAATAAAGGAAAAAGAACAGCAAAAAAGATTGGAAGAAATAAGTGAGCTTTTTCATCTTCGAGCTCTCCTTGAGAAATCTCCTCAAGAGCTATCAAACGGAGAAAAACAACGGGTTAATTTAGCTCGAGCTTTAATCATTTTTCCTGACCTTCTTTGCCTTGATGAACCCTTTTCCAGCCTGGATCAAACCCTGAAAGAAGAAATTATGAGGGAATTTCAACTAATTAGAAAAAAAAGGAAGCAAACCACAATTATCGTTACTCATAACCGTGATGAAGCTATCTATCTAGCCGACCGATTAGCGATTCTAATCAGTGGGCAAATAAAACAAATAGGAACAACTGGAGAAGTTTTATCGACGCCGGCTTCGCTTGAAATCGCCACTCTTTTAGGCCATGAAACTCTGGTTGAAGGCATAGTGGATGGACAAGAAAAGGGTTTACTCAGGATAAGGGCTGAAAGATATCAAATTTATGCTTTTGGATCAGCTCAAAACGGAGAAAAAGTGAAAATTATTTTTCGTCCTGAAGAGGTAATTTTAGCGCCAGCCAAACCTCAAAGTAGCATCCGAAATTGGTTTCATGGGCCGATAATAGAAATCAAGCCCCTCGATAAAGTAATGCTCACTGTCCTTGATTGCGGTTTTCATTTAAAGGCCTATCTAACTAGATCAGCAGTGGAAGAGCTTGGAGTTAGTCCGGGAAAAGAATTTTGGGCCGGCTTGAAAGCTACTTCCCTTTCCGTTAAAACCTTAGGGGCTGAAAAAGAAAACTAAAAAAAGGAGGCAGCGAGTTACCAAAATCAAGAGATGAATATTGAAATAATTTGATAATCAACGGGAGGAAACAGATGATTACCTATGAAAAAGCCAGTCAGCTAGTTCTAAAAGAGGCTCGACCACTAGGCCGAGAAACTGTTCCAATTGAGAAAGCTTTAGGCCGCGTTGTCGCCAAAGAAATAAAAGCTTTTTTATCTTTGCCTCCTTTCACCAATTCAGCTGTCGATGGTTATGCTCTCCGAAGCCAAGATACAGACGAAATTGAGTTATCTGGGAAAGAAATCTGCCTCAAGCTTTTGGCTGAACAAAGGGCTGGAGATTACTTTGCTGGCCAAATAAGAAAAGGGACAGCGCTTAAAGTGATGACTGGTTCTCCAATTCCTCTTGGAGCCGATGCGGTCGTTCCAAAGGAGGAGGTAGACGAAAGAGGTAATTTTATTTTTCTTAAAAGAAAAGTAAGAAAGGGAGAAAATATCCGTTTGGCCGGTGAAGATGTCAAGAAGGGAGAAAAGATAATAGAACGTGGCATCGTTCTCCGTCCAGTTCATCTCGGTCTTTTTGCCGCTTGTGGAATTAAAGAAATTTCAGTTTATTGTCAGCCCAAGGTTTATGCTTTGATAACTGGCGATGAACTTTGCCCACCGGGCAAGCCTTTAAAACCAGGCATGATTTATGATGCCAATTCTTCTTTAATTCGAGCCCTAGTTGAATCTTCTGGGGCTAAACTTCTTGCAGTCAAAAGAGTTAAAGATAAATTAGCTAACCTTTCAGCCAATCTTGAGCGAGCTCTCAACCAAGCGGATATTGTCCTTACTTCAGGCGGTGTTTCGGTAGGTGATTATGATCTCGTCAAAGAAGCGGCTGAAAAAATGGGAGCCCAGCGAATTTTCTGGCAAGTAGCCCAGAAGCCAGCTAAGCCTTTGGCTTTTTATAAGTTTTATCTCAATAATCGAAAGAGCTTTCTTTTTGGACTACCTGGTAATCCTGGGGCCGTCTTTATCTCTTTTGAAGAATATGTTCGACCTTTTATCAAGAAAATAATGGGGCAAAAGGATTATCTACCAAAAGAAATAGAGGCTACTTTAACCCATTCTTTCAGAAAAAAAAGAGGGCGCCTTAATTTTCTTCGGGTCAAACTCCAACTAGCTAGAGGTGAATGGTTAGCCACATCAGTTGGGGCCCAGGAATCAGGTATTCTTTCGACTTTAGGTGAGACTCAGGGTTTCGCTTTAATTCCAGCTGAGACAGAATTTCTTGAAACCGGAACAAAAATTAAAGTCCATCTTCTTGAATAGATAAGAAAAGAATAAACCAATGAAAGATAGATTGAATCGAGAAATCAATTACATGCGATTATCTGTGACTGATCGTTGCAATCTTAGGTGTTTTTATTGTCGTCCAGTTGAAGATAAGGAATTTATTCCACCAGAAGAAATCCTTTCCTATGATGAGTTTCTAAAGCTAATTCAAGTGGCCATAGAGCTGGGCATAACACGGTTCAGATTGACCGGAGGCGAACCTCTTCTGCGGCCAGGAATTGATGAATTTATTGCCCAAATTAAATCCCTTTCAGGTATAGACGATCTTGCTCTAACGACCAATGGTCTTCTTCTTGAAGAAAATTTAGACAAACTTTGGCAAGCTGGATTACGACGAATTAATATTTCCCTTGATACTCTTGATGAAAAGAAATATGGAGCTATCACCGGAAGTTATTCTCTTAGACAAGTCCTTCGAGCTATTAAAATGGCCATAGAAAAAGGTTTTCATCCAGTCAAAATCAATGTTGTCCTTCTTAAAGGGATAAATGAAAATATAGACGATTTCATCAACTTAGCTTATGAATTACCCCTTCACATTCGTTTTATTGAGCTCATGTCTTTTTCTTCTTCAAATAGCTACTTTCTTTCGGCCGAAAAAGTTCTTCAAATGGTAAAAAAGAAAGGTCAATTAAAACTAATTAAGCTCCCAGGCTCAGGTCCAGCCCGTTATTATCAACTTCCAGGCATGAAAGGGAGCCTCGGATTTATCACCCCTTATAGTGACCACTTTTGTGCCACTTGTAATCGATTGCGAGTTTCTGCTCGAGGTGAGTTACGCACTTGTCTTTTTTCAAACGAGACTTACGATTTGAAATTTTTCCTGAGGACCAAGACTTCTACCCACGAGATAAAAAATTTTCTCCAAACTATCCTTTCTCACAAACCAATGAGCTGGCATCAACTTCACGGAAAAAGAAAAAGGGAAAATATGAGGCAGATTGGAGGCTGAGGTTAAATTTTTAAATAAAATATGAGACTAATAAGGAGATAAGAAAAAGCGAAGCAATAAATAGAGGAAAAAGAGAATGAGATCTAAAAAAAGAAAAAGTCAAATCAGCCAAAAAATCACAAATTTAAGTAAGCTAAACTTGTCGGAATCTAAATCATTGGGCCAAGAATTAATTAATGAGGCAATTTCTAAAGCTCTTATGGTTGATGTTTCAGCTAAAGAAGAGACCCTAAGAAGAGCCGAAGCTCAAGGGATAATTAAGATGTCTCCTGAAACTCTTAAGTTGATTTTGGAAAATAAGATACCTAAAGGCAACGTTTTAACCACCGCCAAAATAGCCGGAATCCAGGCTGCCAAAAAAACAGCCGAGCTCCTCCCTCTCTGCCATCCTCTTAGACTTACCTCAATTGAAGTCGAAATTAACCCTCAAGAAAAGGAATCATCTTTTTTAGTGACTGCTCGAGTTATAGCGTTTGATCGAACCGGCGTGGAAATGGAAGCGTTAACCGCCGTTGTTGTGGCCTGCCTGACGATATATGATATGGCCAAAGCCTTTGATAAAAGAATGATGATTAGTGATATTCATCTTTTAAGCAAACAAGGCGGAAAAAGCGGAAATTTCAAATGGTGAAAAATCTAGAAGATAAAAAGTAATGAATTCGAAGATGGGAAAATCAGGAGAAATTATTTCAGTCAATATTAGTTTAAGAAAAAGTGGGCCCAAAATTCCTCAAGCTGAAGCTATAGCCATTGCCAATTATGGCCTTGAAGGCGATGGCCATGCGGGTCAACACCACCGCCAAGTGAGCCTTTTAGCCATAGAGAGTGTTGAAAAAATGAGGAAAAGGGGTCTGGAGGTCAGCCCTGGCGATTTTGCCGAAAATATCACCACCAAGGGTCTTGAGCTTATTCGATTGCCCATTGGAACAATTCTTGAAATTGGACAAGAGGTTATTCTTGAGATTACTCAAATAGGTAAGGTGTGCCATAATAAATGTGCAATCTTTAAGCAGGTAGGCTATTGTGTTATGCCCGAAGAGGGAATTTTCGCTCGGGTCATAAGAGGAGGAAAAATTAAAAAAGGAGATTTAATTCATGTCCGAGAAAAAAAATAATTTAAAAGATTTAATTTTCGCTCTAGTTATAATTTCAGATCGCTCCTCTCGAGGCGAAAGAAAAGACTTGACTGGGCCAGAATTAAAAGAATTCTTGGAAGCAAACGGCGCGAAAATAAATTATTTGGCCCTTATTCCTGATGAAAAAGATATTATTGTTCAAAGATTAATGGAGTTGTGTGAAAGCGAAGAGCCACCCGAAATCATTTTGACGGCTGGCGGAACTGGTCTTAGTCCAAGGGACGTTACTCCTGAAGCAACCAAAAAAGTAATAGAAAAAGAAATCCCAGGAATAGCTGAAGCCATGAGACTTAAAAGTTTAGCTTCAACTCCTTCAGCCATGCTCAGCCGAGCTGTGGCCGGGGTTAGACAAAAAACTTTAATAATTAATTTGCCAGGAAGCCCAAAGGCGGCCCGAGAAAACCTCGAAGCAATCATGAGCGCCTTACCTCATGCTGTCGAAATAATAAGGGGGAAAATATCTGACTGTCAGCAATCAAGCTCTAAAGAAAGACCAGAATAAATCTTTTTCTTTTTTGACCCTAATGATTAAAATTAAAGTCGGGTTTCAAGAAAGCCTCTTTTATAGACCAATTAGGCTTGGCTTCTAAATTTTGGATAAATTATTGAGAAAAAAATGAACCTAATTTGTTAATAAGGACAAAATAAAATGAAGGTGGTAGCGATTGTTGGACCTTCGGAAAGTGGTAAAACTAAATTAATTGAATCTTTAATTCGATATTTCAGGCAGCAGGGGTTAGAATGTGGTGTTTTAAAATTGGCTGAAGAAGAAATTGAGCTTGACGAGAAGGGCAAAGATTCCTGGCGTTTTGGACAAGCAGGGGCCAGTCAAGTTGGTGTCCTTACCAAAGAAAAATTTTTCTTCCTAAAGAACTTTAAAGACCAATATTCTTGGCTGAGAATTATAACCGATTACTTTCTTGGAGTTGATCTGCTTCTTATTGAAGGAGGGAAAAAGGTCTCTGATTTTAAAAAAATCTTTTTAGCGAAAAATTCAGAGGATCTAAAATCAGTTGAGTTTATCGAAAATCTTATAGCTGTAGTTTCGGACGAAAAATTCAACTCGACTCTCCCCCATTTCTATCCCTATCAAATTAAAGAATTAGCCAAGTTTCTCCTAGAAAATCTCTCCCCAATGGACCCACTTATCCAAATCAAAGTAGATGGCCAGATAATCCCCCTTAATCCTTTTGTTGAATCCATGATAAAAGAATTAGTTCAAGCCATGATCAGGCCTTTGAAAAACATCCCGGCCAACCCGCGCCTGATTTCCATTCTCCTTAAAAAATAGAACAAAAAATAAATTACTTCTTAGCCACCCACCAGACCTCTTGCTTCACGGGTCCTTTCTTCCTCTTAACCTTCTTCTTTGTTGAAAAAAATTGACCACTAACAACTTTTGGATAACTATTAATTTTTTTCCATTTCTTAAATCATATTTTTTGCTTCTAACCGAGGCTTTTCCTCTCCTGGCTTTAGCTTAGAAAAAAGACTAAGCCATCTTTTTATTGTCCAGCTGATAAACTAATTTATTGGGTCGATCAATTATCTCACAAAAATCAGTGGATCGTAGAACTGTTTTGGCCGCCAATCCACCTACAATATCTATTTTCTTTGACCTAGTTCTCGATCGATCATTAGTAATCCCGCCGCATGATCGCCGACCATTTCGAGCTTAGCTAAAATTTCCTGGGCCTTAGCCTCCTCTTCGACTTGTTCATTAATATACCACTGAAGCATAGCTATGGTCGCCCTGTCTTTTTCAGCCTCGGCGATCTCTACAAGCTCATTGATTTTCCCCGTTATATATTTTTCATGGTTTAAAACCGCCCCAAAAGCTTCTTTCGGATTTTCCCAGCTAGAATCGGGCTGTTTAATGGCCATCAGTTTCACCTTTCCTCCTCTTTCGATCAAATATTTATAAATCTTTTCGGCGTGAGCCAGCTCTTCATGATACTGAACAATGAGCCAATGGGAAAAACCCAAAAGATTTTTCTCGGCAAAATAGCCAGCCATAGAAAAATAAAGGTAGGCGGAATAAAATTCTTCATTAATTTGGTTATTTAGAGCCTCTTCCATTTTTGGACTAATCATGGTACTCTCCTTTCATATCATATTATATTTTTGCCATATAACAAGGTCAATATCTAAAGTATAATATTTTTTATATATTTGTGTTCGGAAATTTTATAATTGTCTATTGCGAAAGAACTTTTTATTATGGACCACCTTTTTAGTCACAGCTTTCTTTTAACCATTAAGGATCTTCTTCTATCTAAGAAATAATACCTGGCCGTAACCTGATTCTTTTGTTTCTTATAAATTTAAATTTTTATATCGCCCCTCGACCACTCACCATCAATAAGGCGCCACATGCGGCCATTGGGATTTTTGTTTTGTAACTCTATGGGAAGACGATGGTTAGGCACATTGTCATAACAATGCCGAGCCGCAAAGCGGAGAAAAGCAGCTGGAAGACCAACGGAAGTAAAGCCAGGGTGACTAGTGGCAGGGAAAGGACCGCCATGATGCATAGCCGCGGTTACGGCTACACCTGTAGGCATTTTATTGTTCAATAGTCTCCCAACTTTAAGCCGAAGAATAGGCTCAAGCTGGCTATAAATTAATTCGTCCTCTTTGCTATCTGAAAGATAAACAGAGCCGGTTAAATTCCCATTCAAAGCGCAAGCTACTTCAAACATCTCCTTTATATCTTTAACTAAAACGGCAAGGGTTAAAGGGCCAAAGACTTCCGTTTGAAAAGTCAAAGACTTTTGAAGGAATTTTCGACCTTCTATGGAAAATAGAGTAGGGGCAAAACGGAAACCAGGACCAGGTATAAGCTCGCCACCGACAAGTAGCTCAGCCTCTTCATTTTTAAATCTTTCAACTTCAGTTTTTAACTTTTCTAACACTTGGGGCGAAACAAGATAGCCTCCTGTTACAGTATGGAATATTTTCTTTAATTGATTTAAAAATTGCTGTCCAGCTTCATCATTCTGAAAAACAATGAGTCCGGGTTTGGTGCAAAATTGGCCCTCGCCTAAGGTACAGGAAGCAAAAAGCTCGGTGGCAAGCGATGTCGCTTTTTCTTTTAAAATCCCAGGAAGAAAGAAGACTGGGTTGACACTGCTTAATTCACAATAAACCAATTTGCCAGCTTTTTCAGCGACCTCTTTGATTTTTAATCCCGACTGTCTACTCCCGGTAAAGGCAATGGCGGCGACAGTTGGATGAGTAATCAATTGAAAACAGATTTCAGAATTGAAATGATATATCATTTGAAAGGAAGCAGGCGGCAGGTTTACTTGCTTCAGGGCTTCGAGAGCAATTTCAGACAGAAGCTTAGTTGTTCCGGGATGAGAGGGATTGGCTTTGGCAATTACGGGATTACCGACAGCCAAAGCACTAATAAAATCGCCGCCACAAACAGAGTTAAACACCAAGGGAAAATTATTCGGACTGAAAATAATAACGGAACCACCGAGTGGTCCATATTTAGCCCTAATATTTAATTTCGTATCGATTGTTGCCTGACACCAGGAACCTTCCTTCAGAGCCTCGGCGGCCTGTCTTATTTGATTAACTAGGCGGGGAAATTCAACTGAATTGAGTCTCGGTTCAACGGGTAAGGCTGTTTCGAGATGAGCTTGGGCGACAATTTCTTCCCTCCTTTTTTCTAACCAATCAGCTAAGACGAAGAAAAAATCGGCTCGTTTCTCCGCTGAACTCTGAGCCAGCGGCCGAATCACTTTTTCAGCTTCGGATAGAGCTTTTTCGATGTCCGGCCATGAAGAGACAGGAAACAACCGGTCTATTTTTTCTCCATTGGCTGGATTCCAAGCTTGAAAAACATCGCTGGACTCGGCTTTCTGCCACTTGCCACCTATTAAAATGGGCTCAATTAAATCATGTTTCATAGCCTTTTTCCTTCTTTCCAATCTCTTATTCGAGACAAATATTTTATTGGTCTCGCCTTAGACTGACAAGCCTTTGAGACCGCGAGCTACTTTATTTAAAAATATTTATTACTTAATTTGGTCGTAAATAGGAATGTCGAGTTTTGGCATCAAACTGATTTACCCTCAGTCTCCCCCACCCTTTTGCTCCTTCTTCACTGATGACTCAGGCTATCTATTTGTCTTGACCTATGAAAAAGGCAAAGCTCAGAATGAATACATTTATGAAATTCTCAGTCCTGAAGGAAACTTCGTCAACAAGGTCAACCTGGATGCTCTTTTCAGTAATGGCCATATCCTAGCTAAAGTTAAAAATGGCCATCTTTACTGGATTCGGGAAAAGGAAACCGGTGAAAGGGAATGGTTAGTCTCAAAAATATTTTAATCTGGAGAAATTTTAGGCCAATTTATTTATAAGTGGCCAAAATTCTTTATATCTTTTACAAACATTGCCTTCACATACCACGATCCCCTCAACTTGAGCCTTTCTAACTACTTTAAAGGGTCGAAACAACTCGAGGGCTTTATCGAAAAATTCATTCGTTTCTATTTTAAAAATTCCCTTAAGGTATGCATAAAGGCTAATGAGATAGGAATGAGATATCATCGGCACCCGGTCAACCAAACTGGCAAAAGCTTCAAGGGTTTTTTCAGCATAATCTCTTAGTTTGGTATCTGGCGTGAGAGAACTTAAAAGTAAAAGAAGCAATGGGGCCATCCCATTCGCTGATTGGATTGGAGTATCCTGAACATTTTTCATTTTTACTTTTAACAACCCATGTTTATCTTTAGGAAAAGCATCATAAAAGCCATGGTTTCGAGTGTCCCAAAAAAGATCAATGGCCTTTCTTACAATAATTATCGCCTTTTCTAAATAATAATCTTTTTGAGTTATTTCAAAAAGACTGAGTAGGGCTCTTGAAAGAAAAAGGTAATCTTCGGCCACGCCTTCTATTTCCTCCGAATGATAAACTAATTGGTCTTTATAATTTTCCTCGAGAAGCCTCTCGACTGTCTTTTCCGCGGCCATTTTAGACCAATTGTCTCGAAAAATCTTCCAAAATTCGCAGAGAGCAGTGACCATTAAGGCGTTCCAATTAGTATAAATTGTTTTATCGATATAAGGTTGGGGCCTTTTTTCTTCCCTGTAGCGAAGCATCTTTTCCTTTGCTGTTCTTATAATTTTGGTAACTTTCTCTGAAGGCAAATTAAGAAGCTCACTAATTTCCTCTTTACTTTTTGCAATATAAAGGGTCTTCTCGAAAGGAAGCTTTTGCCCTTCTTCTTTTAGCCCAAAACTAAAATAAAGGGAAGCTACTTCTAACTCTTCCTCCTCTAAAATTTCTTTTAACTCCTCAAAGCTGAACTTATAATAAGCTCCTTCACCGAGGAGATAGATATCCGCATCTTGAGAAGCATAAAATCCGCCCTTTTGATCAAAGCCATAACGCTTATAATATTCAACTATCCCTTCAGCGACTTCTTTATAAATTTCTTTCTTATAAATTGAGTAAGCTAAAGTATATATTTTCAAGAGCTCGGCATTGTCGCTTAAAAGTTTCTCAAAGTGAGGTTCATGCCAGTCTTCATCAGTGGAATACCTAAAGAAGCCTCCAAGGAGGTGGTCATAAATTCCACCCTTAGCCATCGCCTCGAGAGAAATTTCCACTGCCTTCTTCGTCAAATCGGAGGGCTCAAAGAAATCATGGTCCATCAATAATTCAAGGGCGCTGGCGTGGTGAAACTTTGGAGCTTGACCGAAGCCGCCTTTTTGATAATCTATTGACCTTAGGAGGGCTGAGATACCCTTTTTCAGAAGCTCGAGATTTATTGGCCCCCTATAGTTTTGAGAGCTATAATCTTCAAATATTTCCAATAAATTATTGGCTGATTGGGTTATTTTGGTTTTATCTTCTCGCCAAACTCTGGCTAGGCTTAATAAAATTGATTTAAAGCCAGGCCTTCCGTGTCTATCATCTGGAGGAAAATAAGTTCCTCCAAAGAAAGGCTGGCCGTCGGGAGTAAGAAAAACCGTCAAAGGCCAACCAGCTGATCCGGTCAGGGCCATAACTGCTTCCTGATATCTTCGATCAATCTCAGGGCGTTCATCTCGATCCAATTTTATAGGGATAAAATTTTCATTTATTATCTTAGCTATTTCTAAATTTTTAAAGCTTTCCTGAGCCATCACATGGCACCAATGGCACCAGATGGCACCAATGGAGAGAAGAACAGGTTTGTCTTCTCGTTGAGCTTTATCAAAAGCCTGATCTGACCACTCTAACCAATCTATGGGTTGAGTTGCCGCTTCCCGCAGATAAGGACTTTTCGCCTTGATTAATTGATTGGCCATTTTTTCCGCCAATATCCTTTTCTTCGCGAATAATAAACTATAAATTTAATTGTTATAATTTTCTTCATTTCTTTACGTTATCATTATATAATGTTTTTATCATTTGTCTATCATATTTTTTACCAAAGCACTTAGATCCGAATCGGGAAAGAGGATTTCAGCCGGCCTTCAAGGTTTTATCTTTTAATAAGAAAGCTTGCTTTGCAGTCGACGAGCTCGGGACCTTATTTTATTTCTAAATTTTTCTATCCGCTCAAAAACTTAGGTTAAAAAAACTTAGCTAACAACTCTTGGAGCTTATCAATTTTGAAGGGTTGTTTAACCAGGGGTTCCTTTAAAAAAGGAATTTGTTCTTCAAAAGTTGGTCGATTAATTTTGTAAAATATCCCTAAAGGAATTCTCTCGCCCCACTCCTGGCTTTTTTTAAAAGCATTAGTTTTGTCCTCTGGGTTATAATCATCATCAAGTTTATATACTCTTTCTTTATACCATTGAAAGGTATTGAGCTTATTAAAGCTGACGCAAGGCTGTAAGATATCAATTAAAGCAAAACCTCGATGATTAACGGCTGCTTTGATTAACTCTTTAAGATGATCAATATCTCCAGCAAATCCTCTGGCCACAAAACTGCAGTCAAGGGCGATAGCCAGAGCCAAAGGATTCAAAGTTGCCGAAAGGAGACCAAAAGGCTGAGTCTTAGTTACTAATCCCTTGACGGACGTTGGTGAAGCTTGGCCTTTAGTCAAGCCATAGATTTGATTATTATGGACAAGAAGTTTTATATCGGGGTTTCTTCGGATGGTATGAAGAAGATGATTTCCTCCCTCGCCATAACAATCGCCATCCCCAGCTATGGCCAAAACTTTCAATTCATGGTTGGTCAATTTAATTCCGGTCGCCACGGGTAAAGTTCTTCCGTGAAGTCCATTAAAGGTGTTTCCTCGCGTATAATGAGGAAGCTTGCCCGCTTGGCCAATCCCGGAAACCAAGACAATTTGGTGAGGAGATAAATTTAGTTCCACCATAGCTTCGTTAAAAGCCTTAAGAATAGAAAAATTGCCACAGCCAGGACACCACGCCGGCCTTTGGCCCTCATAATCTTTTAAGGATGGCATCAACTTTCTCCTTTAATTCATCGACCGTAAAGGGGCGGCCATCAAAACGATTAAGGTGGTTTTCGATTACTATACCCGTTTCCTGTCGCAAGAGTTTAGCCATTTGACTCGTTGCATTTTGCTCCAGGTTAATGACCAATTTAGCCTTTTTAAAAATTTCTAACCAACTTGTATCTTCTGAGAAAGGAAAGAGCTCACTAAAGTGAAGCATCGAAATTTTATAATTGGCCGATAATCTATCAACTACTTCTCTAGTAATTCCATATCCACTTCCCCAGCAAACCAAAAGAATTTCTGGATTGGTCTCTCCATATAATTGGGGTGGAGAAATCTCCTTCTTAATAAGCGGAAGTTTCTGAAAGAGTCTTTTCTGAACCATTTTAATTCTCGTTTCAGCCTCCTCAATAATATGGCCATCTTCATCATGCTCATCGCTATCAGTTACTACCAGGTGATGGCTGTCTCCAGGGATAGCCAAAGGAGAAACTCCGCCTTCGCTAAAAGCGTGGCGTTTATATTCCTTTATCTTTTTTAGGGGCTCACCTTTCAAGCGATAGTCTTGATATTTAAGCCTTTCGAGATCTAAGGTGTCATAGCTCCATTGAGAGTCCGCTAAATATTGGTCAGTCAAAATAATGACCGGCACTTGATATTTTTCAGCTAAATCAAAAGCCTTATTCGTTAAATAAAAAGCTTGCTCAGGTGAACCTGGAGCAAAAATAATTTTGGCGAATTCACCATGGCCCGCATAAAGAGCAAATAGAAGGTCAGCCGCCTCTGTTCTGGTCGGAAATCCAGTCGCTGGTCCTGGTCTTTGGGCCAAAACAACGACGATGGGGGTCTCGGTCATCCCAGCCAAGGATAAGCCTTCAACCATCAGGGCAAAACCGCCCCCTGAAGTAACGGTCATTGATCTTACCCCAGCATATGAAGCTCCAATGACCATATTTATCGCGGCAATTTCATCTTCCGCTTGTTCAACCACAACTCCATAGTCTAAAGCATGCTCAGCCACAAAATTGAATATTCCGGTTGAAGGCGTCATGGGATAGGCTGAAAAAAATTTAAGACCAGAGGCTAAGGCCCCTAAACC
>JAOAFQ010000225.1 GCA_026416195.1 Candidatus Aminicenantota bacterium | reverse complement strand
ACGACTTACTCTAAACGGGTTCTCTATGTTACCTATGATGTCACTGCTTATTTAAGAAAAGGAAAGAATGTCATTGGTGTTATGCTCGGTAATGGATGGTCAAAATCAAAAATTTTGCTTTTCCAGCTTTATGTGGAAACTGAAGATGGCCAACTGGTTGAGATTCATTCTGATCCTCAATGGAAAACAGCTCGCGGCCCCATTGTCGAAGATAGCATCTATCACGGCGAAACATATGATGCTCGGCTGGAGCAACCAGGCTGGGATTGCCCTAATTTTGATGATCGAGCCTGGAAGAGAGCCCAAAAAGGAGAGTCTCCTGGAGGAGTTTTGTCTTCTCAGATGATGCCAGCTATCAAGGTTGTTGATACTCTGGTTCCCCTCAAAATGACGAACCCTGCGCCAGGCGTTTATGTCTTCGATTTAGGCCAAAACATCAGCGGTTGGGCTCAGCTAAAAGTCAGCGGTCCGCGGGGAAAAGATGTTCGTTTGCGCTTTGCGGAGCTTCTTTATGATAACGGAATGATTAATCAAGAAAATTTGCGCTCAGCCCGAGCTGAGGATCATTATATTTTGAAAGGGGAAGGCGAGGAGATTTGGGAGCCCCGTTTTACCTATCATGGCTTCCGCTATATCGAAGTTACTGGCTTTCCTGGAATCCCTAAAATTGATTCAATAAGAGGGAGGGTCGTTCACACGGCGGTTTCGTCTGTCGGTAATTTTTCCTGTTCAAATGAGCTTCTTAATGACTTACAACGGATTATTCTTTGGGGGCAAAAAACCAACTTACATAGCATCCCCACTGATTGTTGTCAGCGCGATGAGCGGATGGGCTGGATGGGCGATGCCCATGTAACCGCTGAAGAAGCAATGATGAATTTTGATATGGCTGCTTTCTATACCAATTTTTTACGCAATATCCGAGATGTTCAAGGTGAAGATGGCTCGATTACCGACACGGTCCCCCATGTCTGGGGAAGCCGACCAGCTGATCCAGCCTGGGGCACAGCCTATCCTTTAATAGCTTGGTATATGTATCTTTATTACGGCGATAGGCGCGTTCTTGAAGAACATTATGAGGCGTTAAAAAAATATGTTGAGTTTTTGAAGAGCAAAGCGGAAAACAACTTAGTTAAATTCAGTCATTATGGCGATTGGGTGGCGATTGATAAATGCCCGGGTAGCCTCGTTTCTTCCTTTTATTATTATTATGATGTCAAAATTCTAGCCGAAATCGCCAAAATTTTGGGGAAAGAAAAAGAGGCTGAAGATTATTCAAAATTAGCGGCGTCCATTAAAGAAGCTTTCCATCAAGAATATTTCGATCCGGCAACCCGCAACTATTCTGGCGGAAGTCAGACGGCCAACACTTTACCTTTGTATCTTGATCTTGTTCCTGACCAGTTTCGCCGCAGTGTTTGGGGGAATTTATTTAATGACCTTGTCTATAAACACAACTCTCATTTAACCACCGGCATTATTGGCACCAAATATATTTTCGATGTTCTCACTCGATTCGGAAACTCAGATTTGGCCTACGATATTCTCACTAAAACCGATTATCCTAGTTATGGCTATATGATTAAAAATGGGGCAACGACTCTTTGGGAGCTATGGCAGCAGCGCGAAGGGCCATCCATGAATTCTCATAATCATCCCATGTTTGGGAGTGTCGGCGCTTGGCTTTATCAAGCTTTGGCCGGAATTAATCCTTTTTCCCGATCTCAAACGGGAGCTGAACTTTTGCCTGAGACCGTGGCTTTTAAAAAAATAATTATTAGACCACAAATGGTTAGGGATTTAACTTACGTTTCAGCTTCAATCAAGACAATTATCGGCGAGGTGAGTTGTTCCTGGGACCGAAGCGACCGAAAAGTTAAGGTTGAGGTTAATATTCCTATGGGTAGCGAGGCTGAAATATACCTTCCCACTTTTCGGTTAAGAGATTTAACGCTTCAAGAAAGTGGTTCCCTTATTTGGTCTGAAAGAGGAGCGAAAGCTCAAGTGTCTGGAGTTGAAAGTGTTGAGTTCAAGCCGGGTAATCTAATCGTGAAAATTGGTTCAGGGAGATATCTCTTTGAATTGAAGGGAAACTAAAGCTCAAGGCAAAAAAACAAAGGCCTTGTCAAATTTTGTTTGCAATTTCGCCATCGTAATCTTTCCATAGGGCGAGCACAGCTTCAAAGAGCCTCCTCTCGGTAAGAAAAATAAGAAAAATAGGAAGACAGCCTCTTTTCCTCACCAAGAGAATAACCAAATCCAAGGTGCCTATCCTCGTCTTTAGTTTCCTTATTCTCGCCCCAGAAAAATAGGTCCACCACGCTGTTTTCATTAGCTGATTAAAGACCCATTCAACTACCGCTTTTATGGGATCATCCTCCATTAAAAATCCTGGTTACAATTTCTCAAATATTGCCCTAGAATTACTTTGAGCCATCGTAATGATAACTTCGTTTCATTGAGTTTTTTCTTAAGGGGAGAGTTGACTATGGCTTCTTTCCTTGGATCAAATTAAATTAACTGAAAAAGGAGTTGATTGACTTAGCAATTTCCAAAAGGCAAACAATAATGTTCACCAGTAAAAATTTTCTTATAAGAAAAAAAAAAAAAGAATATGATTTCGTTTGACCTAAAAAAATTAATAAATAAATAATGAGGTGAGAAAATGAGAAAAAATCAAAACATTTTTATTTTGATGTTAGTTTTAATCCTCTTTATTTTGTTCTTGGAAGGAGGATTATTTTCTGAGTGGATAAAATGCAAGGACAATTTTTCGCGATGTACAGAAGGAGGTTGTCAAAGTCCTACACGAGCAGATAATTGCGTGTTGTATAATTGCATTGACGGCCATAATGTTTACTGTGATTATCCAGTAAATTAATAATATAGCAAAATATTAATATTAATGAAGCAAATTATAGGTTTATTATTTATCTTAATTATTTCATATCATTTAAGCGCCCAAGCCGTAATCTTAAATAAAATTAATTATTATCCTAAAAGAGATAGTGATTATTATTTTAGACCTATCTGCGACTTAGACATAAGCGGAAATTATCTTTATGGGGTTGTAAATTTTGAAGATAAAATATTGAAGTTTAAATTAAATAATGGTTTAAAATTAGAGAAAATTATTGGAAAACAAGGACAGGGACCGGGGGATCTTATTCGTCCCGTAGCCCTATCAATATGTCAGGGGGAGCTAGTAGTTAGGGATAACGTTGGATATTCAATTTATGATTTAGAGGGAAATTTTAAGCAAAGATTTAGGGCATTTACTTCAAATATAAGCTTTTTGTTTATTGATGATATTATCTTTACAATTAATCCACACCCCGAAGAATATTATTTAATTGAAGCTTATGCGAAGGATGGGAAAAGGCTTTATGATTTTGGAGACAAGTTTATAAGGCTAAGGGATGAAATATTTAAAGGATTAAATCCGTTTGAAATCGAGAAGAATGTTTATCAGGGGAATCTGCTTTCAGATGGGAAACATATTTATTATGCCAATTCTAAATTTGGAAAGATAATTAAGTTTGATAAAAAAGGAAGGAAAGTTGAGGAGAAAGATATAACGGCCTTTTTTGGAGAAAAAGGCAAAAAAATACTAAAAAAAAATCAAGAGATGTGGCTGGATAAAGGCATAGACATTACGCTCACTCATAGCTTTAAGCCCTATGATTTGTTTATGGACGCTTTTTTGAGCCGAGGTAATATATATTTATTGGGTAGCGAGTGGGTGCCTGGAGAAAAAGATAGAGAGCCGATTGTAGAGATAATATGTCTCGACGCGAATTCACTTACTTTATCATCAAAATATATGATTAAAAGAGCCAAGGATGAAAGGTTTTTTTGCTTCGCAATAGATGAGCAAGGTAATGAACCCACTTTTTATGTGAGTATGGAAGATGAGAATGGATACGTTATTTCTATTTATAAAAAATAAATATTGAAATACATTGCTTTTGTTCTTATCCTTATTGTATTAAGTTATATTACCTGCGAGGAGAGGGGTTACTTTTCTTGTATTAAAATAAAAATATTAGGTCTCCCCGATGAAATAAAAGCAAAAGATCGCGGGCAGAGAATAATATTAATTTTATATGGAAATCTCTGTGCGAATTGTCCAAGCGGCGACGCAATTTATTCCTTAAGGGGTGAGAAAAATCTCGCCGTAGTTGTCCCAAATGATTTCAGTTTGAGTGATATAGAAAACATAAGAAGAGCTTTTTCGCTAAGATGTCAGATAATAAGGGGAGGACAGAAGATAGACCAAATTTTGCGTCATTTCGCCAAGTGTAAAAAATGGGAGACATGGAAAAATAATGTTATTGTTTATGCTTTAGGTAATAAGATAATAAATTTCAAAAAATTTTAAATAAACTAATAAAGGCGATTAAATAAAAGTTTGACCAAGAAAAAAAGAGCCCTAGGAGATGCTAATAATAAAAGCTATGTCATAAGGAAGTTAAGATATGGACCAAAATAAGGTCTTTGCTCGCGACATTAAAGGTGAAGGATTATTATGAAACGAGCTTTAACTCTCAAATAGAGAAAAGGCATCTTCATCTTTAGGTCATTACCCGAAATATTGACCTTATAAATATAAGCATGGACTTATTGGACTTGAAATTAGCTATATTTTAAATTATTATTCTAAAAGAGGAGAAAATAATAGAAAGAGAAAAAAATAAGAAAAGATATTTCCCTAAAAAATTTTTTGCTTAGCTGGGATGATAAATATAGCCATTTTCTCAGTGGAAGGAAGGCTTTATGAGTTAATAAGAATCATCTTCAAAAAAGCTGACTATGTTAAAATAAGAAAAATTGATAAAGGAATAAACGAGGTTGAGCAACCCGTTTTGATTCTAACTTCTTGCAATTATCAATGCGATTTATCCTTTTGTTCTAAAAAATTCTATTTTTTATCTCAAAATAAAGCAATTCCTTTTTTTGTTCTCAGACCGATCTGGGTAAAACAAGTCATAGGCGTGCCTTTTGGTTTTTTCCTTTGCCCTTATTTGGAATATAGGTTATCCAAAGTCCAAAAAAGAATATTAGATTTAATTAAAGAAGCTAAATTCTGCGCTTCGTCGGCAAAATATTTGCCTCTCTTTCATCCTATGTCCAAGATAATAATGGCCCAAAGAAGAATAGTTGAAGATCCCAAAAGAATATCTTATCTAGCTGATGTATGTGAGCAATTAAAGGTTTCAACATCGTGGCTCTCAAAGAAATTTAAAGACATATCTGGGATTTCCTTTAGCGATTTCTTAGCTAAAGTTAAATGTTGCCAAGCTTTATGGGAGTTAATTTCTTCAGATAAATTGATTAAGGAGATTGCTTTAGATCTAGGCTACATGCCTCTTTATTTTTCTCAATTGTTTCGTTCGCAATTTGGGGTAAGCCCATCTTTTATAAGGAAGCAATTAATTCCAGAAATTGCCCTAATGAACACATTCTGAACTAGTCTTCAGGAATTTTAAAAAAGAGGCAAATTGATAGCCAATTTACAATGATTTTGAAGATAGGCTTAAAGTAAAGTCTTCATTTTAATAAGCAGTTAGACCAAACCGACTTCAAGGTAATGATAATTTTGAAAGTCAATTGATGGAGAAAAGTAAGAGTTTATATGCTAGAGTATCCAGCCCTGAATTTTCTTTCTTTTTAATTTACCTTGACTAAAGGGAAATTTTAGGGGTTTTTCAAAATGACTAAATATTTATTTGGAGTTTTAGATAAGACCTATTTTGTATACATGTCAATTATTTCTAATTTTGAAGACAAAAATTCTGATATCAAAAAAAAAGAATATTTTTTTTATTGAATTTAAAGGGATTATTTTTAGAATTAATTAAGGAGGTGGAAAACCATTAAATTTATAGAAAAAATCACTTTCATTTCTATCTTACTTTTACTTTTTCTCTCTATATTTCTTTTCTTTATTCCTAAGCCACTTGAGGCTATATTAATCTGTGGCGTTTGGTACCCACCTTTACCCATAGCTGCTCATGACTTCATATATCCATCGAATTGTTGCATTTATATTCCATTCCCATAGGTTAAAATTAGAGTTTATTTTTCGTATTCTCTTATAAACAATGAAAAAAAATTATATTTTTATTAGAGATATTGTTGTTTTCAAAAAGCATTTTTTTTGCTTCCCAAATGGTATCTTTAAAACTTCTTAAATCATTTAATTTGGATCAATCATCTTCGCCTATAGGTAGGCTCTATGATTTTTCGGTTGATGAAAATGGACACATCTATATACCTGATAGTGCTTTGGCTCATATAAAAATATATAACTCGAATGGAAAATTACTTCAAATATTTGGCCAAAAAGGAGCCGGACCAGGAGAATTTATTGATCCGACGGGAATTGCTATTAGCTTAGATAAAATTGTTATCGCCGATATTGGCCAGTTAAAATATATCATTTTTAATAGAAATTTTAAAGAATTAAAAAGAATATTTTATTTGATGTCAGGCCATGATTTCATTATAAAAGACAAATTTATTATTGCTAATGAATATTATCAAGACAATGATGGTAAAAAATATAAGGGGGTATTAATTAATATTGAAGATAATAGTGTAAAAGGACTAATTCAATTAAAAAAAAGGCAAAATGATCCGTAGGAAGCTGTTGTAGATAGTCGGGGGTATTTAACCACTGCGGAGGATGGAAAAAATATTTTGGTTAAAGCTTCAAAGGTTCAATTTTTTATATTTGATCATATAGGTACTTTTTTGAAAAATTGTGGTCTTCAGCCAGACTTTTTCATTTTCCCCAAAAGAAACAAGGATTTTGATGAAATGATAAAATGGGGGAGAGCCCAACAAGGAAGAGAGGCAGCAGGGAGATGGTATTGTTCATCGTCATGGGTATGTGGGCTTTTCAGCTTAAGAAAATTTGTGGGAATTTTAATTAAATCTTTTAATATTAATGAAAAGAAGTGGAATTGTTGGATTCAATTATATAATTTAGATGGCGAGGTGATAGAAAAGGGTATCAAATTAGCTGAACCTGGGTCGCATGTGACAGAAGAATTTTACATTGAATCAGATAAATTAAATAATATTTATATCTTAGAAAACACTAATGGCATTCTACCTCGATATATAATTTATCATTATTCAATTGAATTATGAAAAAATATATTGGATTTTTCCTTGCTTTTTATTAACACTAAGTACTTTTTACTTTGGACTAAAATATAAGTCTCAATAAGTTAATCTTTTTTAAATGATTCCAATTAAAGGAGTTGAATCAATTAGATATTTGCCTTCAAAGGATAGCTTTTCCAACTTGATTATCTATATTTCTCATAGAAGTGATGAAAGAAAAATAAAGGAATCATTCTATTGGAATAAGTTGTATGAAGATATTCCCCAGGAAGAATTGTTTATTATTGGAATGGTCCCAAGAAATGAAACTATAGCGATTTGAAAAAAAGATGGGACTTAAAATTTCCTGGAGGATATGACGAAGACTTACTTTTTGCGAGAAAAGGGGAGAAATATCGTCAACTTTTAAGCTAACAACTCCTTGGAAAGAAAAATTTCCTTCCTCATTATTTTTGAAGATGGTATATATATTACGCGTTTGCGAGAGTGGGTATGGTTGCTTGCTTTTCTCCTGAGGGAGATGTCCACTTTCTTATAGAAACGATTGATAGGACTCAACCTCCAGAGACTATCATCTCTAAGGGGGTTATCTTTTTAGACCCATCATCTCCTTGGACATGTGGAGGCATAAGTTTAGGGGAGTCAAGATTTTATCTTTTAAGTCTAGTTGGATCAAGAAAAAAAGCCGGGTCAGTTATCGATGTTTACAGCTGTTTTGATGGACGCTGTCTTTATTCCTTTGAAATTCCAGCGAAATTCCTATCAATCTATGTGAAAGAGCCATAGATAGTCGCCGTTAGTGAAAAGATTGTAATCAAATGGAAAATGATTAACATAACAAATAGCTAATAAAAAGGAGTAATTGATAAGGCCGAAATAAAAACTTAATTGAGAAAAGTTACCTTAATCTAGTCTTGGCCGGGAAAGGCTGAGGGTAGCCAGAATAAAATAAGCGAATGAAATCAAAAGAAAAGATAATTTAAAATCGGGTTCTAAGAGCTTTCCTTTAAAACTCAAATAAGAAAGAATTAAACAGCCTAAAAGAGATAATATAGCCATAATTTTCAAGCAGATTTTCTTCATGTTTTTTCTCGCCATAAAAAATTCAGAAAAATATAAAGAACAATGGCCAAAGCATAGGCTGGAAGCCATTTAAAGTATAGATGTAAGGGCAAGAGAAAAGCAAAAATGAGGCTGATCAACCAAACTAAGAGCACCTTCCAGTTGAAAATTTTTCTTTCTTCTTCAGCCTGATAGCGTTTTATTTTAAGCCAGGGAAAGAGCCAATGTTCGGTGAAAACAATGGCGCCAATTGGCATTAGAACCAGTCCATAAATAGCCACATAATCTAGCAGTTTCATGAAAAATAAAGGAAAACAAGAGAGAATGGATGTAGCTAAGCCAGCGATCAAAGTGATTTTCCAACGCGGCCAGCCAGTAACGGTTTGCAGGGCTAGGCCAGCGCGATAAAGAGTTGGATTGGCGGTTGTCCAGCCAGCGAGCATGACGGCCGCGGCTCCAGATAGGCCCAGAGCCTCAAAGGCCATTAAGCCCGGATGCATTTCC
>JAOAFQ010000128.1 GCA_026416195.1 Candidatus Aminicenantota bacterium | reverse complement strand
TATAAGAGACAGGTCTTTAGCCCATTTAAGATCTTCCTGGGCTTGCTCAAGCCACCTTTTTCCTTCTGCCTTGGCTTTTTTCCTCATAGAGGACAATCTCCCTCTTCAAAATTTGTCGTAAAAAACCATGCTGCTTTAGCTCTTTAACTTCCTTGGGAGTGTAGCAAAGAATATCAGCGTCAACAGGCAATCTGAGAAGGCCATAGATATCCTTAAGTCTTTCTAGAAATGGTTTTTCACTTTCCATAATAATAAGAAGATCAAGGTCAGAAAAAAGATCAGCTCTTTTAGGGTATGAACCAAAAAGGCTTATTTTTATGAGCCTACCCTTACCCATCTTAATAGTTGTTTTAACCGCTTTGGCGAGCGATTTTTTTAGAAGTTTGAGATATTTTTGCCTTCTTTGAGACAATTGGAGAGTATTGAATTCTTTTGAATTTTTAATTTCTTTTTTCATTTTTATTTTTCATTTTATTTTATACTGATAGAAAAAGAGACACAAACATTTTTTGCCCATTCAGTCCCTTTTGGCGAGCGACTAGAAAATGTATGTGTCCCAATTTTTTTGGCAGGTTGACATTATTGGACAATAATGTTATTGCTAAAAAGCAAAAATACAAGCAGAAGGAAGGATAGAAAAATGGATAAAAAGTGGGGGAAGAGAAGCCATTTATGGCTTTATCTTGTGGAGCGAAAAAATTCATTATTTGCGAAATCTGTAATTTTAGCAGCTCTAATAATCGGTTTGGTCCTGACATGGCCAACGATAATCTTTCAAGGTTATTTTCCGCCATCGGCTGCGGCCGCGACTGTTTCTCTTGAATCTCAGCCTTCTTCATCTCAAGTTGGGGAGTCCTCCGGACCAAGGGAGTCGGTCCAACCTGGGCAGTCAACCTCATCTAGCTCGGAAGTTTCGCTTCGCCCCTTCGGTTATGATATTTTTCGTCCCCTGCCTGAACCCATCCTTGAAGGTCCAGTGGATGAACAATATCTTCTCAGCCCTGGCGATGAAATTATCATTACTGTCTGGGGGCAGCTCAATTTAAAGTATCCTTTAACCGTTTCTGAAGATGGTTATATTGAAATTCCCGATGAAGGTGGCCGAGTTTTCACTAATGGCGTCAGCCTCAAAGAGCTCAAAAGTCTTGTAACTGAAAGCCTTTCTCGCATTTATTCTTCCTACATCAAACCTGAAAATCCAGCCGAAAGCACTGCCTTTGTCGATGTCAAGTTGGCCAAAGTAAGAAAGCTTCTCGTTTATGTGGTTGGTGAGGTCCATAATCAGGGCGCTTACACTATTAGTTCCAGTGTAGCCACCCTCCTCAATGTCCTTAATAACGCTGGCGGCATCAAGGAAACTGGCTCGCTTCGAGAAATTAAAATTCGCCGGGCCAACGGGGTGATCGACTCTATCGACCTCTACGATTTTCTCCTTACTGGCCGCATGGATATTAAAAAAAGCCGCATTCTTTACGGTGATTACATCATTGTTCCTCTTAAAGGTAAAGCGGTAAGCATTAAGGGCGAGGTGAAAAGACCAGGTATCTATGAAGTAATTGGTCAAGAAGGCATCAAAGACCTCATCCGCTTCGCCGGCGGCCTTACCTCAAATGCTTACTTAAAAAGGGTTCAAATCCGTCGCTTTGAAATCAACGTCGGAGAAAAATTCATTGATCTTGATTTGGAAACTATTCTTAATGACCCGACTAAGAACTTCAGCCTGGCTGATGGAGATGAAATCACTATTTTTCCCAGTATTGTAGTTCGTCGACGCCTCGTTGAAATTCAAGGCGAAGGAATTAAAAGACCTGGAATTTATGAATATTTCCCAGGAATGACGATAAGAGACCTTATTGACCGAGCCGAAGGTCTTAAAGAAGATGTTTACCTTGATCGAGCCGACCTAATCCGAACCGAAGAAGATTTGAGCAAAAGATTAAACATTTTCTCTCTTCGGGATCTTTATCGGGAAGACGAGTCAGGAAAGTTTGTCTTTATTGGCGAGGCCAGCAAAAATTTTCCTTTGAAAGAAATGGACCAAGTCATCATCTATTCAAGTTACAAAATCCGAGGTAAAGATAAGTATGTTTCCCTTGAGGGCCATGCAAAAGAACCAGGTCGCTACATTCTGGCTGAAAATATGACGCTCTATGATCTTGTCTTCTCTCGCGGTGGCTTCCAAGATGAAGAATTTAAAAAACGGGCCTATCTCGATTTAGCTCATATTTTCCGCAAAGTCGCTGGCGAGACCGAAGAGAAGGTGATTTCCTTTAATCTCGGTAAACTGCTAGCTGGTGATAATCGCGAAAATCACAAACTGGAAGCTGGCGACCGAGTGGTTATTTACAGTTATGAAACCATGAAGCAAAAGCCTTTCGTCACCATTGAAGGTATGGTGAAAAGACCAGGTCGATACGATTATGTCGAGGGATTGACCATGGAAGACCTTATCCTCATGGCAGGCGGCTTGCGCCCGGAAGCGATTAAAGTTGAGGGCGTGATAGCCCGAAGAGCCGTTGCTGAAGGCGAACAAAAAATAGCCACCTATGTCGTGCCTATAAGGTCAGACTTTGCATCGCTTCCCCCAGAAAAGAAAATGCCCTTACGAGTCTATGATAGTGTTGTTGTCAGAAGCTTGCCTGAATGGGAACCTTTGCCCGTGGTCACCATCACCGGTGAAGTCAATTTTCCAGGAAGCTATTCGCTCGAAAGTCGGGAGGAGCGAATTTCCAGCCTTCTCCGTCGCTGCGGTGGCCTGAAAAAAGAGGCTTTCCCCGAAGGCGCCGTTCTTTTTAGACGCCGAAATGTGGTTGAAATGACCCCAAATTACGTGGAAGGGTCGGAGAAAATTGCTATCAATTTAGCTAAAGCTATTAAGGATCCAGGTGGCCCTTTTGATTTTATCCTCAAAGATGGTGACTCCATTTATGTCCCGACCAACCCCGGCTATGTTGAAGTTAAAGGCGCAGTGCGTAATCCAGCTAAGTACATTTACCAAAAAGGTAAGGGCATAGATTATTACATTAATTTGAGTGGCGGCTTTGAAGCCAAAGCAGATAAGAAAAATATTATTGTCTATTTACCCGATGGGACAGCTCAGAAAAAAGCTGGCTTTCTTGGCAGTGCTCCTGATATTTTACCAGGATGCATCATCGATGTTCCTTTCAAGGAAGAAGCCAAAGAGATAGCCTTGGTTGAGGTTAGAGGAGCGGTTAAAAATCCTATGCTGATTCAATTTAGAAAGGGCGAAAGGTTGAAATATTATCTTGAACTTTGCGGTGGTCTTAAAGAAAACGCTGATTCCCAAGGAATTGTCATCCACCTGCCTGACGGTCAAGTATTGCTGTCTCTTATACACATCTCCGAGC
>JAOAFQ010000109.1 GCA_026416195.1 Candidatus Aminicenantota bacterium | reverse complement strand
CACTGGCACTGCCTTGATTAATGAGAATAATCAATGGAATTTTCTCATATTGACGATCCTTTTCAGCTCGGAATTCCCGGTCATAGCGGCGATTTCTGCCCTTAATTGTAACAATTAAGGAACCAGCCGGCAAAAATTCATCAGCTAATTCAACCGATTGAAAAAAGGTACCTCCGCTATTTCCCCTCAAATCCAGAATAAGGGAAGTCATGCCTTGCTTGATAAGCTCTTTCATTTTTTCTTCAAATTCATTGATCGTGGTTTCGGCAAAATTGCGGATGAAAATATATCCAATTCCAGGTTTGAGCATGAAAGCATAAGGCACACTTTTAAGAGAAATTTCTTCTCTAACAATCGTTAAATCAAAGGGTTTTTCCAATCCTTCCCTGACAATGGTTATCGTTACCTTGGTCCCCTTTGGCCCTCGTAATTTCTGCATAGCTTCAAAACTTGACATAGGCTTAGTGCTTTCACCGTTAATATGGGAAATAACATCGCCTGGAAGAATTCCTAAGCGGTAGGCTGGCCCCCCTTCAATCGGCGAGATGACGACAAGTCGATCTTCTTGTTTTTGGATTTGGATACCTAGGCCATAATATTTGCCCGTGTATTCTTCTCTCATTCGAGCAAAACTGTCAGGATCAAGAAAATAGGAATGAGGATCTAGGGTATCCAGCACACCTCGGATAGAAGCATAAAGGAGGTTTTCAGGGTCAACTTTTTCAAAGTAGCGCTGTTGAATGATAGTGGCAACTGCCTCAATTTTCGCTAAAGAAATACTCCAGCTTTCCTCCGGACGATTTTGACTGTTAATAAATAGAAGACCAAGAACCACCACAAAAGCAATTATTTCCCGACGCATTATTTCTTCCTCAAATAATCATCTTAACAAAGCTAGCTTAAAGTGTAAAGCTAGCATGAGTTGAAACCAATTGACTGACTAGAAAATAGGGAAAACAAATCGTCTAGTCTATTGACATAATCTGAGAATAAGGATTATTATGATGAAGTTGAGGTCCTCATGTTTGGCAATCTTGGCTTTCCAGAACTGCTGATCATCTTGATCATCGCCCTTCTCATTTTTGGCCCAAAGAAACTACCTGAAGTAGGTCGCAACATTGGCCGAGCCATTAAGGAATTCAGGCGAGCTTCAGATGAGCTCAGGGAAAAAATTGAAGATGAAATTAGGGCTGAAGACCTCCGAAATCTGCAGGAGGAGTTGCGCAAGGATGTAACCAAGAATGGGGAAGGTTAAAAAATCCCCTGACGAGATGACTTTTTTAGAGCATCTCGAGGACCTCAGGAAGAGGCTTTTCAACTCTTTTTTAGCCATCGTTATCACTTTAATTCCGGCTTGGTTTTTTAGTCGAGATGTTTTTCGAATTTTAGCCAAACCAGTTACTCAATATCTTCCTGAGGGAGCGAAATTAGCCTATACTGGCTTAACCGAGCCCTTTCTTTTATATCTTAAAGTTTCTTTTCTAACTGCTATCTTTATTTCCTCTCCCTTTATTTTTCTTCAAATCTGGTACTTTGTCGCCCCAGGTCTTTACCAGCGGGAAAAGCGTCTAGTTATTCCCTTTGTCATCTTCACTACCTTCTTTTTTCTTCTTGGGGCTGCTTTTGGCTATTTGGTAATTTTCCCTTGGGCTTGCCGTTTTTTCCTTAATCTTGGCTCTGACTTTCAATCAGTTATAACTGTTAATTCCTACTTCAATTTATCTCTCAAGTTGCTTTTAGGAATTGGACTTGTCTTCGAAATGCCCATCCTGGTTTTTTTTCTGGCCAGGTTAGGAGTGATTTCGTCTCGTTGGATGGTTCGCAATTTTAAATATGCTGTTTTGGTCATTTTTATCATTGCTGCTATCATCACCCCTACCCCTGACATGATAAGCCAAAGCATTTTGGCCATACCAATGCTTTTTCTTTATGGCCTAAGTATATTAGTAGTGATTATGGTGGAGAAGGCGAAATTAAGAAAAAAAGCTCAGGAAGCGGCGCTAGCTGCTAAGAACCATGGAGAGGCAAGTTGAAACCAAGGCGTCTTATTGGTTTAACTGGGACTAATGGAGCAGGTAAAGGAGAGGTCGCCAAATATTTTTTAAAAAAGGGTTATCACTATTTTTCTCTTTCTGATTTGCTTCGAGAAGAATTACAAAAAAGGGGTGAAGCTATAACCAGAGATAGCCTCATTCGTTTAGGCAACGAACTTCGTCGCCAAGGCGGAGCCGATATTCTAGCCAAAATGATTATGAAAAAAGTTAGTGAAGTTGACGGCCCAGCCGTTATTGACAGCCTGCGGAATCCGGCCGAAATTAATTATCTTCGGCAACAAGGAAATTTTTTCTTGATTGCAGTTGATGCTCCAGTTGAAGTTCGCTTTGCTCGAATAAAAGCTCGAGGCCGGGATGAATCGGTCAAAACCTTAGAAGAATTCATCGCTAAGGAAAATGAAGAAATGTCTGACCAAAGCGAAGCTCAGCAATTACAAAAATGTTTGGAGATGGCTGATTTAAAAATTTGGAATGACGGCTCTTTAGAAGAACTTTATGCTAAGCTGGAGAAGATAAAATGAAGCCAAAAAGAGTGTCAAAAATTGATTATTATCTAGGAATTGCTCGGGAAGTTTCGAGGCGAAGTACTTGCTGGCGTCGCTCTATTGGGGCGATTATTGTGAGAGATGATCAGATTATCTCAACCGGCTATGTAGGCGCCCCTCGCAAAACCAAAGATAGTTTCGACCATGGTTTTTGCCTCCGGGATAAACTAGGTATTCCTCATGGTGAACGCTATGAACTTTGTCGAAGTGTCCATGCCGAGCAAAATGCCATCATTAACGCCGCCAGGGCCGGAGTGAGCCTTTTAGGTGGCGATATGTACATTTATGGAACCGATTTTCAAACTGGCCTACCCATCAATGCCTTTCCCTGTTTTATTTGTAAGAAAATGATTATCAATGCCGGCCTAAATCGGGTTATCTGTTCAACTGAGGACGGGGGGAAAAAAATTTTTGCAGTTAAGCTTTGGATTGAAGAATGGCAAAAAGGTGATATTCTTGATGACCGTCATCAGTACGGCTAAACCTCTGATTTAAATTATTAAATTGTTAAAGGCCAATGATAAATTTGGCCGTGGAGAAGAAAATGAGCAGGCCAGTAATATCAACAATTGTGGTTAGGGCTGGCGAAGCAACTACGGCTGGATCGATTTTAAAGGAAGCAGCAATCAAAGGAAGGAAAGCCCCGATTAAAGTAGAGCTGATAACTTGTAAAGCTAAAGCCAAAGCCACGGCAAATCCAACCTTCAAGGCCGGAACTGAAGAATTAGACGACGAATCAAAGAAAAGTTGAACTCTAAGATAAGCGATAACAGCTAAAATTAAAGCCATTAAAAAAGCCACTTTAAATTCTTTTATTAAAACTTTAAGAGCGTCTCTGGTGGAAATTTCCTTAAGCGCCAGGGCCCGAATAACCAGAGTAGCTGACTGGCTCCCCGCATTACCTCCAGTATCAGCTAGCATCGGCATAAAGGACGCCAAAATAGCTACCTGGAGCAAAAGACCTTCAAAACTTTGGACAATATAACCTGAAATAAAACCAATCAGAGCCAGAGCCAAAATCCAAGGAATTCGGCTTTTAAAGTGGTCCCAAGCGGTCAGTCTCATATAAGCCCCGACTTCGTGGCTTCCAGTAATGGCCATTAATTTTTCGACATCTTCCTGTTGTTCCTGAGTAATAATATCGAGGGCGTCGTCATGAGTAATAATTCCGACCAAACGATTTTGATTATCAATAACCGGAACAGCAATTAAATCGTATTTTTGGATTTTTCTAGCGACATCTTCCTGGTCGTCAGAGGCCCGAACCGCAATTACATCGCGGTGCATGATTTCATTCACTTTGGCTTCTGGAGGAGCTAAAATTAGGTCTTTTAATGAAACAAAGCCAATCAATCGCTGTTGGTCATCGATGACATAGGTATAATAAATAGTTTCTTTATCTGGGGCCTCCCGCCTAAGTTTAGCAATGGCTTCATTAACCGTAAGATCAGGAGTCAAGGTGGCGTAATCCGAGGTCATTACCGAGCCGGCTGAACCCTCCGGATAGGCAATCAAGCGGCGAAGATCTTCTCTTTCAGCCTGAGCCATTGCTGGGATAATGGCTTCCCGCTTTTTCTCGGGAAAGCGTTTAAGCAGATCAACCCGATCATCAGGAGGCATATCAGAAAGAAGACGGCCTAAATCTTCTCGGCCAAGAACTTCGACAACCTCTACTTGAACCTCTTCAGCTAAATGGCTAAAAATTTCTCCCCGAATTGACGGCGGCAAATGAGTTAAGATTTCGCCGATTTCTTGCGGCGAAAGGGCGGAAATAAATTCAGCGACTAAGCCAGGGTGGACAGTAGCGCAAAAATTAGCAATATCTTCATATTTCTTTTCTTTAATTAATTCGCGAAGCTCCGGCGCCAGGAGGGTATTAATCATTGCAACCTCCAGCCGACCTCGGCCACCGGCTGGAGGTAAAGAAAAAATATTAATAAATACCCAACTTCACTTGGCCAGCCGATAGCCAAGACCGACAGTTCAAATTATCTTTTCTTAAGCCAAGGGAGAAAGGCTCGCTTTCCTCTCGGCCGCTCATTTCCATCTTTCTAAATTTCCTCCTCTTTTCATAAACTTGTTAGCAGTTAGCCCTCATTATGTCAAGCTAATTGACTCGCTTAAGGCAACTTTTTTTTAATTTTAATAATTTTCAGCCCTCATCTAGGTTGAGACTACCGAAAGGAAAAAATCTTGATTATTCAACGCCAAGGAAGATTGGCTTCGAGATCGACACAGGGGACTTTAATTTCAGGGATCTCTTTTTTTTCTTTGACTTGGGGATAAACGAACGTTTCACCTTGATAATTACGAAGGACCACTTTTTCAGCCGTTATTTCTTGGACATATTTAGGCAAAATTGGGATTTTGCCACCGCCGCCAGGCGCATCGATGACAAAATAGGGCACGGCCAATCCTGAAGTCCAGCCTCGCAAAGCTTCCATGATTTCGAGTCCTTTTTCGATAGTCGTCCGGAAATGGTCAGTACCTTTAACATAATCGGCTTGGTAAATGTAATAGGGACGAACCCGAACAGTTAAAAGTTTTTGCATTAAATGCCGCATAATCAAGGGATCGTCATTAACCCCCCGCAACAGCACTGTCTGATTGCCCAAGGGGATACCAGCATCAGCTAAGCGATTGAGAGCGCGGGCAGCTTGCGGAGTAATTTCATCAGGATGATTGAAATGGACATTGACATAAAGAGGATGATAGCGCCTCAGTCGATTGACTAATCGCTTGGTAATTCTTTGGGGTAAGAAACAAGGCATTCTCGTTCCGATTCGTAAAATTTCTACATGAGGAATTTGTCGTAAAGAAAAAAGAATATATTCGAGTTGGCGATCGCTCAACATTAAAGGATCGCCACCGGAAATGATGACATCTCGAACTTCGGGATGATTTTGAATATATTTAAGGCCTTCTTCGATCGCTTGCGGATGAATCTTTTTTGGATCACCCACTTTTCTTTTCCGAGTACAAAAACGGCAGTAGGAAGCACAACAATGAGAAACGAGAAAAAGAACTCGATCGGGATAGCGATGGACAATACTTGGCACCGGCGAATCTTCATCTTCAGCCAGGGGATCGAGAACCCCATCACTCCTCAATTCAGCCGGATCAGGTACGACCTGACGATAAAAGGGATCGCCTTTGGCTCGAATTAAGTTAGCATAATAGGGTGTAATCTGCACCCGGAAAAACCGAGCAATTTCTCGCACCATTTGTAAATTGAGACCAAACCGGAGGGCAATTTGCTCAGGTCGCCTTAGGCTATCCCTTAATTCTTGCTGCCAATCTTCACCCATTTTCTTTGTCTCTCCTGGTCAAAAATATTTAGCATAAATGATCAAGTCATCTCCTGGTCGATAAAAATCAATGATTCGGGCTACTTGTTGATAGCCCATTTTTTGAAAAAAATTTCTTGCTTTTTCATATTTAGGTTGGGATGAAGTTTCAATGAGGATCAATCGGCCTCTTTCTTCTTTGACTTTTCTTTCTAGCCATTGAATTAAAACTTGACCTAGACCTTTTTGCTGTTCGGATGGGGCAAGAGCAATCCAATAAAGATCATAGGTGCCTTCTGTTAAGGGAGTTGGACCATAGGAAATGAAACCTGCGACTTGGCCCTTTTCGTTTTCCACCACCATTAATTGATAATCTTTTTGATGGGGCTGATGGATAAAAAGATCAACTTGATCCAAAGCACATTCAATTTCAGCCAAAGTGAACATCTCATTATCTTGAAGAATTTTCTTAATTACCTCTCGATCCTCTGCTCGCAACGGCCTTACCATCGGCCTCCCTTTCTTCGTGATCGGGCAGCCCTTTCCACCAGGCTGAATAAAAATTGCTCGGAAGAAGAATCAAAAGGAATCTGGGGCCAGTGAATCTCTCTTTTTCTTTCCAATTTTCTCTTTCTCTCTAAAGCATTGGTAATCATTATTTCCCAAAATTCAGAATAGGGGAGACCGGCCGCTTTAAGAGCCCGAGCATAACCGGCATTTAAGCTAATGTCGGGGTTTGGATTAACCTCAAGGATATAGAGCTTGCCGCTTGAAGACAATCGCATATCTACTCGGGCATAATCGCGGCAACCTACCGCTCGAAAAGCAGCTATAGCGAGAGCTTGAATTTGACGTTGCCATCGCCAACTTAGGCGAGCCGGACAAATGGGTGGAGTGGCTCGATAAAGCTCATGATTTTCATCCCATTTAGCCTCATAGGAGCAAATGCGAGGCATATTTTCTGGAACAGAACTGAAATCAATTTCAGAGATAGGTAAAGCCTTGACTCCTTGACCTTCTTTGGCCAGAAGGGCCACATTAAATTCTCGGCCATCTATATATTCCTCAACCAAAGCGGGTTGGCGATATTTTTTTAAAATTTGATTAATTTTAATTTGGAGCGATTCTTTGTCATAAACAACTGAATCAATGCTTATCCCAATGCTAGCATCTTCACAAGTTGGTTTGACAATCAGCGGGTAGGAAAGGCTAACTTCCTGAAATGATGAAAATATCAATTCACCTTTTGGGGTTGGCAGGCCAGAAGCCTTAAGAATAGCCTTAGTTCTGAATTTATCCTGACAAATCGCTAAAGCTCGAGAATCATTTCCAGTAAAGGCCAACCCCATAAGCTCAAAAAGAGCAGCTAAATTGGCTTCAAATTTAGATTGATTAAGATAGCCTTCACAAAGATTAATCAGCACATCTATTTTTTCTTCTTTCAGCCGCAAGCAAAAATCAAAAAGATTTTTTTCGAGGGGAATCATGGTGACTGCATAGCCCGCTGAGCTAAGAGCGGCATAAACCTCTTGAGCCATGGCTTCAACCAATTCATCGCAGGGATGAAATTCTAAATCAAGCTCGGGCAGATAAACATTATAGGCAATGCCAAGATGAAGCTCTTTTTTCATAATTTTAATCCATATCTTTGGCCAGCGATTTCGACGATTCTTTGAATTAAACGGTTATAAGTATAGCCAGCTGTTCGAGCGGCTTTAGGCAAACAGGAATTGTCTTCAGGTCGAGGCAAAATTCCGGGTAGCGGATTAACTTCAAGGATATTAGGTTCGCCAGTTTCGTCCAGCCTTAAATCCATCCGACACCAATCCCTAATCCGCAGAGCTTTCCAAGTCTGAATTACCACTTCCTCAATTCGGACTTTAAGTTGGGGCGAAATTTCAGCCGGACAACGAAAAAGGGGCAAAGGATTTTCTGGTCTGTCCCAGATCCATTTGGCTTCGTAGGAATAAATTGGGTTTGCGCCAGCCGGTAAGTAACTATGGTCGATTTCAATTATGGGTAAAATTTCTAAATTAGGCGAGTTGCCTAAAACGCCTACTGTGAATTCGCGGCCACTAAGAAATTTTTCAACTAAAGCCGGCTGATGGTAATCATTGATTATCTCGGCTACTTTCCTTTCTAGTTCCTGAATAGTTCTCACCACCGAATTATCTCGAATACCTTTACTTGAACCCTCATAAAGAGGTTTAACGATAGAAGGAAACTCTACTTTGAACCAATTTTCATTGAACCCATCTAATATCCAAAATTTTGGATTTGGAATTTGGTAGAAGGAAAGAATTTCTTTAGCTCGCGATTTATCCAAACAAAGACTTAAAGTTAAAGGATCAGACCCAGTGTAAGGTAGATTGAGCATTTCACAAATGGTGGGAATGTAAGCTTCCCGATTTGGTCCGCTTATTCCTTCCGCAATATTAAAGACTAAATCTGGCTTTGATTCTCTAAGCTTATTATAAGCTTCATCATCCGATTCAATAGGGACAACTTCCCACCTTTCGGCCAAAGCTTCTTTGATGGCTTCAATCGTTTCGTCAGAATCACATTCGGCCAGCCAATCGGGCGGCGGTTCTTGTTCTTCCATCATATTTTCATCAAAGTTAAGTCTTCGCCACCACTGGGCCATGCCATTTTTCGAACTGTAAACAAAGGCGATTTTCATTTCTATGTTTTCTCAAATCAAAATTACAAAATACATAAAATCGTCTTTTCAATTTCGTAATTATTAGTTTTATTTAAAATTTTGTAATTCATCTTCTCTCTATGGATAAATATAAATCAATTCTTTTAAATGTCAATAGATTTTTTATGGAAAAATACATTTTTTAGGGGGTAAATAAGAAGAGAGACACAATCAGTGGCGTTCAATTATTTCTTTGAGGCGCATCAACTGGGTTTTGTAAGAGCGTTCTATTTCTTCTAATCTTGATTCTATGTAACGAATCGTCTCTTTCAAGCTAGGAATTAGAATATGCTCTAAGGCATTAACTCGACGTCGCGTTGTTTCAATTTCGTCAGCCAGAAGTTCTCCCTGTCTCCACAAGTTAGCCATTTTCAAAAGGAGGGGCAGCAAATCAAAGAAGCTTTTCCTGGCCACCTCAAATTCGGCTTCAACCAGATCGGTTTCTTCCAAAGCAAAAGCTCCTTCATTAAGTTCTAAAATAGGAACAGCTAGATTTAAAAGTCGCTTTTCAGCGCCCATGATTAAAAGTTCACCCGCCTTTATTATTTCCATAAGCTCATCGGGGTGGTGACGGGAGCGAACTAAAGCAGCAATCTTAAGAATTTGAATCCATTTTTTTTCAACTTCATTCTTAAGCGTGATTAATTCTTTGATTGTTTCCAAAAAGAATCTCATTAATTCATCTAATTTATCTTTTAGGAGCTTATGACCTCTTTCAGCTAGAACAAGCCGACGTTTCAATCGCAGAAGCTCCATTCGATTGGGATTAGCTCGAAGTCGCATCCTTAAGCCTGATAATATTTATCTAAAAATTCAGGTCGGATTCGTTTTAATTCTCGGCGAGGAAGAAGACGCAACAATTTCCAACCGAGATCTAAGGTTTTTTCGACTGACCGATCCTCAAACTCCCCCTGACGAACAAAATTATTCTCAAACAAATCAGCAAATTTCAAATAAAGGCGATCCAGATCACTCAAAGCAGCCTCGCCTAAAATAAGGGCTAATTCTCGAGCTTCTTTCCCTCGAGCATAACAGGCAAAAAGTTGATTGAGCACATCAGCATGGTCCTCTCTAGTTTTTTCTTGACCTATGCCCTTATCCTTAAGGCGGGATAAACTAGGCAGAACATCAATCGGTGGATAAATTCCTCGGCGATGAAGCTCGCGACTCAAAATTATTTGGCCTTCAGTAATATATCCAGTAAGATCAGCAATAGGATGAGTCTTATCATCTTCAGGCATAGTCAAAATCGGAATAAGCGTGATTGAACCTTTTTTGCCTTTAATTCGGCCTGCCCGTTCATACATGGTGGCAAGATCAGTATAAAGATAACCTGGATAGCCGCGGCGACCTGGAATCTCTTTCCGAGCGGCTGAAATTTCGCGAAGCGCTTCAGCATAAAAAGTCATATCCATCAAAATGACAAGCACATGCATATCTAGGTCAAAAGCAAGATATTCAGCACAAGTCAGAGCTAACCGAGGTGTACTTATACGCTCAATTGGTGGCTCATTGGCTAAATTGAGAAAAAGAACAGCTCTTTCTAAAGCGCCAGTGCGGCGAAAATCTTCAATAAAAAAATTAGCTTCTTCAAAGGTGATCCCCATGGCGCCAAAAACCACTGCAAATTTTTCGGCTTTGCCTAACACCTTGGCTTGACGGGCAATCTGAGCCGCGATTCGGGCATGAGGCAAGCCGCTTCCAGAAAAAATAGGTAATTTCTGTCCTCGGACTAACGGATTCATCCCATCAATGGCTGAAAAACCGGTTTGAATAAATTCAGAGGGATAATCTCGAGCACAGGGATTAATCGGAGAACCGTTAATATCAAGCCATTTCTCCGCAATTATTTCCGGACCTCCATCTTTTGGCCGACCTGAGCCATCCAAAATTCGACCAATAATATCTTCTGAAACCCCTAACCTTTCAGAACGACCGAGGAAGCGAACTCGAGTTTTCACCACATCAAGGCCAGCAGTTCCCTCGAAAACCTGGACAATAGCTCTTTCGGTGGACACATCCAGAACCCGACCTCGTCGGCGTTGACCGTCACCCGTTTCTATTTCGACAAGTTCAGCATATTTAACCTTTTCAATTTTTTCGACAATTAGAAGCGGACCAACAATATTAGAAACCGTTAAATAATCTTTATACATGGACCACCTCTTTGGGCTGACTTGCGCCAAGTTCCTTGAATTCCCGATCAATGTTTAAATAAAGGTCAAGGAGGTTGGCTTCTTCAGGCTCATATTTCATCAAAGCAATTTTTTCTTTGACTCGAAGAGAAAGAATAGCTTCAAGCTCAATTCCGGCTTCAAGAGCTCTTAATCCAAGATGATGAAAATGAAGAATATTTCTAAGCATGAGATACTGTTTCCTCATCGAACTATAAGTATCTTCCAGATGAAAAGCATTTTGATGGAGAAAATCTTCCCGCAACGACCGAGCGGTTTCAAGAATCAATCTCTCCCGTAACGAAAGGGATTCGATTCCAACCAATCGAGCAATTTCCAGCAATTCAGCCTCTTCTTCAAGCAATTGCAAGGCCTCCTGACGGAGATCAGGATAATCCTCAGCCACTTTGCTTTGATAATAGGGCTTTAAATTTTCTGCATAAAGAGAGTAACTAAGAAGCCAATTAATCGCGGGAAAATGCCGCATGTTAGCCAAACGATCATCGAGGGCCCAAAAAACCTTAACCACTTTGAGAGTGGCTTGAACCACTGGATCCGATAAGTCGCCCCCAGGGGGGGAAACAGCCCCAATAACACTCAAAGCCCCTATTCTTTTATCTGAGCCTAAACAAATAACCTTTCCAGCTCGTTCATAAAATTCAGCAATTCGGCTAGCTAAATAGGCAGGATAGCCCTCTTCTCCAGGCATTTCTTCCATTCTTCCTGATATCTCCCGTAAAGCCTCAGCCCAGCGACTAGTCGAATCAGCCATCAAGGCTACCGAATAACCCATATCTCGGAAATACTCAGCGATTGTCATTCCTGTATAAATCGAAGCTTCTCGGGCCGCCACGGGCATATTGGAAGTATTAGCAATAATTACGGTTCTTTCCATCAACGGCCGTCCGGTAAGGGGGTCTTTAAGCTCAGGGAAAGAAAGAAGCAAATCAGCAACCTCATTTCCTCTTTCTCCGCAGGCCACAAAAACAATAATTTGGGCGTCTGACCATTTGGCTAGCTGGTGCTGGACGACCGTCTTCCCGCTGCCAAACGGACCAGGAACACAGGCCGTTCCCCCTTTAGCCAAAGGAAAAAGAGTATCGAGGACCCGCTGACCGGTGATAAGGAGTTCATCAGGCATTAATCTTCGAGATACAGGCCTTTGTTTTCTGATTGGCCAAGTTTGGGCGAGGGTAATAGGCACTGGACCACTTTTAGTCAGAATGATCGCTATTGTCTCGGTAATCTTAAATTCGCCCTCTTTTATCTCGCTTACTTGTCCTTCTATGGGAAAGGGCACCATAATTTTGTGGAGAATCAGCGGAGTCTCTTTAACTATCCCCAGAATATCACCCGACTTGACTTCTGCTCCACTGGAAATCAACGGTTCAAACTTCCATAATTTTTCTCGATCTAAGGCCGGCACTTCGATTCCTCGAGTAACAAAATTGCCTTCTTTTGCCAAAATAAGATCCAGGGGTCGTTGAATGCCATCATAAATCGTACCCAGAAGACCTGGCCCCAGCTCGACACTCAAGGGTTGATCTGTTAAGAGGACAGGCTCATCAGGTCCGAGCCCGGTCGTATCTTCATAAACTTGGATATAAGCCAGATCTCCTTTTAACTCAATAATTTCACCGATTAATCCTAGATGACCAACTCGAGCCATATCGTACATTTTGGCTCCAAAACAATTGGCCGCTATAACCAAAGGGCCTGAAACCCGAATAATCTGTCCTTGCCTCATTGCTTCACCCCTCTTTCTGTCCTTTTCTTAAAAGAGTATCCGATCCCGTTGCTTTAATCATCATTTTCTTTATCCCTTCTTGGAGAAGGTCTTCTGATTGGCGATAATCTCTAAAGGGTAAAAAAACTGGCCATTTTTCTTTTCTTTTCTCTCTTTCAGCAATCAAGAAATAAAAATTTTGTTGGAGAAGACAAAGCTTAAAATTTCGAGCTTCGACCTCCTTCAAAGCCTCTCTGGCTTCATTTTCTGTTTGAACTGGGAAAAGACTTAGCCCCAAAAATTTAAAAATTAAAAGAATATCAGGATCACCAATAATCGCTACTTTCCCCTTGGTGACTTCAGACATAGGTTTCGCTCATCCTTTCCTTGATTAAGTCTGAAGGAAGCTGAAGCATGCGACCGATAATGACTAAGCGCAAAAGATCAATTTCTCTTTGCCTAGCCATGGCGTAAGCCAAAACAGGCTCAGGACCAAACGTTATTTCTTTGGCCCTTCGCCAGAAGCGAATTAAAATATTTTCGCATTCCCTTTCCATAACCACAAAAGTATTTTTCTCTTCGAGAGCCAACAAAGACCTCTCCCATAAATGACCATAATCCGTTTTCATTAAAAGGGGATAGAGGTCCGCCCAACTCTGCTCATAGCTTTCTTTAAAAAGACGGACCTCAATAAATCCGCCTGGATATAAATGTTCAGTCAAAATCTCAAACGAATTGCCTCGGTATTTAAATCTTAAAAAATTTTTAATATTAGCCAAATCAAGACAAAGGCGGGCATAATCGATAAAAAAGGAATATCCAGTGCTTATAGCTGAAGATAATAAATTTCGAAGCTCCCTTTGCGCGAGATAAAAGGTCAGGCTCTCTCTTTCCACTAATTCAGCCATCAATCGGTCAATCTTTTCTCTTTCCTGAGAGCAAAGACGGTCGATGTCTTTTGGTTTTTTAGCTTTAATAATTTCTTCAGGCCAAAGACCAGCTTCATAAATTATTTTGAGACTCTCTTCAAGATTTATGGCTTCTAGAGCTTCTAAAAACAATTTATAGGGGATAAGAGACTTTTCTAAAGCTTTAATCCGACCAACGGCAAATGCATAATCTAACCGACTCTTTCGGCTCATATTTCCAGCAATTTCAAAATTAATTTCTCCAGGCGAAACCGAAGTTCCTCTTTTAGCTTTTCTACTTCAACTTGTTCTTGCTCTATTCCTTGGCGAGTAACTACCTCCTTTTGAAGCGACGGGCTTAACAACCCAGCCTCCTCGAAGGCCTTATTCAAAATTAGATCAACCCATTTTCTTTTTATGGCCAGCAAGGCTAGACGTTTTTCTAGCCGCGCTTGGGAAATAAGACTCAGGGCTTCGGTTTGGGCTTCTTGTTCCGCTCGACTAATGATCTCAGCCGCTTTCTTTCTTGCCTCTTCTTGGCTAGCAGCCAGAAGCTCTTCAGCTCTCTGGCGAGCTTGATGACGAAGCCTTGAAGCTTCTTCTTCGGCCTCCTGAATAATTTTGGTTAAAATGTTATCGAGACTCATCTTCGAATCCAATCTCAGTCGGCTATTTTTTATTAAAGTTTTATTCCATTAAGGAGGAGAATAGTGATGAGTAATCCGAGAACGGCATAGGTTTCGACAAGAGCTCCAAGGATCAAGGGCTTAGTCATTTCCTTTGGCTGTTTCGCGACCATGTAAACTCCAGAGGCGTAAACTTTGCCCTGATGGATGCCACTAACCATTCCAGCCAAAGCCACAGGCAGGCAGGCCACAAAGATCTGCCACCCTTGGTGAAGAGTAACCG
>JAOAFQ010000054.1 GCA_026416195.1 Candidatus Aminicenantota bacterium | reverse complement strand
TTGCGGTCCCAAGGAATTCTAGCTTAATACTTTTTTAACTATTTTACCTAAGCCTTTTGGCTTCAACCGTTCCACTTTTTGAATCATAAGAGGCATAGCCGATTAGGAATCCTTTCTGGTCAAAGAATTCAAATTTTATAGCTACTAATTCTCCCTCTTAATAAGTATATTCAACCTTTATCTCGCCTCTGTCCGTCGCCATGGTCTTTGACCAAGTGAGGGTAATTTCAGTTCCTCGCTGTTCAAGTCTTCCTGTCCACTCGCGGTAAGCAGGGTCAGTGATTCTTCCTGGATCAAAACCCATTGAAGCCGCTTGTTCAGGGGTGGGAAGATTTCGGCCACAGAAATCTATACTTCTTCCTCCCTTCCCTGGAGCAGAGTCTGAGGGATTTATAATGGTTTCCTTCTTATCCATTTTTGAGCCTTTTTCCTTTTCATAGCCAGATTTCGCTGATTTGCCGGGATAGGTTTCTGATAGTTTCATCCCACCGGCAGGCGTCGATCCTTCAGGCGAGGGATTTACCCGAGACCATTTTAACCTTTCAGCTTGTCCCCTTATTTCCTTTTCGGCCATCGCATTAAGATATTCAGGTAGAGTGGGCAAAGCTATTCCATAACCTGTTTTTACCCGACAACCTCCAGTAATTCCATAGGGATCACAATTGCCTCGAACTCCAACAACTGAGGCTTTTGTTGGGGCAGGAGTAGGTTTAGCCCAATCAGGAAGATTGTCCATGATGAAAGAGCGAACTTTGCCGGCTGCTTCGACAACAGGATTCGGCTCTTTTCGCTCTGTATTTAGAGTTATTTCTGTCTTTGGGGCAAGAGCTAATGTGTATTTGTCACTAATCATAACTACACATTTATTATCTGAAGTATTTTTAAATGTGGTCGTTCGATCAGGGTTTATGGTTGCCTCGACACATTTTCTCCCCTCAGAATCATATCCTTCATAACAAACATTATCAGCAGGGAGAAAAGTTATCTCGCTTTCTCCTTCCTGCGCTTGTCCCTGTTTCCCTAGAGAAGTCGTTGGTTTGGTAGGCAATCCGGTGATTTCAGCCGCCCCCTTGGGTTTATGTTTTAATCCACCGAGAGTTTTTTCTATACCCTGGCATGGGTCATTCCCAATTGCCGGCGCTGAAAAACCAATAGAAAAAATTGCTCTTCCCACTTCATCTCTGGCTTCATCTTTCTTAACGTTAAGCCTTTGGTAGGATTTTTCTTCCGAAACTTTTTGGGCCGGGATTTTTACCTGAGTAATTAAAAAAGCTATCAAAATCCAGAGGCCCACGAAAAACGGTTTTAAAATTTTGTTCTCCATTTAAAAACCTCATATAAAAGAATTTAAATTCAAAAGACAAAATTCAAATTAGCTGAAAAAGTCGAGACGCCCTTTGTTTTAAGAGCAAGATTTAAATGTAAAGGACCGAAAAGATTTATATTCATTCCACCAATAAAATAAACATTTTCCTTCATCTTAGAGTTAAACTCCATATCATATTTTACATAGCCAATGTCAGCTGGAGTTCCTTCCATGACTAAAGTGGACTTTGGTTTCATATCGACATATCCGCCTCCAAGGTAAGGGGTAATTAGGCCGAATTTTTTACTCAAAAGGAGGCCGGCACTGAGTTCATTGACAGCTGTATCAATGGTGTATTTCACTTTTCCTCCGCCATGCTGAAGCCTGAATTGCTCCTCCTCAAACTCTTTGAACTCAATCCCCATAATATAAAATTTCCCATCCGGTTTGTAGGTTAGATAATCTGCCTTTAATTCAACTTTGAAACCGACAATTTCGATAATTTTAATTTTTGCTCCTGCTCCCCAGATGAAAGAGACGTTCCCTTTGAATTTTATATCCTGGGGTGGGGTTCCAGGTTCTCCAGGTGGATTGGGTATCGTAAATCCCCATTCAAGATTGGTCAAACCAACTTTTCCGTAAATTGATAGAAAAGTCAGTGGACGGAGGGAACATCTAAAAAAAGCGCGGTTTGATTTTGAGAAAACATTTTCATTACTTGCTTCAAGAATTTGGGTTATGGATCCCATTGGAAGAGTAATAATTGCTTTTCCTCCTTTGTCAACAAGATTTCTGTCAAAAACATTCTCAAATTCAACCCCAAAACTGATAAGCTTCTCTTCGCCAGCCAGAGGCAAAATTAAAAATACAATAAAAAATAACTTTAATATATATTTCATTGTGTCCTCCTTTTAGCGTCCAATTTTTCAAACCCCTTTTAGGGCTAAGTTACCTAAGATGTTATCTAGCCATTCTATCTTTTTTGAGATTCAGACTGAGCGATTGAAGATAAAGAGAGGTGTTTCTCCTCAATAAGAATTTCTTTTTCGGTTGGGCCAGTCGAGTGATTTTTTTTGAATCGATTTTACTTTTCCTCCCCCTTGGGTATTTTAAATCGCAATCCACAAGATGTCAAATTTAAGAATAAAAATAAAAAAATAGGTGCCGTCTTACTTATTTACCTAGTTTTATTTTATTTATTTTTATTTAAGCATTGGATGGCCTTAGAATTGAACAAAAGCGCGGGAATGAAAAAATTAGGAATAAGAAGATCTCAGGAGTTGCATCGATTTTGATTATTTAAAATGAGGCTTAGGAAAATAGTTCGAAATGGTACAGTCAATAGAGCTAATTAGAACCCCCCTTCCATAAAAGAAGCTTGTTTTCAAAATAAGCGAAACGAATAAAGTAAGTTTCATAGTTATTTATTACGGGGACAGCCATCAGTGCGGTCAGCGATGAAAATGGAAAATTTTTGCTGAAGAATGTTCCCCCCGGAATCGTTACCCTGATAGCTTCCCTTCCCGGATTTGAGACAGAAACCAAAGAAGTTTTTGCTGCAGCTGGAGCGGTGACCGTTGTCACCTTTATCTTAAGGCCAGCCAAAATTGAGGAGGAAGTCCAGGTCGTAGCCGAAATCCCCCTGCTAACAGTCCCCCAAAAGGTGAGCGAAGTAACCCTGACTCCGACCCAAATAACCTCCTTGCCAAGCTTAGGGGCCAAGGACATTTTCCGAGCTTTCCAACTTCTGCCTGGGGTAAGTGGAAGCAATGAAGCCTCTTCAGGGCTTTATATCAGGGGAGGAACCCCCGACCAGAATCTTATCCTTTACGATGGTTTTACGATTTACCATGTTGATCATCTTTTCGGCTATTTCAGCATTTTTAATATGAAGGCTTTAGAAGAAGCCCGGCTTATAAAAGGCGGATTTGAGGCTAAATATGGGGGGCGACTCTCGAGTGTTTTAGAACTTACGGGAAAAAAGGGGGATGATAAACGATGGCGGGGAAGTGCTGGAGCAAGTCTGCTCAGCTTCGACGGCCATGCTGAAGGTCCTTTACTCGGGAAAGGCTCAATCCTGATTGCCGCTCGGCGGTCATTTCAGAGCCCCCTATATGAAAAAATCATGAATATGTTTAGGGAAAACCCCATTATTCAGGGAAGACCGATTGGGCCTGGTGGAGGCCGAGGGATTTTCTCCCAGTTTGAAGTCCAACCCCGCTCTTACTTTTATGATCTCAATGCCAAGGCCAATTTCAATTTGAGTCCTAAAGACAAGGTCTTTTTAAGTTTATATCATGGCAAGGATAATTTGGACAACTCCCGAACCCAAGAAATGCCGACACCTCGTTTTGCCCAGAGCGGTGCCTCT
>JAOAFQ010000049.1 GCA_026416195.1 Candidatus Aminicenantota bacterium | reverse complement strand
GAAGAGAAAGTTGAAGCCGAAATAAAAATTATGTCTTTCAACCCTTTGACTTGAATTGGCTTGGATTGGAAGGTGCGCTTACGGCCGTCGCCAATTTCACCTTCACTATTTTGTCCCCAGGCCCAGACAGTACCATCTTCTTTAAGCGCAAGAACATGGCCAGAGCCAGGCGCGACCATTTTTACTCTAGTCAATTCAGCCATTCTTTCGGGTCTGTATCGATCATTTTTGGAATCATGGCCAGCTTCGCCCACTTCAGCTCCCCAGACCCAAAGGGAGCCATCCGTAGTGATGGCATAGCTTGAAAAATCACCAGCAGCAATAAATTTGACCTGGCTCAAAACAGGAATTCGGCGCGGCCGAACAGGTTGCTCTTTTCTTCCCCAGCCAATCTGACCGCGGCTATTATCACCCCAAGCCCAGACTTGACCGTTAGAGCGAAGAGCTAAATAATGGAGACTCCCAGCGGCCAATTGAACCATACTTTGAAGATGGGGAACGGGCAAAGGTTCGAAGGCATTTTTGGTTCCCCACAGACCTGCCTCGGCGTGGGCCCCCTCGCCCCACCCCCAAACCGTTCCATCTTTTCTTAAGGCCACTCCTCTATCTGAAGGATTATATTGAAGAACGAACTGAACCACCTCATTAATCCCCTCCTTTATTTGGGGAAGAGAAAAGATATTTTGAGCTTCTCCGCCGGAATGAAATGCTCCATGTTGTTGGCCTAATTGCCAAAGTTGGCCAATTTTATCGATAAAGACAAAAAAATCGCCAAAGGCTTTGGTCAGGGGAAATTCAAAGGGCTCTTTAACGACTGAACCATCGGGCGGATTTTCACATTCGCCCAGGCAACCGGGAAGAGCATCGCCCAATTGCTTTAAAAAAAGTTTACGATAAACGCAAGGATCGTAAACGAAAATCAGGCGGCTCCCCTCACACCATTGGTTACTGTGATCCAAAGATCTAATAAATCCTAGAATGGGAGACTGAGGGGTGTCGCCGACTTGAATCAAAGGGTCGAAGGTATTGGAGGTGTAACCCTTGTCTTCTAAATCTTGAAGCAGCTGTCTCAAGCCATTTTGACTGAGCCAGCTAAGTTTCGTCATCGTCACCGTATTAACCATCGCCGGGATATTCATCCAGTTATAAGTCTCCTTAGTCGAATAACCTGAATCAGTTATTTTAAGGATATCTCGATTGAAACTTTGGAGGGTTGTTCTCGTTCCCGGCGGATTATTCATGATAGCATCAAAATGAACCTCAGGATTCTTTAGGTAATCCCAAGTAATTCCCCAAGCCTTTTCCATCAAATAAAGGAGAGGATCGGTTTGGAACAATTCAATCATCTCGCGAATTTGTTCGGGAATTAGCTCCCATAATTCCTTTTGAGCCGCCAGACTTCGACCAACGATATCTGGGACGCCCAGCATGCTAAGGCCATACTTATTCATAAAGTCTTGGGCTGCTCCTGAAGCCTTTTCTTTATTTGGTTCTGAGCAGAAAAAAACATATTCGGCCAACTTCCGATTAAATTCTGGCCAGGCTCGCAAACCTTGATCAATGTCCTCGATCCAGGCTTTAACGTAAGCGATCTTGGCGGTCAAAGAAGCTTTCTCAGCAAGCCATTCCGATTGGACAGCCGCCGCTTCTAAAATAAGGGCATTATATAGAATGGGGTTTAAAACAGAGTAATTATCCGCGGCTTGTAATAAGAGATTGATTTTAGTTGAATATTCTTTATCTTTCTCGGCCAAAGTTCTCGTATATTCATCCCGTTTATTGCTGGCGAACTCGCGAAGGAAAGCAAAAATTCGGGGTGGCGATAAATTCATCATTGAAGAGGTCCGGAGGCTATCATTCTGCGCCGTCCAAATCATCGGGTGAGCTACTAAATTTTTATAAAGAAAATCTTCGATTCCCTGGATCGAAAGGCGAAAAAAATTAGCCTCATTAATGGGTGTTCTCTTATCAAGATAAGCTTCAAGAATAATGTGCTTTAAAGCATTTTTTCCCAACTCAAAGGGCCCGCCAGCATAATAGTTAACAAAGGAGTGGCCAAAAAGGTCGCCTGCTGCGTGGGCCAGATAACCAGCCGCAAAAGCAATGGCCTGCGGCCGATAGATTTTTCGAGCTTCTGTCCAAATTAATTGTAACCAATTATCAGAAATGGTTTTGCCTAAAGAGGAGTTATCAGGATGAACAATTGTTTGAGCTGTGATGAGGTCAGGAAGAACATCGGTTCCAACTACTCCGGCCTTTAAGTGATCAGGATATTGTCTTATGGCCTGGAGAATCAGGGGATCAATTTCATAGCGGCCAATTTCCACAGGGCGCCCCTGAGCATCGAGTTTAAGCCGGCCATTCTCGTAATCCATTTCGTAAATTACTAATCGGCCATCATCCAAGGCATCTTGACGACAGATCAAAGTCAAGTGGGTGTGAACAATTGTTTTCCAAGCAGCCAGAGGTAAAGGATAAAAGCAAAAGACAAAACTAATTAAAATCAAAACGATCGCCCATCTAAACAATTTATTTTTTAAAAATGGGGACACATACATTTTTTGGGATATCCCAGCAAGGGAAATTTACCCTGAGCTCAAATTTGAGAGGCAACAATGAGTAGAAGCTGAATTAACAATCAACATGTCCCCGAGATTAAGGGCGAATCGAAAACTGAATTTTGAGGACGGCCCGCTCCTCGAGGGGGATGAACCGGCTCGCTGGATCGAAGCGGCGTTCCCAGTTTT
>JAOAFQ010000051.1 GCA_026416195.1 Candidatus Aminicenantota bacterium | reverse complement strand
AAGTGGGTATATGGAGAAATTAAACCAAGACCCAATTCGAGGCTCAAGCCGAAACCTACAGGCATGATTTTAAGAGTGGTTTCTTCCTGTGTGAAAGTCATTTTCCCTTTTTTTGAGAAAGTTTCAGCACTCAGCCAGAGGCCAATAAATCTATTAAACTTAAAGCCGACTTCAGCCCCATAGGTTTTTCCCTGGCCATAAATGTCCTTAAAGGCCTGGTCAGTTGGATTGAAGTAAGCTCCTTTAATTTCGGCCCGCACCGTAAGTGCCCTAATTTCGTCAGGGGTCAAAAATAAGCCTATAATTATTATAAAAAATATAGGAATAATAGAATAAATTTTCATCTCCTTTCCCCTTTTTTATTAAATTCAGTTTCTTGTTGCATTCGAAAATTGGTTTCAACCTGATTACCTTGCTTTGCCATCTTTTTGCCTTTTTCTCGGTCCTTCAACTGATTAAAACGCAAAAATTATATTCTTTAAAATAAGTTATTTCAAAATTAATTTTTTAATAACTTTTATTTCAACTGGCAATAATGGAAGCTAATTTACCAGATAGGGCAGCAAATTTTATAAATTTTCGAAAATTTGGCTGGTTGCCCGCAAGAAGACTTGCTCAGCCTGAGGCGCTAAGGGCAGGAGGCGAAAATAGCGATAGGCTTCTTCGAATTCATAGCCGCCTTTCTTTGTCTCTTCTTCATCGGCCAGGTAGCCCTCATAGCCATGGCTGCAACTTACAAACCAGAGCCTTAGATTTATTTTTTCCCTGGTTTTTTGGCCAAAAGATGCGAAAATTTCAAAGGGGTGGGATAAGATGGTAAGATCATTAAGGCGATAGCCAGCTAGAGTCGCGGTCAAGGTCGAGGGCAAATTTTTGGCGATAAAGGCTTCTTTCAAAGCTTTGGCCCACAGTAAAAAGGCTTGGATCTGAGCTTTTTCGGCGGGATCAAGCCAATCTGGCCTATGTTCAGCCCTTTCCATTTTTTGTTCCCAATTAAAGATCAGCCTTTGAATCTCATCAGCTGAAAAGGGGTTGGCTAAGGGGAATTTAACCTTTTTTTCTAAATGGCTCAGTTTAATTTCGCTCGAGAAGGACATTTCTTTTAGACGGCTGGCCGTAAAGGCCATTAATTCTTGGCCGAGTTTTCTGGCGGCTTCAAAGGAGCCTCTTTCGAGAGGATTAGTCTCGCCAGCGGCCCCGATAAAGAAAAGGATAGGCAAGTCAAGGCCGAGATATCTTCTTATTTGGTCTCGAAAAGAACCGACATAATCAGCTGAAATAAGAAGATTATTTTCATCGAGACAGACTGGATGACATCCATAGCCAGTTAGAAGAGCCACCGGATCTTCTTTATGGTCAATCAGGAAAACAACAGGGAAAAAGGAATCAATGGGGCCATCCTTGAGGCGACGGTTTTGAGCTAACTTGATTTCGCCGCTTTTAAAGCTCCAAGAGGAACGTCTGGCTTGGCTTCGCGCCTTTTTGGCCGTAGCCACGGCCATATTCAGAACCCATTCTTCCCATTTCGAGTCGCGAACATTCAGACCATGAAAATCATGGAGGGCTGGGGCTGAATGAGTGTGAGTGGCCGCAGGCAAAATTGAGGCGGTCGGAATTCCTAATTCCTCAGCCAGATATCCCTTTATTTTTTCAGTAAACCCTTGGTCGAAAAGAAGAACATCGATGGTGAGGAAAATTAGAGGGGTCGCTCCATCCTCAAGCCAGCATATATTAAGCTCAAGGGGATCGTGAAATCCTGTCGGCTTTCCGGTGCGTCGGATATAGCCGGCTAAGGGTAAAGTAGGCGGCGGATTTATTTCCTTATTAGCGGCTCCAGCCCATAATCGACCCACAATATAAAAAATTATCTTTCCCCTTCTTCCCTGTCAATAATCACTCTCTAATCAATTTAATGATTCATCAACTTAATTATGCCTCTATGAGGTTATGTCTCCATGAGGCGATTTCTAGGGCTTTAAATTTGAAGCCTCAAGGCTGCCAAATAAAAAGTAGACAATTTTATTTTAGACGCGAAGATAGAATTCTTAACGACATTATTTTCCATTGGTATTCCACGGGACAAAAAATATTACCCATATTCAATTTCAAATTGCCTTAATGAATTGAAATAAACAAAATATTACTGAGCCTTAACTAAATAAAAAGAAAAGGAGAAGACATGTTTAAGCGACAATCGAAAGGGCTGGCAACAATTTTGTTCAGCGCAATTCTAATTTGGTTTGGCGGTGGTTGTGGCCAGCAGCCAAAGAAACCAGCTGACTTGATTCTTTACAATGGCGATATCTATACGATGAATCCTTCCCAACCTGAAGCCAAAGCTATGGTAATTGTTGGCAATAAAATTGCCGCTGTCTGTAAAACTGACAAAGAAGCCCTGAAATGGAAAGGAGAAAAAACAAAGCTTATTGATCTTAAGGGCGCCTTTGTGACTCCAGGCATTATTGATGCCCATGTTCATTTTAATCGGGCTGGGGCCCTGATCAATGATGCCAATCTGATGACGGTGGCGGATGAAGCGGGCCTGCGTCAGGAAATTGCCCGCGTCGTGAGTTTACTTGATAAAGGCGAATGGATAACTGAAGGCCTTTGGGGTGCTTATGAGCAGTGGGGCCTAGGTGATCCCGGGGCTGAGGCCAAGAAAGAGAAAAGGCCGGCCTGGCGGCCTAATCGCTGGATGATTGACGACCTCACCCCTGATAATCCATGTTTTCTCTGCCGATATGATTATAAAGAATGGCTGGCGAATACAGCAGCTTTAAAGGCGGCTGGATTAGAGAAAGGAGGGGTCGAAGGCCTTGAACTCGATAAAATGGGGCGGCCAACAGGCATAGTTTTTCGGCCATCCCCAGCTTTTGATCGACTAATGAAAGCTCGCCAGCCTAAATCGGCCAAGAGGCTACTTGATGAAAACAGAGCAGCTTTAAAAGCTTTAAGAGAAGCCGGCATTGTGGAGATTCATGACATTGCTACTTTCGACCAGATCCAAAGATTTATTGAGCTTCAGGAGCGAGGCGAACTAACCTGCCGGGTTTGGCTTCGACCTGACCTTTCTCTTGGAGCCAAGTTAAAAGAAGAAGGCTTCACTATGGGCTTGCATCCTAAAACCAAACAGAGGGATTACTGGCTTCGTTATGGAGCTCTTAAGGGTTATGTAGATGGGATTATGGGTACCCATGGAGCCCTTTTCTTTGAGCCATATAATGATGACCCTAACAATTATGGCCATTGGCGCCATCATACTTCTGACGATCCAGAGCTCAAAGTGGGTAATATGGAAAAGATGTATAATCTGATCAAAGTTGGGCTTGAGGCTGGCTTTGTGCCCAATGTTCACGCGATTGGTGATCGGGGAGTGGCTGAGCTTCTTACACTTTTCGAAAGATTGCAAAAAGAGGGTGTTGATCTAACGGGCTTCCGAATAATTCATGCTCAAGTCATTCGGCCTCAAGATTTTCCTCGTTTTAAGAAGCTCGGCCTTTTTGCTGAGGTCAATCCTTATCATATTTCCGATGATATGCGCTGGATGGAGGAGAGAATTGGAGCGGAAAGGTGCCGAGGGGCTTATGCCTTTCGCTCGCTTCTTGAAAATGGAGCTAGGCTTTGTTTCGGTTCGGATTGGCCAGGGACAAGCGCGGCCTATTATCACATGCATCCTAAGTATTTAATTTATTCGGCTGTGACGAGGAAAACGCTCAAAGGGACGCCACCAGAGGGCTGGTTTCCTGAACAGCGGTTAACCGTTGAGGAATGCTTAAAAGCCTATACAATTAACGCGGCCGAAGCCTGCTTTGAAGCTGATATTCGAGGGTCCCTTGAAGTCGGGAAATTAGCCGATATTACCGTCTTTGACCGCAACCTTATGAAGATTCCAGAAGAAGACATCCTGAAAATAGAAGTCCTGATGACCATCGTTGATGGCCAGATTGTCTTTCCCCCTAAATTTTTAAATTAGGTACCAACTTACATATTACCATAAATTAGGTACCAACTTACATATTTATCCAATTTTAAGGTGGATTAGAACCAATTTGAGGAACTATAAAAAATCGGGTAAATAAGTGAGATGGAACCAATTTAGTAATTTAGGGGGATTAGTCTTGCTTATATAAGGCATAAACAAAAGGATCAGTAGTTGTTTTCCAGCCTGAGCTTACTCGCCGGCCATCACCAAGAAGCCAGGTTATCTCATACTGATAGCTCAAGTCATTTTCTTGATGCACATATTGATATTTTGTCAGCAATGTCTCAGAAGGCAATATTTTAGCTTCTCCAGTCTTCTCATGGCCAAAGATTCGATTCTTAAAGGCGACAGTGATGAGCTTAATGTTATAGGTTTTAACATTTTCTTCATCGGCAATTATATCTATTTCTCGATAGCGGTGAGGCGGATATAAATTGATAGCCGCTTCTTCGCTTCGCGCCCAAGGACTCTCTACTTTTATCCCCCCTATGAAGCTCCACGTAACTTTATATTCATAACTTAGCCAAGTGGCCCCTTCCCCAAGGCGAGGATAAGAAAAAGGCAACATATTTCCTCTTTCAGCAAAGGATTTGGCATTAAAGATAACATCGTGAGTTGTTGGTTCGCCCGAAGGATGACGCTTTCGAAAGCTGACAGTAACAAAGTTTATGTATTTTTGAAAGGTCTCGAAATTTTCTCCATCCAGGATAGCATAGACTGTTCGGTCTTGAAGATCCGGGTCATCAAGATTAATAATGTTGAAGACTCGACGATCATTTCTAAATTTACGCAAAACGTCGCCAATACTTGCATCCATAGGTCCAGTATCTCTTTCCATTCTTAATCTTTTGGTTAAATCAAATTGCCAATTATCCGTTCGGCTGATAGTTTTCCTGACAACACTAACGCCATATGGTCTCCTTTGAGGTTCCTGTTTACCTTCCTCACCTTTCTTAGCTTCCTCTTCCTCAGGTAATTCGAGTTTAGTCTCGAACATTTCTTTCATAATATTATCAACAATTGTCTGAAGGATCGCGTCTAAGTTTTGGTCTTCGCCAGTG
>JAOAFQ010000218.1 GCA_026416195.1 Candidatus Aminicenantota bacterium | reverse complement strand
CCGATTGTACAAACCGGTTCGCCCATCATCACCCACATCGACGTTAATATTGGCTCCTCACCAGGCCGAACGCCTTGAAAGACTACCGCTGAGCGAGTCCGATAACGATTAATCGAATTGACCGTTCGAATAAAACCGGCTGGTAGACCATCTTGACCATAAGGATAAGGAAGAGGATAAGGATTAAGGACATCATTAACTAAATCGCGGGCTACCTGGCGCAAAATAAATTCAGGCGAGATGGCTTGGCTGGCTATCCCTTCGCTAATCAACTGAAAGGCTCGATCATAGCGAAATTTTCCCGTCCCAGTACCATCGCCAGTAAAAGCAAAGTTAGTTCGAACGAGAAAGCCTGAAGATCCAACATCAAATCTCGCATAGGTATGATTACCTGTTTCAAAATAAGCCGCGGCTCCAGTCGCATCAATGACACCATAATTAGCCTTGGTGGCTCGCCCTGATTTGTTCGTCTGCTGAAGTAAAACTTCAAACTCCTCAACAGTTCGACAGTTAAGAAGAGCTTTTTTTTGAAAGGAACCATTTTGGCTACTGGAAGAGCCTTCAAGATCTTCAGAGGCAGTATTGATTATAGCGAAACCGGCCTCATTTACACCCATCCAAACCGAAGCGAGACTATCAGCATTAACCAAGGCTAAAGCTTGAAGCGGGCCCTCATTAAGAAAAACGATCTTATTATCAGCTACCTCGGTATCCCGGTTTTTCCAGAGAAGAGCTCGTCCATCAGCCACTGCCCATCGACCAATTACTGCACTCGTACATTCCTCAAATGGCTCGGCCGTTAGATTAAATAGATTGTTGATTAAGGCTGGAAATAACCAAATAATAAAAGCCATCAAAATAATGTTGATTAATGTTCTAAGCTTCATTTTCTTTACCCTAAAATCCACTGCCCTTTTCTAGGTTGCTTTACCAATTATCAAATGAATTTGTCAATAAACCCATTTTCAGCCCAGATAATCAAAAGAAACAATTCGAATTAAATAGTTTTTAACCTTACGTCAGCTCTCAAAGCTGCCTCCTCTGTCTCAAAGTCTTCAAATGTTTATATTTATAATTAAATTGAAGCCCCTACCCTTAAATTATATCAGCTTAGATTTGACCCGACTATTAATTTCTAAAAGATTAGAAGCGAATCCAATTTAGTAGCAAATATATAATCCAATATTCCGATAGGAATATAGTATTTTATTAAAAAGCCATACTATCGTCAATCATTAGAACATTATGAGATTGTTCATTTAAGGCCAGATAGTCGCCTCCATTTCTACAAAATGATAAACCCTGAAAATAGCCGAAAAGATTTTTGACTAAAGCCAGAAATAATGTTAATATCAAAAAGGTTTTTTGGTTCCTAATTTTAGCTTGAAGAAAGGAATAAACAGAACTATTAATTGCAGGTAGAAAATATGGAAAAAATTGAAGAAATCCGTCGCCAGATTAAAGAGAAACTTCCCAGTTTAACCCGTTCTCAGAAAATCATTGCTGATTATATGATTGAACATCCTCAAAAATTTGCCTTAAGTTCTCTCCAACAATTGGAAAATGAGCTTAAAGTGAGTAAATCAACAATTGTGCGGATGGCCCAATTTCTTGGCTATGACGGTTTTTACAGTCTTAAGGCCGATTTTTTAGAAGAAATCAAAAACAGCCTCGAACCAATAGAACGATATAAAAAATTTTTATCAACTCCTCATGAACGAATTGATTTTATTACCCTCATTGCTGAGGAAACTACTAAGAATATTGAAAAAACCCTGCAACTTATTGATAAAACTCAGTATGAAAAGGCTTTAGAATTAATAAAAGAGGCTAAACATATCTATTTTATTGGAATGGGTATTTCGAGCTGTTTAGCTGAAATCGCTAATTATCTTTTCAATCGAGCAGCTATTAAATCAACTTTTATGCCTTATGGAGCTTTGAAATTTACTGAACAGATAGTGGCCATTTCTCGAAAGAGTGTTGTTTTCGCTTTTAGCTTTCCCCCTTATTCTCGGGAAACTATTAATGCAGCTCGCTACGCCCAATCACGGGGAATAAAAGTCATCTCCATAACCGATAAAATTACTAACGAAATATCGCGGTATAGTGACGCCTGCCTTCAGGCTTCCGTTGAAAGCATTACCATTTCTAATTCAATTATGTCGGTTCTCGTCATCCTTTATGCCTTGATCGCTCAATTAGGTAATGAATTTAAAGCCAAAAGCCTGAAAATTATCGAAGCTTTGGAAAAAGTCAGAAAAGAGTACGAATAATTATTTTAAGTTCGATGAGATTAAGTTCAGGATTTAAATGCCATAATTATTAAAATAACAATTTCAAGGTTAACCGAAAAACCCGTTTGCCTAAAAGCTCACGGGTCAGTTGATAATCAGGAGATAAGAGCATCTTTCCCGACTTGTTAGCTCCCTCTGAAGAAGGCTCCCAAATGTCAACATCATTGAGCCCCACAATTTCTCTTCTCTGGCCTAAAAGATTCAGAATATCTAGGGTTAAAGTCAAGCGTTTATCTCCTAGCTTTAAAATCTTTTCCAGACGAAGATCAAAAAACGAAAAAGGTTTTTCCCGCCGATGACCGGTTGGTTCAAGCAGAACCTCGTAATAAACCCTCTCGCCTCCTTTTTGGAAGCACCAGTCAGCTGGAGGGAGAATCCAAACTCGTCGTGACCAAGGCCGGCCACTTTGATATTGATAAATAGCCCCTAGAGTAAAGCCCAAAGGGAGGTCGAAAGCCCCCTGAACTTTGAGCAAAACGGGCCGATCTGTCTCCAAGCGGCCATACCGATTGATAAAATAATTTGCCTCAATAATTTGCCTGATAGAATTTATCGATTCAATCTCCTTCGGAGCATTCCCCTCGGTTCGACTTAAAATTAAAGTAGCCAATAATCCCCAACCAGCCGACATCTTTTTATCTAAACTAAATTCAAAAGCCCGATATTTTCTTTCAAGTTCTGCGACGTTTTGCCATTGCCGGAAATAAGGGGCTTGATTAGACCGAACAAAGAAGGTCACGGTCTGGTTGGGGAAATCATCATTGCCTGGAACAGTTGTGGTAAAAGGAAGCCAATACTTGGAAACTGCTAATCCTTCAGCTAAATACCATGATTCGCCTGCTTTCGGATCATAAAGAACGTCGGCCATTATATTTTTTTCTTGACGCGAGACAAATTTTAGACTTAAACAAAAATTAGGATTAAAATGGTGTTCAACTCCCCAGGAAAACTCCTTAAACTGGGGTGAGGTCAAATCTTTAGCCACTCTTTTATCTAAATAATTATTGCTTAAGGAACGAAAATCAAAGGATTGGGGTATGAACTCGTCTTCACTATTAGGGCGACCATCACCATTAGCATCAAGCCAGAAAAAGGGAACAAAAGTTGGATAAAGGGGATGGAGCGGTAAAAGAGCTCTTGGCGTAAGCTCATCATGATAAATAGCCCAGCAACCTTTAATTAAGGTCTTCCCTTCGCCCCACAAATTAATCACTAAACCCAAACGGGGTGATAAAGTAAGCCACGAAATGAAATCGCCCCGATCGGAAAAAGATAGAACTCCCCATGGATTTAGTCCATCGGGGAAAATGTCTGGATAGCTTTTTTTCGTTAAAGGTTTGACCACTGCCTCGCCAACGAAATAGGCTAAAGGATTACCTGAGGTAGCTTTGCTAGCCCCACTAAAACCAGCCGAAACTCGATCAAGCCTTAAGCTTAAGTCTAAGGTGAGTCGATGACCAAAAGTAACTGTATCACCAATATATCCTCCTAACCGCTGAGTTTGGCCACGCACAAGGGTCGAAGTTTTGACTGAGCCACAGAGCCAGAAACCCACTAAGCCTTCTTTAGAATAAAAATAATTATTGGCTCTTCGGCTATCAAGAAACCAGACCAAGTTGTTAGCTCTCCACCAATCAATATAGGAAGTCGTCTGATTAAAACTTAACCCAGCTTTGAGGATATGCCTCAAACCTGGCCAATTGGCTAAAAATCTTCTTGCCTCAGCCTCGCCACTTATTTGTTCAACCTTTGTTTCACAATTATAGTCAGCTCCAGTAAGAGGCCCGAAACGATCACCTCGATCGTCACTCCAGAAATTATCGCGAGCTTCTTCTTGAAGAAAAGCAAGAGAAATCCGGTTAGAGTAGGCCACCCGGCCTCCAAGGATTGTCCATCGGTCAAGAAAATAGCTCCCTGCCCCGTTCAAGCTGAGAAATTCATCACGGTCAAGTAACCTTGTTGAAATAAAAGGAACCCAATTTAAGAAATCGCCATTAGCTGGCTCATGGGCTCGACTAAAATTTAACCAAGCAGAGGCTAACGCTTCGGCAATTGGCCTTACGGTAATTTTGAAAAAACCTGTGGCTAGACTTCGGGATAAGTCATAGCTTTCATGACGTTGACCATGGATATCAATAAAGGGCGAAGGAATAATATTGTCCATCGATAACCAATTATATTGGCTGGAAAGGAAAAACCAGGCTCGGTCAGCCCAAAAGCGACCTCCTAGATTGAAAAATGGCTGGAAATTATCTTTCACTCCAGAAACCGCGGCCAATCCCTTCTGGCTTAACTCAGCGGTTGTCCAAAGATTTCGGTTCCAACTATCTTTTATTACTGACAGGCCAAAAGCTCCTGAGAAATTGTTAGAACCCGATTTAGAAAGAATATTAATATGAGTCGAACCAGCGGGAATTTGACCAAGGCTTTGAGCTGAGGTGGTAATCTCTAAAGATTCAATAATGGACAAATCAAAATCAGTTGCTGGCCTCAAGGTTAAGTTATCAGTCACATTAATTCCTTCAAAATAATAAGTACTATTTCTCCACGAACTTCCAAGAAGAATTATTTCATCTTTATCAAACTCTGAAAGAGCAACCTGAGGACTTGCTTTTAAAAGAAAATTTAAATTACGACCAACAGGAAGATAGGTAAAAAAAAGAGACTCCATAAAAGTTTTAAATTGAGGCGAAGAGATATCGCCTCCAGCCGATCTCTTGGATACAACCACCTCGCCTTCTTTCTCACTCTTAGGCAGTCTAATTTTAAGAAAGACCATCTGGCCAGCTTGGAGATTAATCGAATCAATGAGGATGCTCTTATAACCTGGCCTTTCAGCCAGAAGAGTATAATTACCGGCTGGCAGGCCTGGCAGGTAAAAGAGACCTGACTTTTCAGTGAGGGCCAGATGGATCCCAGGGAGCGAAGGCGAACGAAGATAAATGGTCACCGCAGCTACGGCTTCGCCTTCTTCATTGAGAACTATTCCTTGAACAGCAGTATCGACTGATTGCGACCAACCAATGCTAAAAACGAGTAAATAGGCCAAACCACTCCATAAAATTGATTTTTTTGCCTTTAGTATGAAGATCAACGGGTACCTCCGCTGGAAAGATTTCTAATAGACTTTTTCCTTTCATTTTCAATTCTTTCGACCGCCGCTGAGCTTATTTTGTCCTTTTTATCTGCTTTTACCGGCTTTAAGGGTGGAGACTGGGGTGAATAAATGGTAAAAGTAGCATCACTGAGGTCAGCGGGGCTTCCATCTTCAGCTTCGCTGATTCTAACTAAACACTCAGAAGAAGGAGTGTCAGGAATTTCCCATTCAAAGAGGCCATCATTTTCAGTTCGGTCTATTATTTCAATCCAATTTTTGCCTTTATTTGTCGAGTACTCGATCTTAACCTCGCCAACAGGGGCACTACCGGTAATCCATTTGATTTCTTGAATTGAACCCACTGGCCATTCTTCGCCACCATTGGGCGAAGTTATAACAATAACAGGCTCATTAAGAATAAAGAAAATATAATCACTGGTATCAGAAGGCACTCCATCTACAGCCTCACTAATTCTAATTAAACAGGTGGATGAAGAAATCTCAGGGACAATCCAAGTAAAAAGACCATCATTTTCAGTTTCCTCAATAATAACCTGCCAGGTCTGGCCATTATCCGTAGATAATTCAATCCGAACCGGTCCAACTTCACCAACACTAAACCAAGTTATGTCCTTTTCCAGACCAGAATACCAGATTTCGCCGCCATTGGGTGAAGTTACCATAATCGTCTCTTCATAAAAATGAGCTAAAAAGGCATCTCTTTTCCCCTGGAAAGAACGACTGAAACCAGATTTTAAAGGAAAAGAAAAATTGTTGGAATATGTGCTTCCGGCCAGATAAATATTGCCTGAACCATTCTTGTTGACCACTACATCCTGACCATAATCAGCTTCTGATCCCCCTAAATATCCACAGAAAACAATTCTAGTTCCAGAAAAGTTTATTTTAGCTAAAAAACCATCAAAGCTGCCGAAAAAAGTAAGTTCTGGACCATCTTTTATAGGAAATGATTCTTGATCAGATGAGGTAAAGCCAGTGATATAAGCACAACGGTGACTGTCAACCGAAAGGCCAAAGGCTACATCATAACCGGAGCCACCAATATAACCACAATAAGTAAGATAGCGGCCATCAAATGAAATTCGGGCGACAAAAGCATCATAAAAGCCTCCGTTATAATCAAGGTCAGGGCCGAAAGTCACAGGGAAAGTTTTTTCAGTCGAACCGGTATAGCCAGCAATATAAGCTAACCCTTGATCGTCGAGGTCAATGGCTAAGGCCGCATCTTCCCCGTCGCCACCTATATAACCGCAATAAATTATTTCTTCTCCAGATGGAGATACTTTAGCCACAAAGGCATCTACTTGGCCATTGAAAGTCAGATCTGGTCCAACAGTTACGGGAAAGGAATACTCATCCGAAGTAGTTGCTCCGGCAATGTAAGTTGCTCCTTCTGAATCAACAACTAAACCATAACCCCAATCGTTGCCATTACCACCCAAATAACCGCAATATTCAATCTCTTTTCCTGAAGAACTAATTCTGGCTATAAAAGCATCATAATTTTTCTTGAAAGATAAAATCGGTCCTTTTTTTACGGGAAAAGAAAATTCATTGGACTCAGTGTAACCAGTTATATAAGCTCTTCCTTCTAAATCAACGGCAATTCCCCGACCGAAATCGTTCCTCTCGCCGCCAAGAAAGCCACAGAATTCAAGTCTTGTGCCAGTAGAATTTATTTTGGCCACGAAAACATCATACTGACCATTATGAGTTAAATCTGGGCCGTTAATTACCGGGAAAGTACCTTCTTTAGAAGCGGTATAGCCAACAAGATAAGCCGCACCTTCGGGGTCAACTGCCACATCATAGGCATAATCTCGGTCAGCTCCGCCTAAATAACCACAATAAACAATCCGTGAATTTTTGGGATCAATCTTAATGATATAGGCATCGACATCGCCTCCATTAAAACCAAGCTGAGGTCCAGCCGTCAAAGGAAAACCAGAAACGGAGTAGGTATATCCGGTCAGATAAACAAACCCCGAGGCATCAAGAGCTACGCCATAGGCATAATCAAAAGCTGGGCCACCTAAAAAGGTACCACCAACCAAAGTTACAGGATCAACAATTAGGTCTTGCGTTCGATCGTAAGCCCCGATGGAAAAACCCAAGATAGGTAAAAACGTCGATTGGTTATTTTTTGAATAAACTGTCGACTGATTGTAAATTTCATAATTAACGTCGATGTCAATAATCTTATTCCCTTTTTTCTGATAAGCCACCGGGGTTTTATCGATGATGGACCCCTCAGGAGTTTGAATAACCAACTCACCCTTTTCATTGATGTCTATTTTGTCGGCCCCCTCCACTGCGAACCTAATCTTTTTGGGGTCAGCGCCAGCTTTAATTACAAACTCAGATTTAATTCCTCCTTCCGAGCTCGAGTAAATTAAATCGATCCCTGGCCAAAGATCAGGATAACAAATTGCTTCGTAGCCAGGTACCTCAACTCGCCAATTTTCTTCTGAGCCTTTAAAAAAAGAAAAGTTTACCTGGGCCCTACCTAATTGAATCGGTTTTATTTCTTCTTGACAGCCAATAAACTTAAGTTTCACCACCCAAGGCCAATTATGGCCAGGGAGAAGAAAAGAAATTCCCTCAGAAGAAAAAAAGATGGCTCTCCCCTTGTCTTGAAAATAAAAATCAACTTCTGAGGAGAGCTGACCTTTGTTAGCCATGAAATAAACAGTTCCGTTCGTCAGACCTAAATAAGAAGTTTCTTTTTTCAAAAAGATTTTTGATGAAAAATCATTTATCCTTTTGGATGGGGTTTCCTTTATTAAGGTTGGCCTGGGGATATCTTGGTATTGCCAAAATAACTTCTTATTCGTTAAAGTCCAAGATTGATCAGCTTGGGTATTTATCAAGAAAACTAAAGAAATTGATAAAAGCAGCCACAATTTCTTATTCTGTTTTGGCCCTGGCTTCTTCATGAGCTCCTCCGATTAAAAGAAATATCATTTTAACGAAAATGGTTGCCCCTTCTCAATGCTTAAGGCTAACTTTTTAAATTAATAGCCGCATAAAAGCGATTATTTTATCAGGCTCTCATCTAATCAGGCCTAAACTTTTAATCGATTGGAAAATTAAGGGACTTTATATCCTTAATAAATAAGAAACTTTTATAGTTAGAGACCGCCCCCCTTCTTGTCTAAGTTCTTCTCTTCTTGAACTTCTTTTATAGCTTAATTGAATTATATTTCCAGCTCCAAAATAATAACCGAGCAAAAAGTCAAAATTATATTGATTTTCTCTCGTTTCGCCTAAAAGTCTCGTGGTTAGGAAGAGGCTCCGGGTCATCTGAAAATGGAGAGAAGCGCTATAGGTTATTCCCTCAAAAACGACCGCCTTGGTCTTATCTAAAGTCTGACGAATCCAATCAGCGTCAAAATCAAGTTCAAAATTACTCCTTGGCCTAAAGGTCAACGAACCTTGAAAGGAAGTTTCATAACCAGGCTCAATGGCAGTGAAATTTTCATTGTAGATGCCTGTTTTACTCAACCTAGCTTCAAAATTAATTCCTTTGAGAAAACCGCCTCTATCCCAGCCAAGCTCAAGGTTAGTTCCATAGAGATTGACAAAATCTTTCGACCAAATCAGACGACCCTTTTCTAATTGGCTATATATCTGATATCGTCTCTGACCGAGATTAAAGCCGGTCCTTATCTCAAGGCGATTAAAAAAATCAGTGTTTAATCCCCAACGTAAGAAGTGACGAATGGTTTGACCATAAGTATCCTGACCAAGTTCGCCTGAAATATCCGTGCTGATTCTCTGAATTGTTCCTTGGTTATATCTCCAGGCATAGCCGGTGCTAAGTCTTGTCGTTTGTTGATCGGTTTGAGTTACAAAACCTGTTCTTACTCGGACGTTGTCTTCAACTCGGTTGAAATCTAAGCTAAGCTGCCAGCCAGAATCAGGTTCCCGTTCAAACTGAAATACATAAATACCATTCCGCTTTTTGGCTCGGTCGTGATTAAAAGTCAGAGCTAAAGCTCCACGAATGTAATAAAAATCCTTGAAATTGAAATTATAATCAAAAGCAAAATTACGATTATAAACGCCTGGTTCATCCATCCCAGCGTAATAAAGGCCTATCTGGGAATTTCTAAAAATATCTTTTTTAATCCGAAAAACGCTAAAAACTCTATCTGGACTTTCTCCTTGGTCATTGACAGCGCCAAGTACCCCAAAAGAATAGCCAGCGCTTTTGCCTGAAATTTTAGCCGCTAATTTAGGATTATTTATTCTTCGGGAATAAAAGAGATTTATTCTTGAAGACAAAGCAAAATAAGAACTCCCTTCGGTAAAAAAAGGACGATTTTCACGAAAATATCTCTCATAAGGTGAAAGCTGATAAATAAAAGGGTCTGATTCAACTTCACTAAAATCAGGACTAACAGTCAAATCAAGATAAACATTAGAAAGAAGTCCATATTTGACATCAAGACCAGCAGCCATCTTATCATCTTTCTCTCCATCCCACCGACTTGACCTTATTCCTCCGTAGGGGAAAAATTCTAAATTATGACCAGGTTTTATTCCCTTAAGACCCACCAGCTCACCCATTTGGTGAAGAAGGGGTTTACTTCTTTTAACATCTGTCCAGTAATCAGTTTCATTTAATCGATGAATATATCGCCTAAAATTCACTCCCCAGACTTGATTCTCTTCGGGCGAAAAACGCAAAGATTTAAAAGGAATGGCTATTTCTGCTACCCAGCCTTCATTAGTGATTCTGGCCTCTGATTTCCAAATGGTTTCGACTGAATTCTTTTGAACTCCTTTGGGATTTACAGTGAAGGAGATACTTGTTCGTCGGTCATTATAGGTATCAAGAATAACAGTAATTGAATCATTATTTTCAAATTCGTTGCGTGGGGTAAGCTCAGCCCAGATTCGCTTAGGCTGAGAATCCTTCATTAAAAAAGCAAAATAAATATAATCATCATCATAAGCCGCCCAAACATAAGTTTCTTCTGAAGCTGATGCGCCGTTGATTGGATTATATTGGTAGAAACCTGAAACTGGTTTAATTTGCTGCCAACAAGCATCAGTAAGCCACCCATCAATTCGAGGAGCATCTTTAACTCTGGTGATTGATAAAGTTTTGGTTCTCTCTTGAGCTAATAAGGATAGGTCATAAGGAAGAAAAATTAGACAACAAAACAATAAGCCACTTAAAAAAAGTATTGATTTATAGTCAAGATAGAACTTTTTTCTCATCTAAAAATCCTAAATTTCTTATTTTGACGTTATCATTACCCATTTTCTTCCCTAAAATTTTATTAAAAATTAAAATCAGCTCAAGAGACCTCATTTTAATTTAGGCTAAAATTTTTATTGACCTTTAATTGACATTCTTGAAGAGCTGCTTTTAAAATACCTTTTAATCTAAAAAGGGAGGAATTGGCCTCTAAAACCATAATCATTTGATCAATTAAATAAAGTCTTATTTCAGGTCGATAAAGCCTTTTAAATTGCGGAAATCAAAGCCTGGAATAACTGAGAAAGAAAAGGAGAAAGGAAGATGAAAAAAGTGAATCAAGAAAAAGTAATAAAAAAGAAAACCGACCAAGCCCTAACAATAATCCTAGCTGGCTCAATTCTGCTTTTTTCGGCTGGGTTTTTAGCAATTACCTCCTCTCTGAAAACTTCTGCTTTCATCAAACCAAAAAATCGCCCTTCTTCACCCAATAATCTTCAAATTTTACATGTTTCGCCTCAAGGTTCAACTAAGGCTCCCCATGAAGCTGAAAAAATTGTGGTTATTTTTGATCGACCAATGAGCCCTCTTCAGGCTTTGCCTCAAGATGAAAATGATAATAAATTTGATCGCTTATTTTCATTTCGGCCCCAACTTAAAATTGAGCCTAAGATTTCAGGTAAGTTTCGTTGGTTAGGCTCGAGAACTTTGATATTTACTCCTGATAATCGTTTTCCCTTTGGAACTAAAGTAAAGGTTACCATCCCAGCCTCAATGACTGCTCTTGATGGTAGTACTCTTGGCTACGATTATAGTTGGGAATTTGAGACAATAAGGCCCGTTGTTATCCATCATCATCCTGAAGATGAGGGCCGCTTCATCCCCCTTCAACCTGAAATTCTTTTGATTTTCAATCAACCCATGGACATAAAAAAAGCGTCTCCGTTCATTGCTTGGGAATCCTCACAGTCTTCGGGAAAACAAAAAATATCCTTTAGACTCACTCATCCTCAGGCTGAAAGGCTTAAAGAAGAAGAATTTAACCTTCCACCTGAATATGCTTTTATTTTAACCCTTGAGCCTGGGTTCAAGCTTACGCCGGAAACAGAATATAGGATAAGCTTAAAAAAAGGCCTAACTGGAAAGGAAGGTCCGCTTGGTCTCGAAAAGGATTTCAGTTTTAGTTTTAAAACTTATAACTACTTTCGATTTGAAGGAATAATCGAAGTTCAAGAAGACCGAAAAAGAACTGAAAAAATAGCTGAGTCTCAGTCTACCAAAATTTTCTCACCTGATGAAGCTATCCCCTTTAAATTTTCTAATCCTGTCGCTTATAACGAATTCGTCTCTAAAGTTAAATTCGACCCTGAAATCAAAATTCCTGAATATTATTTTGACTGGGAGCAAACTCACCCTTTGATTTATCTTTCTTTACCTTTGGAGCCAGAAACAAAATATCGGGTCACTATTCCCTCAGAGCTAACCGATGAATTCGGAAACAAACTTGGCCAAGATTTCCAGATTACCTTTTCGACAGGCTCGTTCCCTCCTTCCGTTTCGATGACAACCGGGCATGGCCTTATCGAAGCGTCTATCCAGCCTTCGCCAAGATACTTTCTTTCGGCGATCAATCAAAAAAGCGTGTATGTTCAGGCTACTCGACTGCTTCCTGAGACCATTATCCCCATTGTCAGGCAATCAGATCTTTTTCGTTCCGATAAACCTTATTTACCTTATCCTGGTTTTTATCAAATCGAAAAAGAATATCCTCTCGATTTACGGCCTAATCAAAAAAAACTTTTGCCTTTAAATCTAGTTGAACTCCACCCTTCTTTTAGGCGAGGTTTTGTTTTCCTTCAAGTGGACAAAGGAGGCCGTCAAGATCACTGGGATCGCTATCTTAAAGTTTTGCTTCAGATAACTGAACTCGGCTTAAGTGCTAAATTTTCAGTCGAAAACATCATTATTTGGGTAACAGATCTTCGGACTGGTCTTCCTGTGAAGCAAGCTCAGCTTGAAATTCGTGATGAAGACAATAATGTCCGTTGGCGCGGTGAAACCGACGAAAACGGTCAGGTTGAAGCTCCAGGGTGGAAAAAACTCGGTCTTTCCCGTGATCCTAGACGTTATGGACCTCCACGGTTATGGGTTTTAGCTCAACATGGCGAGAATGTGGCTTTTATTTCTTCAGACTGGGACTATGGCATCGACCCTTTTCGTTTCAATATCCCCATTGATTGGCGTCCAGAACCGGCTCGATTTCAAGGATATATTTTCACGGAAAGAGGAATTTATCGAGCCGGCGAAGTTATTCATGTCAAAGGAGTAATAAGAGAAAAAGTCAGGGGAAAATGGCAAATACCTCAAGTGCTCCGTTCTCTCAATGTCGAAATTATCAATCCATTGGGCCAAAGCGTTTTTAAATCTCTTCTTACTCTAGACGAATTCGGTTCTTTTAATTTTGATTACCAATCTTCTGAGGAATCAGCCCTTGGTTTTTATCAAATCAGAGCTGACATCCCCTTGACCAAGGACCAAAGGGCTCAATTTGATGGCTCATTTCGGATTGAAGCTTTCCGACCAGTTAGTTTTGAAGTTCATATTCGAAGTGACCAAGAAAGTTATGTCTTTGGTGACGAATTTAAAGCTACAGTTAAAGCTAATTATCTTTTTGGTGGGGCGATGTCTGGTCAGAAAATGGAATGGTCTTTACATTTTGATCGGACCTTCTTTTCGCCTCCTGGTCATCAAGGCTTTATCTTTGGCAACCTAATTGACTGGGATGAAGAAATAACCTCAGACGAAGAGGAAAGTCGCTTGATAGCCTCCCAAGAAGAAAAGTTAGACCCTGAGGGCAAAGG
>JAOAFQ010000199.1 GCA_026416195.1 Candidatus Aminicenantota bacterium | reverse complement strand
ATATGAAAAAGGCCGAGCTTATTGAATCTCCTAGAAGAGGATTTATCAAAATTACAGAGAGAGGCTTGAAGGTCCTTAAAGAAAACCCTGTTAAAATAGATATAAAATACTTAACCCAGTTCCCAGAATTTCTAAAGTTTAAAGGAATAAGTAGAGAGACGAAACAGGATGATGAAGAAGTTATAATTGACCAGGAAGTCTTAACTCCCGAAGAATTAATGGAAAAATCGTATCAAAAACTTAAGGAAAATTTGGCGCAGGAGTTACTTCAGCAGGTGAAAAAATGCTCGCCTTCCTTCTTTGAGAAACTGGTCATCGATCTTTTGCTGAGCATGGGCTATGGAGGAACACGCAAAGATGCAGGAGAAGCGATCGGTCGAAGTGGGGATGAGGGAATTGACGGCATTATAAAAGAGGATAGACTCGGCCTGGATATCGTTTATATCCAGGCAAAAAGATGGGAGAACCCAGTGAGCCGCTCTGAAATCCAAAAATTTGCTGGGGCTCTTCTTGGTCGAAAAGCAAAGAAGGGGATTTTTATTACCACCTCATCCTTCACCAAAGAGGCCAGAGAATACGCCGAAAAGATCGAAAGCAAAATTGTCCTCATTGATGGAGAAACTCTTGCCCAGCTCATGATTGACCATGATATTGGCGTTTCCCCCATAGCCTCTTATATTGTTAAGAAAATAGATAATGATTATTTTCTCGAAGATTGATTAAAATTAATCTCGTTATGCAGGATAAGTAAGAAACTAGATGTTGGGGGCTATAGAGCAGATAAAGACAAATGGCCACAAATTTAAGACGCAATGATTGACGCCATGATAGTATAAGTTTTTAAATTAATCTAGATTCACAAGATAGAAAAATTAAAAGATGGCTTTCTTCGCTTGGCCAGCTTCATATGCTAGTTAGATGAGGCTCGGCGGTAGTTAAAGGGATTGTGGATAGCTCTGGCTATCAAAAAGAATGTCAGCCCGAAGGACGTCTGGTCATTAATGATGTAGGGAAGTGAATTTGCTCTGCAGGAATGAGTTAAAAATGCCTTACAGAATAAAATTTGAAAAGATGTGAAGGTTCCTGCTTATGCTGTTGGAAAATTGTTCTGGCTGATAAAAGGAGACATTTTTCCAAACGTCCTCTTCTCGCGAATGAGGGAAGAATAGGGAACACGAAATAAGAATTTATTAGATATGCCTGAAAAAGACTTGCTTGAAATAGGTAAGATGAAGATTAGACATAGCACATCTAATAAATGTTTCTAATGGGGTGGGTTTTAATTTTTTATTATGGCATTCAATATAAATTGATTTTGGTATCGAATTATTAAGGGAGATGAAAAATGAGCGAAGCGAAAATTTTTCTTATAGGGGGGAAAGAAAAATCATCTATTCCCCATGGAGGAAAAAGAATTTGAAAACGAGGCCATACTTCATGATCTTCTCGCATCCTATCTGGATCTTTTGCCAGGAGATCAAATTGATCCAGAGGAGCCTCGTAAGTGGATAGTTATTGACAGAGAGGTTGGAATCCCTGAAGAAGAGGCAGGAGGCGAGGAATTTAGTTTGGACCTTCTTTTATTAGATCAAGATGGTATTCCCACTTTTGTTGAATGCAAGAGAGCGGCAGATCCAAGATTGCGACGTAAAGTTGTCGCTCAGATGTTAGATTATGCGGCAAATGGAACAAAATATTGGACAATAGACAGATTGCGCCAGAGAGCAGCTGAGTATGCAGAAAAAAATGGTCAATCTTTGGACGTAAAACTAAGGGAATTACTCAATACAGATGATTAAGGTAAAATTGAGGAGTTTTGGCAGCAAGTTGAGGCAAATCTCAGAGATGGGACCATCAGATTATTATTTGTGGCCGATGAAATACCAACAACGCTTCGAAGGCTTACTGAATTTCTCAATGAACAGATGAAAAATACTGAAGTTTTAGCTGTAGAAATAAAACAATTTGTCGGAGAAGAACACAGGGTTATAGTTCCTCGAGTCTTGGGCGTGACTGAGAGTATCCGTGAGAGTAAGAGGCAGAGTAGACATGGCAAAAAATAACTCGCGATGAATTTTTCTCGAAATGTACGACTGAAGGAGCAGAGTTTTTTAGAATTGTTCTGGATGAAGCCTCTAAAAGGGCTCAAAGCGTAAACTGGGGAACATCAGGGTTCTCTGTTGGTGCCTCTTTAGGTCCGGATACATTAAAGGGCACCCTTCTTTAGGTGTTACCCACCAAATAGATTTGAAATTTGGCCATGGTATCTTGAGCGATTAAATGCCTCAGCTGAAGAGATTGACGAGATAAAGAAAAATTTGAGCAACTTTGGCCTTTTTAGCGAAGGCAAGGAGGCTTTTACTTTAAGAATTACAAAAGATAATTATGATAAAGCTATTGAGGCTTACTATTATTTTCTTTCCATCATAGAGAAATTGATGAATAAATAAATCTAGGGTCATTCATCGAAATCAAAGGTCTACTCAGGGGTCATTAATTGAAAAATTGGGGACGCCTTACCTATTTACCTAATTTTAATTGGTAACGTCTTATTTATTTACCCAATTATAATTTTTAATCTATGCGGTCTTTGATAATATCCATAGTGGCAATTGGGTGATTAGTGTTTTTTCTTCGGCCTGTTTTATAAAATATACTGAACACTTGGCCAATCGTAAGACTTATATAAAAGCTCAAAAGCTTTAACCATTTTTTGAAAATGGCATAGCTCATTTTGCTAATTTAGAGAAAAAGTGAGAGATTACCATGGCAAAATTGCCAACAAAGTTCGCTAAGGCCAAATTTCCAAAAAAGGGATTAAAGAAAAATGTCATTCAATTTTGAGAAAAAACTGGATAACGAGCTTCATCGGTTAGCCTTTCTTCTCATATGTTGGTTAGATGAGGCTCGTTGGGAAACGGAAAAATTGGGTATTGGATGGGATGATCCTGCATGCCAGTCTCTAAATTCTCATGAAAAGGGGCTGGCTCATTGGATAACTTATATCACTGATATGCAAATGCGTGCTGATTTAGTCTGGGAGAGAGGTCTGCCGATCTTCGCTGAACTGGTTCATGAATACACAACGACAAGTATTTTGCC
>JAOAFQ010000196.1 GCA_026416195.1 Candidatus Aminicenantota bacterium | reverse complement strand
TGGATTTGAAAACATTGAAGTCATTAAAGCCCCAGATTTGGATACACCCGATGGTTATCGACCTAATATCGTGGCTAAAATCAAAGGCAAAAGCTCTAAAAGAACCATTTGGATAATGACTCATATGGACGTTGTCCCTCCTGGTGATCTTTCCCAATGGGAAGGAGACCCTTTCAAGCCTTGGGTTAAAGAAGGCAAAATCTATGGTCGCGGGGTTGAGGACAATCAGCAGGCCATGGTTGCTTCGCTCTTTGCACTTAAAGCCTTTTTAGCTGAGAAAATAAAACCAACTTATGATGTTGGGCTCGTCCTGGTTTCCGATGAAGAAACTGGCAACCTTAAGGGAATTGATTATATCTTAAAAAATACTAAAATTTTTCAAAAGGATGATCTGATCATTGTTCCTGATGCCGGTAATAGCGAAGGCACCTTGATTGAGGTCGCCGAAAAAAGTATTCTTTGGTTAAAGTTTAAAACTTTAGGAAAACAAGCCCATGGTTCTACTCCTAATAAAGGGATAAACAGCTTCAAAGCGGCCTCTCATCTTGTAGCCGAACTAAGTCGACTCTATAAGCTTTTTCCAGAAACAGATTCTCTTTTTGAACCTCCAATTTCTACCTTTGAGCCAACAAAAAAAGAAGCCAATGTGCCAAATATTAACACTATCCCTGGAGAAGATATCTTTTATATGGACTGCCGGATCTTACCTAAAGTTTCAGTAGATAAAGTCTTACAAACCATTAATCAGATAACCCGCCGAATAGAAAAAAAATTTCTAGTAAAAATTCAGGTAGAAGAAGTTCAAAAAGCCTTGGCCGCTCCCACTACTTCGCCTCGAGCCTTGGTTGTTCAAGCATTAAAAACGGCAGTTTGGGAAGTATATCGAAAAAAAGCCGTACCTCGGGGAATTGGCGGTGGCACTGTCGCAGCCTTTTTCCGTCGGGCAGGCTTTGATGCTGCCTGCTGGGCCAGGATTGATGAAACAGCCCATCAGCCTAATGAATATTGCCGAATTGATAACATGATTGGCGACGCTAAAGTTTTTGCCCATATTTGCCTCCAGGAATAAAAATCAATCCCAATGATTTTTGAAATAATTAGGCAAAATCGGAAGAGTGGATTTTAATCTTAGATCTTTGTAGGGAATATTATATGGCCTTATAATAATCATTAATCGCCTTTAAGATTGAAGGAGAGAATAATGGCTAATTATCTCTTAATTATGACAACGGTTCCTAATGAAGAGGTCGCGGCGAAAATCGCTCAGAAATTGGTGGAAGAAAGGCTAGCGGCCTGTATCACCTTTTCCAGTCCTTGCCAGTCTTACTATTGGTGGGAGGGTAAAATTACCCAAGATAAAGAATTCATGCTTTTTATTAAAACCAAGGCCAATTTATATCCGGAACTAGAAAAAAGATTAAAAGAACTTCATCCCTACTCAGTGCCCGAAATTTTAGCTTTCAGAGTTGATCAAGGCTCAGAAAGCTATCTTAGCTGGCTCGAAAAAGAAACAAAAAGATTAGAATCAGAAAAAGTTTAAATTTTAATTAGAAAAAATTCAGCCCAAACCTAGCTTAAAAAACTACTCAACTTCTTGCGGCGCTCAATAGCCTGAGCCATTTTTATTGTATTTAAATGAATTAAAACTGTATCGTTGATATCAAAAGCATAACCTCCAGCCAGAAGAATAACTACCGGTATATCCAAACGCCGAGCCTCCCCTATAACAATTTTGTCTCTTTCTTTCAATCCCTCCTTGGTCAATTTAAGACTACCAAGTTGATCTTTTTCATAAGGATCGGCCCCAGCCAGATAAAAGACCAGCTGGGGCTTAAATTGAAGATAAAGGCGAGGAAAGTTAGCCCTTAAGGCGACTAAATATTCTTCGTCACCATCGCCAGACCAAAGTTCAATATCTAGATCACTTGGTGGTTTTTCAGCCGGGTATAAATCCATTTGATGAATTGAAAAAGTAAAAACCTCTTTTTTATGAGCAAAAATAAAAGCTGTGCCGTTCCCTTGATGAACATCGCAATCAACAATCATTACCCTTTTTACTCTTCCTTCTTTTCTCATTTTCTCTGTAGCCACAGCCACATCGTTGAGGACACAAAAGCCTTCCCCATGATCAGGAAAGGCATGATGAAACCCGCCACCAAGGTGAACCGCCAATCCATTATCCAGCGCTAATTGGGCGGCTAAAATGGTCCCTCCACAGGTTAACCAGGCAAACCGAACAAGTTCTGGGCTAAAGGGAAGTTCCAAAACAGCTATTTCCGATCGGCTAAGGCTTCCGGTTTTTAATTTACGAATATATTTGGGAGAATGGACTAAAAGAAGGTCCTCATCTTGGACCGGCGAGGGAGTAAAAAAATTCTGACGTTTCACTCCACTCTGGAGAAGCTTTTCATAAAGGAGCCGATATTTCTTGATGGGGAAGATATGAGGGCCAATATCGACCATCCAATATTCATCGCTATAGACATATTTCAGGGGATAAGACCGTCGCACTAGATCCAGCCAGCTCATTGTTTGATCTTTCAAGCTTAACAGAAAACAGGATATATTGCCAAGGCCAAATAAGAAAAAGCCCTCCCTTTTCCAATCAGATCTTGTCTCAATGAATCTTCAAGACGGGTTGTTTTTTAACTTGACCAACAGTTGACGATTCGTTTCTAGTTAAAAAAGTAAGCTACCCTCTCCTCACCAGCAATTATAATATTATTTTTTTGAGAGTAGAACTTCTTTAATTAATCAGGGGAACCTAATTCTTAATCAGCTTCACCTTCACGACGACCAATATTGGCTTGAGCCGCCGCTAGGCGAGCGATTGGGATCTGATAGGCTGAACAACTGACATAATCCAGACCAATCTTATGGCAGAAGAAGATAGAGCGAGGATCACCTCCATGAACTCCACAGATGCCCACCTTAAGTTTTGGCCTGGTTTTTCTCCCCCTTTCCACAGCTATCTTCATTAATTCTCCTACCCCTCTAAGATCAAGGGTTTCAAAAGGATCATCAGACCAAAGTCCGTGAATTAAATAATAGTTAAGAAATTTAGCACTATCATCGCGGGAAATGCCATAAGTTGTTTGGGTAAGGTCATTAGTGCCAAAAGAGAAAAATTCAGCTTCAGTCGCAATTTCATCCGCAGTTAAAGCGGCCCGAGGAATTTCAATCATGGTTCCGACGGTGTAATCAATTTTTATTCCATATTTTTCCATGACTTCTTTAGCCACCCGATCAACAATTTTCTTTTGGTGACTTAATTCCCTCACGTCACCTACCAAAGGAATCATTATTTCGGGAAAAACCTTTTGTCCTTCTTTTGTTACTTCGCAGGCTGCTTCAAAAATGGCTCGGGCCTGCATTTCGATGATCTCAGGATAAGTAATTCCCAATCGGCAACCGCGATGACCTAACATTGGATTAAACTCAGAAAGCTGATTGACTCTTTCCAAGAGTTTTTCGAGTTCCTCAATTTTCTTCTTGTTCTTACTTTTCTTAGCTTTTAGCTCAGCTAACTCGACCATCAAATCTTCTCTTCGGGGAAGGAATTCATGAAGAGGCGGGTCAATGGTTCTAATAGTCACTGGGTGACCCTGCATAGCCCGGAAGAATTCAATGAAATCCTGCTTTTGAAATGGAAGAAGCTTATCTAAAGCTTGGCGTCTTTCTTCCTCGGTTTGAGCAAGAATCATTTCTTTGATGAAGGGAAGTCTTTCTTCTCCAAAAAACATATGCTCAGTTCTGGCCAAGCCAATTCCTTCGGCTCCAAAAGCAAAAGCAACTCGAGCATCGGGCGGAGTATCAGCATTGGCTCGAACTCCGAGGCGCCGATATTTATCAGCCCAACTCAGTAGCCGAGAAAAATATTGATAAATTACTGATTCCTCAGGTTTCTTTTCCCCTTTAACTACTTGGATAATTTCGGATGGTTTAGTCTCAATTCGGCCTTCAAAAACTTCACCGGTACTTCCATCTATGGAAAGCCAATCACCTTCTTTAAAAATTTTCTTCCCGATAGTTAAAACTCTCTGGTCTTCATTAATTCGAAGGGCCCCACAACCAACTACCGCTGGTTTACCCATTTGGCGACCAACAACTGCGGCATGAGAAGTCATGCCGCCTGTGGCCGTAAGAATTCCTTCAGAAACACTCATCCCATGAATATCATCGGGCGAAGTTTCAGATCGAACAAGAAGAACTTTTTCCCCTTTTTTTCGCCATTCAACGGCATCTTCAGCGGTAAAAACAATTTTTCCCGTAGCCGCTCCAGGCGATGCTGCCAAGCCTTCAGCCAATAAGGGATGAGCCGCTTTCTCTTGGAGATCAAAAACAGGATGAAGGAGTTGATTCAAAGCTTCAGGCTCAACTTTGAGCAAGGCCTCCTCTTCAGTACATATTCCTTCATCAACTAAATCAACGGCAATTTTTACGGCGGCCATGCCTGTCCTTTTACCATTTCTGGTCTGCAACATATATAGACAGCTTTCTTGGATCGTGAATTCAAAATCTTGAACATCCCGATAATGGCGCTCTAATTTATCCGTTATCTCTCTCAATTGGGCAAAGGCTTCGGGCATTTCGTCAGCCAAATGAGCAATCGGCGAAGGAGTTCTGATGCCAGCTACAACATCTTCGCCTTGAGCATTAGTCAAATATTCACCGTAAAGTTCTTTAGCCCCAGTTGCTGGATTACGGGTGAAACCCACTCCAGTTGCTGAATTTTGACCAAAATTACCAAACACCATCTGTTGAATATTAACGGCTGTTCCCAAATTGTCAGGGATATGGTAAATTCGCCGATATTCTATAGCTCGGGGATTATTCCAGGATTTAAAGACAGCGCCAATGGCCATTCTTAATTGGGTCATGACATCCTGAGGAAACTCTTGTCCAGTTTTTCTCTTAATTAAATCTAAATAGGCCTCAATAACTTCTTCGAGCATTTTCTCATCTAAATTAGCATCGTTGGCTACACCAAATTTCTCTTTCTTTTCCTTTAAAATTTCCTCAAATTCTTTTTTTGGGACCCCCAAAACCACATCCCCAAACATATGAATTAAGCGACGATAGCAATCCAGAGCAAAGCGGCGATTTCCGGTTTTGCGAGCCAAACCTTCGACGGTTTCTTTATTTAAACCTAGATTAAGAACGGTATCCATCATTCCGGGCATGGAAAATTTGGCTCCGGATCTCACTGAAACGAGAAGAGGATTATTAGGGTCGCCAAATTTTTGACCAGAAACTTCCTCAAGACGCCTAAGATTGGCCATAACCTCTTTTTCCACTTCCTCTGGAAGCTTCTCTCCAGCCATCAGAAATAAGCTACATACCTCTGTGCTTATGGTAAACCCAGGTGGGACAGGTAAACCAATTCCAGCCATTTCGGCTAAATTGGCGCCTTTACCCCCAAGTAAATCCTTCATATCTTTATTGCCTTCAGCCATACCTGGCCCGAAAAAATAAACATATTTATGGCTCATCAAATAGCTCCTCCAATAGAAATTAAACAACTAAATATAGCGACTTATCGATGAAAATTCAATAAAGTTATTCCCTTGAATGATTAGTCGAGATAACTTTTTAAGAAAAAAAATATGAAATATTGTTCCCTTTTGGAAAAGAAGGAATGACTTTTTTGCTTTCAGAAAAATGAAACTATCTTTCTTCTTGACCTTATCATCGCCTTTGTATTTCTCTAAAAAATCTAATTTTTTCCTTTGACTCGGCCAGGATAATTTTCTAGGGCAATTTTAAAGAGCTGGATGGCCCGCCGCAGATGTTCTTCTTTTAGAACATAAGCCATCCGAACTTCATCTTTTCCCTTTCCTGGAGTAGCATAAAAACCAGAACCAGGTGCTACCATAACCGTTTCGCCATCAACCCGAAAATCCGTTAAGAGCCAGCGGACAAAATTTTCGCCATCATCTATGGGCAACTTAACGTTGATATAGAAGGCGCCCTGAGGTTTATGAAGAATCACCCCGGGAATTTCCTTTAGTCCTTCATAAAGGATATCTCGCCTCTTCTGATACTCCTGCCTGATAGGTTCAAAATAGGAGCGGCCTAGACGATAAGCGGCTAAAGCAGCCCTTTGCTCAACGGTGGGTGGGCAAAGACGAGCTTGAGCAAAACGAAGTAGAGCTTGAAAGACTTCCTCATTTCTGGTTATGACTGCTCCGACTCTTGCTCCACAGCAACTAAAGCGTTTGGAAATGCTATCAGCTACAATAACGCGATCCTTAATTTCATCAAATTCGAGAAGACTCACATGAGCTAAGCCATCATAAACAAATTCTTTATAGACTTCATCACCAATAAGATAAAGATCATATTTTTTGGCCAAGAAAACCAATTCCTCGAGCTCTTCTCGGCTATAGACTGTCCCAGTG
>JAOAFQ010000018.1 GCA_026416195.1 Candidatus Aminicenantota bacterium | reverse complement strand
CTATATTTATAAAAAACAATATCCTTGACAGCACAAAAATTAAAGCTAATAAATTAAACTCTTCATCGAAGCCGGCCGTTGCTAACTCATCTAGCCATTTTTCAGCTCTTTCTTAGCTCTTCAGCCAATATCTTTTCAATTTCCCTAAGCTTTAAAATTATTTCTTCCCCTTGTTTATAAAGAAACGCTATTTTGTTCTGGAGCAAGGGATCAGAATCTTCCTTTAAAATCCCCTGGTCAACTATTTTCCTCCACTCTATGGTTCCGGGAATAGGAGAAAAGTAGGCAAGGCGAGGTCTGAGGCCAGCTTGAATCACCAGACGAACATCCCTTTCAATTTGATTCCAGTCCTGACCGGGCAGACCGACAAGAAGATAAATATTCAGCTGGTGGCGAGCGAAACCAGCCCTGGCCAGATTTCGAACTGCCTCCATAAAATTTTCAGGTGAAACTTTGGGCGAATATTCTTTAAGCCAAGCTGGGTCCAAGGATTCCTGGGAAAGATAAATAGAGCTGAAACCGGCCGCCTTCATCAGATAGGCTAATTCAGCCTCAATAGCTCGAACATGAAGGCCATTGGGCGAATGGAGAGCAAGACAAAGCGAGTTATCGATAATTCCTTTTAAAATAGGTTTAAAATGAAAATGACTCCCCATAAGAAGGGCATCGTCATAAAAAGCCAGATTTCGGCAGTTCATCGCCTCGACCAGAAACTTAATATCAGCTATAACCTGCTGCGGCCTCTTTTGCTCAAAGCGAGGGAAAAGGAGAGAACTGGCACAGTAGGAACAACGAAATGGACAACCCCGGGAAGTTAATATGGGCAAGGTTTCTGTTTGGCGGAGGAGATCATAAGCTGGGAGAGGGAGATCGTCGAGGCCTTCAAACTCTTTCTCCTGAACTAGCCGATTTCCCAGGATATTCCGAAGAAGGGGAAGAATCTGGTTTTCGCCGGGACCGATGACGATAAAATCAGCCCCACCATTTTTTAGCTTTTGAGCTGCCTGAACCATGATATCCGTAAGTTCTTCCCATTTATTCTTATGTTGGAGTATCTCTATTTGCTGAAAGTTCACTGAGTACATCAAG
>JAOAFQ010000142.1 GCA_026416195.1 Candidatus Aminicenantota bacterium | reverse complement strand
GTGATACCTTGGCTGCTCGGGGCTCAGAAATCATCTTCCCTAAGATAAAATTTCCTGAACCCGCCATTTCTTTTGCGATCGAACCAAAAACAAGAACAGATGAAGATCGCATTTCTCAAGCCACTCATCGAATAACGGAAGAAGACCCTACAGTTAGGATTGAACGAGATCCTGAAACTGGTCAGCTTTTGATATCGGGGAATGGACAGCTTCATGTCGAAATAACCACCGAAAAGCTTAAAAAAAGATACAATGTAGATGTAATTCTTAAGCCTCCTAAAATTCCCTATCGGGAAACGATTAAAGGAAAATCGGACGTCCAGGGGAAATATAAGAAGCAAACTGGTGGTCGAGGCCAATACGGTGATGTCAAAATTAAAATGGAGCCTTTACCCAGGGGAGCTGATTTTGAATTTGAGGATAAAATCTTTGGTGGAGCTATTCCCAAGAATTATATTCCAGCGATTGAAAAGGGAATTCAAGAGGCCAGAAAAAAGGGAGTTTTGGCAGGTTATCCCACTGTTGATTTTAAAGTTATTCTATATGATGGCAGTTATCATGAAGTCGACTCCTCGGATCTTGCCTTCAAAATTGCCGCTTCCATGGCTTTTAAAAAAGGAGCTAAGGAGGCTAAGCCAACTCTGCTTGAACCTATTATGAATGTGGAAGTCTATACGCCCGAAGCTTATCTGGGTGATATCATGGGTAATCTCAATGGCCGCCGAGGACGCCTTCAGGGAGTGGAACAAAAAGGTAACCTGAGAATTATTAAGGCCCAAGTGCCGATGGCCGAAATGCTTGATTTTGAGCCAGCTTTAACTTCTATTACCGGTGGACGAGGTTCCTTTGTTATGGAATTTTCCCATTATGAAGAAGTTCCTGCTGCCCTTCAGCAGAAAATAATTGCTGAGGCTATTAAAGAGGGACGGGTAAAACCAGAAGAAGATTAAATTTTACTTAAGATTGAAACATTAAAATTATAAAGTTTCTCCAAGGAGGCGATAATGATGAGGAGGAGAAAACTATTTTGTTTATTTATTTTATTTTTGTCAGCCTCCATCAATTGTCTATTTTCTCAAAAAGTTAAACTTCCAACCCCGGCTGAGGAAGCCAATTTTTTGCGCTATAGTCAGACTGCTGAAATAGAGCGCTTCTTAAGTTATATTGACTACCTTTCACCTGAAGTAAGCGTGATTGTTGCTGGTCGAACCAGACCTGTTCCTTCTTTTGATTGTCGTAATCTTTATTTGGCTATTATTAATGAAGAAGGAATTTCTTCGCCTGATAAGATAAATCGAAGGAAACCTACTGTTTTTATTTTTGCCTCCCAGCACGGAAATGAACAATCAGGCAAGGAAGCGGCCCTGCAACTTATCCGAGACTTGGCCTTAGGTGAAATGAAGCCACTTTTGAAAAAGCTTAACTTTCTTATCCTTCCGCAAGCTAATCCTTATGGCAACTGGTTTGATGTTCGAGTTAATGAACAGAATCTTGATTTGAATCGGGATCATGTTAAATTGGAAGCCGAAGAAACCGCCGCCATCCATCGAGTCTTTGTCACTTGGCTTCCTGAAGTTACCCTTGACCTTCATGAAAAGGGCGATGATTATTACCGAGTTTCTATCGGCTGCGTTTCCAACCTAAATATCAGTGAAGATTTCCAAAAGTTTTCCCGTCAAGTCCTTTTTCCTGAGGTTAGTAAAGCTTTGGAAAAGAGAAGAATTACTTTTTTTGAATATTTAGTCAGCCAGGAAATGGGGATCGATTCTTCAGCTGGTGTCAGATACAGTCCTCAAGAAATAGCTGGACGTGAAATCATGTGGCGCTATTCAACGACTGATCTTAATGATGGCCGCAATAGCCTCGGTATCTATGAAACCCTAGCTTTTATTCAAGAGGTTGCGTCTCGTCGTGATCTTCCGACGCTAGCTGAAAGAACGCGCTGGCAATACTTTGGAGTGAGAAGTTTGGTCGAGGCTATAGCTGATCAAGCTGAAGAGGTTCTCAAGCTAGTTACTAGTCGGCGAAAAAGTTTAATTGAAAAAGCCTCAATCTATGATAGCCACGATTTAATTCATTTGCGAATGACTTACGCCCGCGATGAACTTAATCCTACTTTGACAATTAAGAGATTTGAGAGAGCTGAGAGTCCAATTAGGGGAATTTTAAAGGTCGATAAAAAAGCAGGTGAATATTTGCTTCAGAATGAGATTGAGCCTGCTCCTCAGCCAGATCAATACAAAATAATAACCGAAGTAATTAAAAATTGGTTTCCCTTAGTTAAATCAGAGCTAACTGTAATCAGACCTCTTGGCTATATTATCCCAGCGAAACATGGAGATGTCATTGAAACCTTGCTTCGTCATGGCCTTAAAGTTGAAATGATCACTCAGGATAGGACCTTGGAAGTTGAAGCTTATGAAGTTCAGGAAGTTGTTCCTTCTCGCTATGATTATTTGCCTCCAGAAAAGATTGATGTTTCAACGAGGACAATATCAATTCTTGTCCGTAAAGGCGATTTTTACATTTCTTGCTCTCAGTTAGGAGCCAATTTAATTCCCTGTTTGCTTGAACCTCAATCACAATATGGCTTAATTCGTTATTGGAGCTATAATCTTGTCCCTGAAAAAGGGAATATTTATGCTTTTTTTAGAGTCATTAAGCCAGCTGAGCTTTCTCTCGTGCCTTATCGGCCATGGTAATTTAAGATTTGAACTTTTTTATTTTATCTTTTTCATTGTTTTTCTGAAGAGAGGCGCAAAAGCTGTCGGATGAGGGGAAAGAAACCTAGATTTAAAAGCTTGAGGCAAAAACTTATCTCTTTTCAGTAAGCTCAAGATAAATAATTTCGACGAGAGTTGGTCGTTTTGGTCTTCCTGGAACGTCGGGTGGCTCTTTAACTTGGAGAATAGTTTTGATTTCTTCAAGTGATTTTCCTTGCTCAATTAAAGCTTTTATTTGCTCTTGACGGGCCTTAAGAGCGGCTATCGCCTTTTCCACGCTAGTTCGATCGATGACTTCTCCATGTCCATGAATGAAAGAAGTAGCGTCAAGTTTAAGAACTTCTTCTAATATCTTGACTACTCCAAAAGAATTTCCTCCTTTATGACGATGAATTAAAGGATCACGTCCAATGAACACTAAGTCGCCAAGAAAAGCAACCTTTTCCTCGGGAATATAAATGATTGAGTCACCGCTCGTGTGACCAGGACCGAAATGATAAAGATGAATTGTCGTTTTTCCAGAGCGAAGAATCAATTCTTGTTTATAAGTAATGGAAGGAAGATAGTTTAAAAGTGGTCCCTCAGTCGTCACCTGTTTCATTTCTTGATAGGTATTTTCATGAGCAATAACTGTGGTCTTCTCAGGCAAGCCGGGCAGACCATTAACATGGTCGCCATCACTATGCGTAAGAATTACTGCTTGAAGGGGTAATGTGGTCATTTGGGCTATGACTTGAAGCATTTCCCTAGCTGATTGAGGATTCATTTTGGCATCAATAAGAAAATAACCCTTCTCTCCAATAATTAGACCAGCATTAGCACCGCTGCCGCCAGTTATTTCATAAACATTTCCTCGGATTTTTTTAATTTCAATTGGAGGTAGTTCAGAAATCTGTTGAGAATTTGAAGGCGTAAAGTAAATAATTATGAGAGAGGCAATAAGGAAAGTAGACCATTGGCCTGCTGAGGCCAGAAATTTGATTTTCATTTTTTTCCATCTCCTCTTATATTTTTAGTTTATTTGAATTGAGAAATAATTATAAGTTTTATATGTTGGAACCACAATAGTTCGCAATTTTATCAATTGGTTACTCCCAAGCATGAGAAGGGAAGCTATCTTGCTGTTTTCCTTACCGAAAAGAAGCGATTTTTATTAATGGGGGATCGACACAGAAGATCGAGTGATTGGCCAAAGGACTGGAAGGAAAGAGAATTTCAACCTCTAAGGTTTCGGAGATGAGATGATTATTTAATAAGAGAGAAAGAAACTTCTGGTCGATATACTGAAGATTGGCTTTTTTAAAATCAGATATGAAGAGGAAGGTGAAGTTTATCGGCTAAAAGAAAATTGATCATAATTCTGGCCATGGTTACTAAAGGAAGGGGTTGGCAAGCAAGTTTAAGCCGATTTTTTTTTATCGCCTGAATTATGCTTTGAGTTGAGAGCTCAGCTTCAACTAAAGTAAAAGAAGTTCCTAATTGCCAAAGATTGTGGGTGTCAGAGCAAGCTATAAGAGGTTTGCCATATTTCAGACTTGCTTCGATCGCTTTTTTATTAGGATTAAAAAATCGATTATAAAAAGCCGAAAATTCAATGGCGTCAAAAAGATAATGATAGTAATCAAGTCTTTCAAAAAGCGAGCGGAAACCTGGAAAATAGGGATGAGGAGCAATAATAAGAGAATCATTCTGTTTTAATTCTTTTAAATCCGACCAAGTAAATTTTTGACCAGCCAAATTAAAGGGGGGATTAATAATAATCACATGTCTGCCCTCACAGGAGATCTCAGCTCCGGGTAGAAGATGAACTTGGTGATTTTCAGCAAAATCTTTTAATTCTGGGCTAATTGTAATTTGATTGTGATTAGTAATGGCAATTGCCTGAAAACCAAGGGAAGCGGCTTTAACAATAAGCTGATAAGCGTCGTAAGTTATATTATCTTTTGGATCTTCTTTAGTATGAATATGCAGGTCAACTTTAAGCCATCGTTGAGCCAATTCAAGCCTTCGTTTCGATTTGGCCTTTAATAACTTAGAGCTTCTTTGACCTTTAGGCCAATCTCAGCCGGGGATTTGGCCACGTAAACTCCAGCTGCTTGCAAGGCTTCCATTTTTTCTTTGGCGGTACCTTTTCCGCCAGCAATGATAGCCCCTGCATGTCCCATACGTCGTCCAGGTGGAGCTGTTTGGCCGGCGATAAAACTCACTACAGGTTTATTGAATTCTGCTTTTATATAAGCAGCAGCTTCCTCTTCGGCTGTCCCACCTATTTCCCCAATTAAAATTACAGCTTCTGTCTCTGGATCTTCTTTAAAGAGTTTAAGAATATCTATGAAACTTGTCCCAACGATAGGATCACCGCCAATGCCAACGGCTGTGGATTGACCATATCCAAGCTTGCTAACTTGATCAACCGCTTCATAAGTTAAAGTTCCTGAACGGGAAATGATCCCAATTGTTCCAGGTTTATGGATATGACCCGGCATTATCCCAATTTTGCATTTCCCCGGCGAAATAATTCCCGGAGTATTAGGGCCAATTAGCCGACAAGGCTTATTTTTAAGAAAAACTTTAACTTTAATCATATCAAAGGTTGGGATACCTTCGGTAATACAAACAATAAGGGACACTCCTGCATCAGCTGCCTCCATAATGGCGTCAGCGGCAAAGAAAGGAGGAACAAAAATGGCAGCGGCATTAGCCCCTTCTTTTCGAACCGCTTCTTCAACGGTATTATAAACTGGTACCCCAAGATGAATTTGACCACCTTTACCTGGAGTTACTCCGGCCACCACCTTGGTTCCATATTCTTGCATTTTTTGAGTATGAAATGTTCCTTCGCTTCCAGTTATTCCTTGAACCACGACCCTAGTCTTTTCATCAATTAGAATACTCATTGGCTAACTCCTTTGACGAGACTAACAACTTTTTCGGCTGCTTCTTTCATGGTTTCAGCCGAATAAAATTCGAGACCAGACTCGGCCAGAATTCGCCGGCCTTCTTCCATATTGGTTCCTTGAAGGCGAACTACCATGGGGACTTTAAGGCCAACCTCCTTAGCTGCTTTAACA
>JAOAFQ010000140.1 GCA_026416195.1 Candidatus Aminicenantota bacterium | reverse complement strand
ACAGCCTCTTCGCATCTTCGCCAAATACTTCAACCATTCCATTACAAAATAAAAGAAAAAAAAGGCGAAACCGAACTTGCCCTTGTCGCGCGGAAAAGAATAATTGGACTTTTCGGAGCTGATGTCGTTCATTTAGCCATTCTTTTAATTCTCATTGGCGGGCTTATCAGCGGCCTTTTTAGTTTTCGAATCGATTTGGCTCTTCATGAAAAAGAAATAACTTCAATCCCTAAGTCAAATTTTGCGGTTAGACTCGAAGCATTTGTCACTGAATATTATCCCAACGGTCAGGTAAAAGACTGGAAAAGCACTTTAACCATCATCGAGGGGGGAAGAGACGTCCTCAGCCAAACGGTTGAGGTCAATCATCCATTAAATTACAAAAAATACATGTTTTATCAAAGCGCCTATGGCTGGGATTGGGATAAAGCAGATTTAGAAATTGTTATCCACTTCGCCGAAGCTCAAGGCCAAGACAAAGTGGTCCAAGTGAAAACTGGCCAAAAAGCTCGGATTGATACTTCTCATGAAATTCAGGTGCATCGTTTTTTGCCCGATTTTGTCCTTGATGAAAATAAACGTCCCTTTTCTCGATCGAATGAGCCCAATAATCCAGCGGCTTTTGTCGAGTTAACGCGCAATGGAAAAAAGCTTTTTAGTGGTTGGCTTTTCGCTCGTTTTCCTGATTTTAGGAAAATGCATTCGACTCAAGATTCCCCTTTTTCTCTTGAGTTAAAAAATTATTCGGCTTCTCAATATTCGGTTATTCATGTTTCCCGTGATCCCGGAACAAGCTTTATTTGGGCCGGTTGTATTTTTATCATGTTAGGTTTAGCTTTAGCTTTTTACTGGACACCTCGAGAGATAAGGTTCTTTCTTCAAAGTCGAGGCGACCGGACTCTGATTTTAGCCGCTGGTCTGGCTAACAAAAATAAAGAAGGCCTGGAGAAAGAAATGGAAAAAATCATCTTCGCTTTAAGGAAAAAGAAATGAAGGAAGCAACTTTTTTCCCTTTAGCCTTTATTTTTTATATTCTTGCATTAATCTTTTATTTTTCTAGTCTGTTAGCCCAAAAAGAAAAATTAAATCGCCTCGGTTCAATGGTTACCCTTATCGGTTTTCTTTTTCACAATCTGGCCCTTATCTTACGAACTATTGAAAGCGGTCATGCTCCTTTTACTAATATGTATGAATCCCTTTCCTTTTTTGCCTGGTCCACTGTGCTTGCCTTGCTGCTGGCCGAAAAAGTTTTTCATTTTCACCGATTAAGTGCTTATTTGATGCTTTTGGTCATTGGTTTAATGGCTTTAGCTTCTTCCCCTCTGATGCCTAAAGAGGCCACGCCACTCGTTCCGGCTTTGCAAAGTTACTGGTTATGGCTTCATGTTTCCGTTACTCTTCTGGGCGAAGCTTTCTTAGCAGTTGCTTTTGTGGCTAGCCTTCTTTATCTTTTTGCTGCGGCTAAAGAGAAAAAAAGTCAAGGCTTTTCTTCTTTAAGCTCAGAAAAACTCGATTCTCTAAGTTATCGAGCGATCGCGATTGGTTTTCCCCTCTTTACCTTAGGCGGCCTTGTTTTTGGGATGGTTTGGGCCAATGTAGCGTGGGGGAGATATTGGGCTTGGGACCCAAAAGAGGTCTGGACCCTGATTACTTGGTTCTTTTATGCCCTTTATCTTCATACCCGGATTGTCATGGGTTGGAAAGGAAAACGTTCAGCTTGGATTGCAATTATTGGTTTTTTGGCGGCTCTTTTCACCTATTTTGGAGTTAACTATCTTTTATCTGGCCTTCATAGTTATGTTTGATAGGAAACCATCGGGGTCATCTAAATTAGACGCAGTCCGATGATGAAGAAGCTCAAAAGCACTGGCTTATTAAAAATAAAAGATAAATTCCTAAACTTTTATCTTTTTTAAGGAGCGAAGAAAAGCCATAAAATGAAACGGAAGAAATGGCGCTGGTGGCTTTTTGGAGGCATGGCCTTTATTTTCCTTTTTGCGGTAGCGGCAGAATTTACTTCCCGCAGCCATTTCTGTTCTGTCTGTCATTATATGAAGCCCTTTTATGAAAGTTGGAAAACTTCCTCCCATAATCAAATTGAATGCCAAATTTGCCATTATCCTCCAGGTTTAAGATCAAAATTTAGAGCTAAGATTGAAGGCCTGCTTCAAGTTGGCCGATACTGGACAAAACTTTACCTTAAATCCAAACCTTGGGCTGAAATTCCCGATGAAGCTTGTTTGCGACCCGGTTGCCACGATAAACGTCTGCTCGAAGGTCAAGTGAAATTTAAAACGGTCATTTTTGACCATAAAATCCATTTTGAGGACCTTCGACGAGGGAAAAGACTTCGCTGCACAAGCTGTCATTCCCAGATTGTTCAAGGAGAGCATATAACTGTGACCGAAAGTAGTTGTTTTATCTGTCATTTCAAGCCCAGTGAATTTTACCCCCGAATTGCTGATTGCTTTCATTGCCATAATCAGGAAAATCTTCTGGCCAATAAATCTCGATATGACCATCAAGCTGCTCTTCAAAGTAATCTTCCCTGTCAACGCTGTCATGTTCAAGTTATTACGGGCGATGGACCTGTCCCCAAAGAAAATTGTTATAAGTGCCATTTCGAAAAAGATCGCCTCGAGCGTTACCACGAGACGGACCTAATGCATTCAAC
>JAOAFQ010000093.1 GCA_026416195.1 Candidatus Aminicenantota bacterium | reverse complement strand
CCGCCATAATAGCTTTTGTTCGGGGAGTTATTTTTTCTTCAATCTTGGTGACATCAAGGCACCAGGTTTCTGGCTCAGCATCAACGAGGACAGGACGAGCTCCCGTACTAACCACAGCCACAGCACAGGCAAACATAGTGAAGTCAGGAAGAATAACTTCATCGCCTGGCTTAAGCCCTAAACAGCCAAGGGCGACTTGGAGAGCGGCTGTCCCGCTACTCACGGCGATGCCGTATTCTCGGCCACAATATTTAGCCCAGGCTTTTTCAAATGCCTCAATATAATCGCCTGCTGAAGAGATCCAGCCTCGTCGAAGACAATCAGTGACCAGCTCTAATTCTCGATCGCCAATCAGGGGTTCGCTAACTGGTATCAAGAGCTTCGTCGAAGACATTGGTTTTTCCTCTATTCAAAAGAAAATGGAGCTTTAATTTTAATTGCACCTTTAAATAAAAGCAATCTTCTAATTCGCTTGTTAATTTTCGATTTTCCCGAAGGCTTCAATTTCCTGAATCGACCAGTGATAAAGAGGATGACCTGCCGTGAGTTTAAGACGCATAAATCTGAGTTTGGTAGGGGGAAAGGAAATTTTAACATGATAGCTTGAAAGGTCTTCTATGGTTTCTAAGTCAAAATAGGGAAAATGATTGGTATAAGCAGCTATTTTTTTCCAGTCGACATTATTGTTAGAAATTTCAACTAGAAAATGGCGAGGATATTCAAATAATTTATTTTTCAGATAGAGTCGAAGTTCACTCAGCCAGATTTCTTGGCAAAAGTCAATCCAGAAAAAATCACCAGCCTTCTGAGGAAGAGCTGTTGACCAACCACTTTCTAAGGAATTATCAATTGCTTTGGGAGCATTGACCACATTGGAACTTGACCAAACTTTCCAGACGCTTTTATCAGACAGTTGATATATTTGGTTCATTCCTAAGAGATTATTTCTCCTGCCAACAGAGGCCTGGGAGCCAAATTCTTCAACTGGTAGCGGTAAAAGTTGATATAAAAAATCACCCTCTCTTTGGTCAATTAGAACACATTGATCTGTCCACTTTTTTAGCGCTTCAACTATTTCTTTTCCTTTTTGAGGCCGATAACTTTGAGTATGAACTAAAATTAAGTCAACTTTTAACCTTCGAAGTAAGGCGACTGTGGCCTCACTAGGAAAAAATTCCATAGCTTCTTGAATAATGCTATAGGCAGGAGGAATAAAGCCGGCGTAGCCATTGACAATTCGATGGCGATGGAAAATAGAATAGAACATCGGTAGGGATTCCTGATAATAATTGAGCCTGTTTTCAGGCAGAGGAAGCTCAATGAGAACAATTTCTGGGGACATAGCCGCAATCGTTTGATAAATTTCTGGAAGTTTACCTTTATTAGGGAGTGGAGCCAGAGGCAATGGAATGGAAATTTGTTCTAATAAAATTAACCCCATTATCAACCAGAGAAAAGGTTTTTTAGAGAAATGAACCTTTTTAGAATTGATAAAGGAAGCTAAGGCTAATCCGCAAAGAACTGAGAGGGCAAGAACGACCATTTCCGAGAAGCGACTCGGTACCCGCATAAGTTTAAAACCAGGGACCCAGTTATAAAGAAGAAAATAAGGGCCAGTAAAAAGCCTAGTCCCTTTGAACGAAACAACCGGGCCAAAAGAAAAAAGCCAACCCAAAAGAGCCATCAGTAAATAAAGGTCGCTATTAACTTGAAAGTCTGACGGAGATAAAGCTTCAAAAGAGGAAGAAGAATTCCGCAGCCTATCTCGATCTCTTTTAACTAAACTGATTACTTTTTGTTTAATGGTCGACCAACCGGGATGAAGAGTGTATCGCAAGACTAAAAGGGATAAGAAAAGAAAAACCGGATTTTTTAAGCGACGCGAAGAAATGCTAAAAATACCTAAATCAAGATGAAATCCATTTCTAAAAAGAATAACAATAATATCTAAAACTAAAATAAAAAGAAAAATATCAAGAATATAAATGAAAATAGATTGTCTTTTTGTCTTTTCGTCTTTTTTTTTGAATCTTAGCCAGGAAGCTATTGCTTTTATAAAAAAAGGCTTATAGGTAGGATAAAAGAAACGGTTAAAGATAAGCCACAAAAATACCAGAATAATTGGGCAAAAGCCAAGAAAAACCTGATGTTCAGGTTGGGCCTTAGAATCAAGGATTCGACTGAAAATAAGATTCCACGGTGGAACTGAAAGGTAATTTTGAATTTCAGCTGAATAATGACGGACATCATTAAAAGTCCAAGCAAAGCCCATTTTTCTATGCACTGGAAAATATGGCCAAAAAAAAGGAAATAAAAGAAAAGCTGAGATAGCTATACCAATTATGGTTTTTAGCCAAAAGCGGGGATTTAGCCAGAAACCTCGGTAAAAAGTCAGAATTAGTCCGAAAAGGCCCATAAAAAAAGCTGCATAAAGGCCATAATGGCCACAAAAGAGAGCCTGTATGGCTAAAAATAACAGAGCCAAGCTCAGATTAGATAAATTTGGCTTTTCAAAAAAACGATGAAGAAAGAGAAAACAAAAAGGTAACCAGGCTGAAAAAAGAAGTTCGAGATGGCTAATATGGGCAAAGCTTACAGGTGAGAAGGTGAAGATTAAGGAGCCAATAAAGGAAGCCCAGCGAGAGCGGGTCAGATGATAGATGAGAACATAAGCGCCCAAGCCTGAGAGGAAAAAAGATAATAACCAAAGAAAATTATAGGTAAAAATAAAATTTTTACTAATCAAGGCAGGCAAAAGACCTAAAAACGTTAAGGCTGGAACGTAATCGCTATAAAGGACAGTTTGGGTATGGGGATAAAAAAATCGGCCATCCCAATAATTAGTCAAACCTTCCTTGATTTTGTTTGAAGCATGGCCGATAAGCCAAACTAGATAAAGTGGATCACCAAGATCAGAGGGAAGGTGGTCATTTAAGTGAAGGATGAGGGGATAGGTCATCACGACAATCAGGATTAGCAGAAGGGAAATTGGCAAAAAATGATGAATGGAATTTTTTTTGAGCTTGGTCATTTTTTGATCAAGTTTTATCTTTGGATGTTTTAATTAACCATATCTTTTAGAACTGCCATATTTTACTTTAGTCCCCTTAGTTTTATCAAATAATAGCTTCTCAAAGTATATTATTAAAAAGAAAAACCAGGAATTATTCAGTCTTTAAACTCTAAGATTAAAAATGATATCTTTCTCTTTACTTTTAATTAAATAAAAGTTTCTTCTCAAATTAAGAGGCTTTAAAAAAATTCTTTTTCTTCTTGGCCGATATATGGACCTTGCTTAACCTCTAGAATTTTAGCATCTTCTAAAATTTCTAGAGCATGTCCGCCTGAGGCAAAAAGAATCGCTTCACCTGGTTCCAGAATAACCGATTGGATTAAATTATTTTTGGAATCAAAAAGATCAATTTTCAATCGCCCTCTAAGAAGGACCAAAACTTCAGTAAAGGTATCGGTTTCTCTTTTTAGAGATTTATGTTTATGAGGGGAGATTTTTTTCCCTTTGCCATAGATTAATAAGCCGAGTTGCTGAGGCCATTCTGGGGGGGTGAAAAAATTTGGCCCTGGTGAATCAAAGTTATGGCGAACTATTATGGCTAAAACTTCTTCACCAGCAGTTATTTTTTCAAATTGATGGCTAGCCATAATGAATAAACTTTATTATTATAGGAATCTTAATTTTAAAGTCAACCAAAAGTATTTCCAGCCTCGTTTTAAATAGTCAAAAAGATTAAGGCCGGTTTTTGATTGTCCCTCCCAGCGGGGTCGATTAATGTAAGGAATCTCGAGGAGACGATAACCTTGGCGGTGAGCTTCATAGACTAAAGCTATAAAATATTCGCCATAATCACCCCGAAGAGGTAAATTTTTTAGAACATCTTTTTTAATGGCCACAAAGCCACTAGTATAGTCATGAAACCAACGGCCCAAAAGAAACTCGCACCATCGATTGAGTAAAAAGCTCAAAAAGAAACCGGTCATCGAGTCAGCGCTGCCTGTTATCAATTCAACTCCACCGCCAGGAACGAAGCGACTACCAGCGACCAGATCATAGCCTTGGGACAAACCTTGAATAAGTTCAGGTATTTTGGTGGCTGGCATCGACCCATCGGCATCGAGCCAAATAATTATTTCGCCCTTAGCTTTTTCAATGCCTTCTCTGAGAGAAGCGACTAAACCATGATCTTTCATTCGGCGAATGAGTTTAAGACCTGGATAAAAACAACTAATTTCTTCCACCTTTTGCCATGTACCATCAGGAGAATTATCATCAACGACAATAACTTCAGTCTCTAAGCCAAGCTGGGTGTAGATCTCGTCGATTAGACGTCCAATATTATTTTTTTCATTATAGGTAGGCAGAATAACTGAATATTTTATTTCCATGCTTTGTCGAATCTTAAATATAAGTTTATTTTTGAATTAAATTCAAGCCTTTAATATTTTTTCCTTTTTTTTTAATGATTTCCACCTCTTTAATTTAAAGTCCAATCCTTTTTACTTATTTTTTTTCCTAGGGCGAGTCTCAATCTCAATCCATTTTAAAATCAATTAGTCAAAATTTTAGGCAAATTGATTATATTCAAGCTTTCGGCCTTAAACTCGAAGGGAAATTTTCCAACGAGCTAAGAGCGAAGCAATAAAATAATTGATTAAAAGGATAATAAAGCTTCCAAGTAAAAGAGTGGTTAAAGAAGCATCTGGAGGAGTAATATTATTAAAGCTTAAGGTTAGTATACCGCTTAGCATATAAATAAGTAGAGGATTTTTTCCTAAAATGATGAAAACCGGCTCTTTTACTTTCCAAACATCTATTAAAATGAAAGAAGCTAGAAAGATAATTAAGCTTAACCCCGTGGTAAAAATAATATAAGAAAGGGAGACTTTGTGTTTATTAAAAGGAATCTGATAGGAAAGAAGAAACCCAACCAGGGTAAGGATTAGGCCAGCGAGGAAAGAGGAAATCATTTTTTTTTGAATAAGTCTTTCTTTCATCCAGGCGCCACAGCTGGCGGCTACAATAACTACAAAGCCCCAAGCAAAAGTGGCCAATGGTCCACCTAAGCCATCTTGGATGAAATAGATGGGCACACCAGAAAGAATGGCTCCTTGATAAGCGAGAAGAAGAAGCAAAGATATGACTAGGCGGGCAAAAGAAGGTAAAAAGAGAAGGGGTAAGCAATAGAGACCAACTGCGCCAATCGTGGCTAAAACTCCCCAAGTAAAATGCCCAAAGACCATTAATTCGCCAAAAAAGCCGAAAGTCCAAAGAACCAAATAGCGAAGAATATAATGAAAGATAGTTTTTTTTCGGCCAGCCTTTTCTAACCATTTTTCGAGAGAGATACGATAGGAAACACCGAGAGCAAAAAGAAATATAGGGACACCTAAATCAGGCAAAGTCAGACCATCATCAGGAGCATGTTTTAGCCAATTGGGTACAGCCTCATAAAAATAAAGAGCATTAAGCAGAACCATAAAAAAAATTGCTCCCCCTCTCAGGAAATCCAAAGAAAGCAAACGTTCAGCCGGTTCATGAAGACGAAAGAGAAGCCTATCATCTCTAGGCGAAGAAAAGGCTGAAGAAACCGCTGTTGGTGGGGGAATTAATTGGGAAGAAGCGGGTTTTTCAATCAATATAACTTTCCTCTCAGGACTAACTAAATTTTAAATTGTCTTTCTTCATCATGTCAAATTAAGATAAATGAGAAATTATCATAAGATAAAACAAAATGAGGTTGATAGGTTAAATTTTTTGACTAAATTTGAGGAATCATTTAAATTTGAAAGGAAAATTTATTTTTAATAAGAATAACTAAATTGAACGAGCGAAGATTAGACCCTGAATTTCGATGCGGTTTTGTCGCCGTTGTCGGTAAGCCCAACGTTGGCAAATCGACCTTGATTAATAGTTTGGTTGGCCAAAAAATAGCCCCTGTTTCGCCTAAACCCCAAACGACTCGACATCGCCAATTAGGTATTTTAACCAGCGATGAGTATCAAATTATCTTTATTGATACGCCCGGTCTTCATATCCCGCGACACAAACTTGGTGAATTCCTTAATCAAGAAGCCGAAGCCTCTTGTGAAGGTGTCGATGTCATTCTTTGGCTTGTGGATATTTCTTCCCCCCCTGATGAGGAAGATCGGAAAGTGGCGGATTTTCTCCATTCATTGAAGCCACTTCCAGCTACTATTATGGCTTTAAACAAAGTCGATTTAATTTCAACCGAAACCTTGGAGAAAATGAAGTTAATCTTCGCTAAGCTTTTCCCTGAAGCTAGGCTTATCCCTCTCTCCGCCACTAGAGGCGACGGACGAGAGGAGCTACTTCAGGCAATTGTGTCTTTGCTGCCTTTTCGGCCACCCGAATTTCCTGAAGACCAACTGACTGATCTTTATGAAAGAGATATTGCCGCTGATTTAATCAGAGAGGCTGTTTTACATCATGTTCATCAAGAAGTTCCTCATGCAGTTGCTGTCCGCATCGATGAATATAAAGAAAGAGGTGAGATTGGGGCCTATGTGGCGGCAACTATTTTTGTCGAAAAGGAGTCTCAAAAAGCCATTGTCATTGGCGAAGGTGGCCAAATGATCAAGAAGATAGGAATAAGTGCCCGTCGGGAAATTGAAGCCATGAGCGGTCGTAAAATTTATCTCGATTTGCGGGTTAAAGTACTTAAGAACTGGCGGAATAATCCTGTCTATTTAAAAAGGCTTGGCTATAAATTGACGGGCCGTAAGTAGAGATTCGTTTCGAACGGTTACTTACTTAAAGAAAAAACAATTAATTATAAGGTCATTACTTCCTAAAGAAAGAAGCGAATCCTCCAACAATAACCACAATAGCTGAGCCGACAACCACATATAAAGGCCAAGCTAAAGCCAGCCCTTCGCCTGGAAGCAGAGTTTGAATTGGCCCCTTTACGAGAAAAAGCAAGGTTACAAGAGCCGTGAAGAAACCATAAAGGGCTTCTTTTTGGCCAGCTTTCCGACACAAAAGACCGAGCAGGAAAAGACCAAGTAGGCCACCATAGGTGTAAGAGGCAATTCCCAACCCAAGCTCAATGACGGCAGGCCTTTTTCCAGGCGAATTAAGCTGAAGATGAGCAAAAAAAAGAGCGGCTAAAAAAATAGTAATTCCCCAGAAAAGGGAAAAGAGGCGAGAGAGCCGTAGGCCTGACGCTTCCCATTGGCCTTGTTTCTTTAAAGTGAAAAGCTTGAGATCGAAAAAAGTGGACGAAGCTAAAGAATTGATGGCTGAAGCTAGGGTGCTCATGGCCGCTGCAAGGATAGAGGCAATAATGAGACCAGAGGCACCGGGAGGCATTTCCTCAACCACAAATTTAATGAAAACTTCGTCAGAGGTGGCCAAACCAAGCTCACTCGGTGGTTGGCCTTGGTAAAAAGCAAAAAGAAAAAGACCAACTCCAAGAAACAAAGCAAATTGGCCAATAATAAAGAGACCACTACCGATAAGAGCTTTTTGGCTTGAGGCCAGCTTTTTGGTCGCCAGCAGTCGTTGAACAATCAGTTGATCGGTTCCATGAGAAGCGATGGAGAAAAAGGCGCCGCCGATAACGGCCACAAGAAAGGTATAAGGCTCAGCGAGAAATTCCTTCAAGGAGAGAGAGAGGCCAGAAGAGAACAAGCTAAATTTTTTCTTTTCTTTTAGAAAGACGAGAGCCGGGATAAGTCCTTGAGGAAGACGAGAGAGAATTAAGACCAAGGCTAATATAGCCCCACCGAGGTATAGGCCAAGCTGAAGAGTATCTGTCCAGATAACCGCCCTTATTCCTCCTAAATAGGTGTAAATCAAGGTAACAAGGGAGACAACTGTAATGGAAAGGGCGTAAATAATGAGAGGTGAAGCCTTAAATCCCAAGAATTGAATGATCATGGCCACAGGGATAGCACAAGCAAACACTCGAACGCCATCGGCCAAAAGTCGGGTTATCATGAAAGTCAAGCTAGAAGCTTGACGAAGCCATTGCCCAAATCGCTGACCGATAAAGGAGTACGCTGTTTCAAGATTATGCTGAAAATACTGAGGGAGGAAAAAAAGAGCGACCACAACCCTCCCAAGAAAATAGCCCAAAGTGATTTGAAGAAAAGAGAGATTACCAGTGTAAGCAATAGCAGGTACACTGATTACCGTTAAGGCACTAGTTTCAGTGGCCACGATGGAAAATAAAACGGCCAGCCAAGGAACATCATAAGCTCCTAGAAAATAATCATATGAGGATTTTTGTTTTCCCGCTAAATATAATCCAGCCGCGGCCACTCCGACAAGATAGGCAAAGACAATGAAAAGATCTATCCAGGTAAAGCCAATCATTGATTCTTCATTCTATTGGAACAAATTATTTAGAGCAACCGGTTTTCAATTTTTCATCAGGATTGACTCGCTAATTTTTAATTCCTGGAAGTAGGTTTTTATTTGTCATGAATTAAAATTATTTTAGGAATAAATAATTAAATGGTTTCCTGACTAATTTATCTTAATTCAAATAAAATAAAAGAAGATTCTTGAAAAAAGGCAAACTCCTTTGATAATTTAATTCCTAATTTAAAAAAAGGAAAGAAAAATGGGTGCCTTATACACTATTGATTGGATCATAGTGGGTTTATATTTTCTTCTTATTGCTTTTCTTGCTTGGCTAGCGATAAAACAAGGCCAGAAAACTTCAACTGATTATTTTTTGGCTGGTCGTCATCTTGGCTGGTTCATTGTCGGAGCCTCCATTTTTTCTTCAAACATCGGCTCTGAGCACCTTGTAGGATTAGCTGGTTCTGGCGCCACAGATGGGGTGGCTATGGCCCATTATGAGCTTCATGCTTGGTGTCTACTTGTTTTAGCTTGGGTAATGGTCCCTTTTTATATGAGAGCTAAAGTTTTTACGATGCCTGAATTTCTCGAAAAACGTTTTTCCCCTGAGTCCAGAACTTTTCTTTCAGTTATTTCTCTAGTGGCTTACATTCTGACCAAAATAGCGGTCGGCATTTTTGCTGGCGGTGTGGTTTTCAGCGTTCTTCTACCTGACATTCATTTTCTTGGTCTTGATAGCTTTTGGATTGGGTCTATTCTTGTCATTGTTATAACTGGAATTTATACCATTTTGGGTGGCTTAAGGGCTGTAGCCTATACGGAAGCAGTCCAGACTATAATTCTTATCTTAGGTGGGGTCTTAGTAACTATTTTTGGCCTTAAAGCTCTTGGTGGTTGGAGCGAATTAAGGTCAATAGCCGGTTCAGAAATGTTTAATTTATGGAAGCCTCTTGTTCCTGAGGGAGTTAAAAGCACATGGGAGCCTGTTAAAGAGGCTGGTCGAATGGCTTGGTATTTTAACGACAACTATCCTTGGCTAGGAATGCTTTTTTGTGCGCCAGTTGTTGGTCTCTGGTATTGGTGTACTGATCAATACATTGTTCAGCGAGCTCTCGGGGCCAAAGATGAGCGGGAAGCCAGGCGTGGCGCCATTACCGCTTCCTTTTTCAAACTGTCCCCTGTGTTTATATTCATTATTCCTGGAATAATTGCTTTCGCCTTAGCTAAAAGTGGCAAAATTTTAGCTTTCCAGCAGGAATTTTTTGGTCCAGCGGGCGAGTTGATTAGGGATAATGCTCAAAAGGCCTTTCCTCTTCTTGTGGCTCATGTTCTTCCTGTTGGAGTTCGTGGTATTGTTGTCGCTGGCTTGCTAGCTGCTTTGATGAGTTCTCTTTCAGGCGTTTTTAACGCTAGCTCAACTCTTTTTACCATGGATTTTTATACCAAAATCAACCCAAAAGCAAGCCAGCAGCAACTTGTTTGGGTTGGTCGCTTGGCGACTACGGTCATGGTTTTGATCGGGCTTGCTTGGATTCCGGTCATTCGAGGGGGTAAAGGGCTTTATGATTATCTTCAAGGAGTTCAAGCTTATTTGGCCCCACCGATTTTCGTGGTTTTCTTTCTGGGAGTTTTTATGAAGCGTCTTAATGGCAAGGGTTGTTTAGCTGCTTTAATTACTGGCTTTATCTTAGGAATTTTTCGGTTGGCGGTAGATACGCCAGTTAAATTAATCAAAGGTTTTTCTTATCCCGAAGGCTCTTTTTGGTGGATAATCAATAATATTTACTTTCAATATTACAGTATTTTCATTTTTATTATCTGTATTTTAGTTATGATTGTTGTTAGCTATTTAACTGCGCCACCTGATTATGAGAAGATTCAAGGCCTAACTTATGGAACCAGGACTATTGAAGACAAGAAGCGATCGCGAGCTAGCTGGGGCACTGGCGATGTCATTGCTTCTCTTATTCTTCTTTCAGCCATTGTATGGGCTTATCTTTATTTCCGCGGGTAAAATTTACTCTAAGAGGAGCGCAGTCGAGGGTTAAAGCGACAAAGATAGGTTTCCAACCCTTGATCTTCAACAAGTTGGATAGCTTTTCCCCAAGAAATAAATTTTTTTAGTCTTAGAGACTCTAAGGCCCGAACAATGCTTAACTCGACTTCACTTCTGTCACTCTGCCGACATTCTTGATTTTCAAGACAGTCGAAAAGGAGGGCATTAGCCTCAGCATAAGTTAGAGGCGCAGTTGGTCCGTATTTTTGGGTCCATTCAGCTGAGTTTAGGGTATCGTTAACCAGGCTTAGAATTAGATGGGTAGCTCGGCCAATTAGCTTCAGATTGCTCGGATTAACAGTGGTCATCGTGTTACCCACGACCCGACCAAGGCGAGCCATAACCGCTGTTGAGTGAGCATTTAGAAGCATTTTTAAACTAAGCTGTTGTCTTAAGCCTAAAGGGTCTTGAGAGAAAGATAAAGGGATATAAATGGACGTGGCTCGATTTAAAAGTTTGCTAGCTTTAATTCTTTTTTGAAATTCTTTTTTAGGTTCAAGGCTGGTAAAAATTAAACCAAGAGGAGCTTTCTTAGTACGGAGGAGGTCAGCCAAGGCTTGCCAGCTAGAATTTTCTTTGACTAACTCTTTAATTTCATCATCAAAGCCAACCATTAGGCCGAGATCGCCGCGACGAGGAGAACGCTTTTGAATATTTTTTGAAGAGAAGGAAAAATCGTAGAGATTTCCTTGTTCATCGCCCGCTTTTAAAAGACTTTGCAGAGCCACCTCTTTCAGAAAAGGATCCTCAACCTTTTCAGCGAGAAGCGGTTGATAAAAATTCAAACTAAGCCCCTTGAAATTTCGACCCAGAAGACGTCGCCAAGCCTCAAGATGATCCTTAGCCTCAGTCCAAACTTGGAAAAGACAGTGTCGTCTATTCGAAGTTATTGGATCGAGAGGGGGAAGATGGAAGGTAGGACTTCTTTCTGCTCCATCAATAAAAACTGTAAGCAAAGCTTTCTTGGCGAAATAAGTGGTCTTTTTGCCATTTTGATAAGTTTTAGCCTCGAGCTCGGTTAATGAGGCGATTTCTTGGCAATGAGAAATAAGAGAACCCACAATATGAGCGAAGGACTGAAGTTCTTTTTCAAGAGTTACTTCTTCCTTGAAGCCAAGCTGGGTTAATCTAGATTTATCGAGGTGAAGAGCCAGAAAGTTAAAAATGGCCTTTTCGAGAATAAGGCCCAGGACGAAAGTTTCAATGGTTGTGGCCTGCATTCGGGTTGAGCCAGTAATAGCTTGAGGCCCGGTGGCCAAATTGATTTTAGTTATAGCCGGATTTTCCAAGATTTTTCGGCTTCTATTCAGAGGTAACAGAACATAATCGGGATTATTATAAACAAAATAAAGATGCCTTCTGGCTTCGGTCAAATTGGTTTCATCTTGCTCCCACATCTCGGCTGCAGCCAGCATTGCCCCGATGACAGAAGAAGTTTCTCCTCCCTCCGTAATGCAAAAAACTACATCACCTTTCCTCACCTTCCTATCGGCCACTTGCAGGCGACCAATAAGCTCGAGATCTTCAAAACCTTCAAGGGCACTAATTAGAGCTCGATCCCCACCGGTCATTTCGCCAATAACTCGTTCCTCAATTTGGGGGGGTAGGTGGGAAAAAAGAGATTTCCATCGTCCGGATTTCTTCAATTTTCGCCAAAAAGGACGCCAAAGGCTACTTTCTAGAAATTTAGCTAGGCGACCTGTAGAGCCACAGCCATAAAAGAAAATTTTTTTACCTTTTTTAAGGGTCTCAACTATGGTTCGAGCCGCTTCTTCCAAATGATTAATTTCAGCCTCATTTTCAGTTATAGCTTTCAATTTTTTAACTATGTCTTGATCGACCTCAAAGAGAAGTTGAAGTCCCCGTTCAGTGTCTTTTTTTATTACTTGGCTCAGATTCCAAGTGAGAGGATGTCTTTGCTCGGTCAGCAGATGATGAAGATGAAATTGGGTTTTATGATGAACATAATCAATCGATCTTGCTGAAGGCTCAATTCGTAGAAGCTCAAGAATTGAGGAAGAATTTTTGGTATTCTTTTTCATTTGAATCTCCACCTCCTTTTTTCCCCGCCGACTATTTAAGAGCTGGCTTCATACTCTCGATTCATGTCCTTTATTGATTAATTCTTATAATTTTTTAACTTTTGAAGGATTATCAATTTTTTGGCTATTTGTTCCTAATCTTAATGAATTTTTTAAGATCTAAGACAAATAATTAATTTTTTAAAGAACAACTTCGCGGCGACGCCAACGGAGTTTCATCGTCAACACCCGATCGGTCGAAAAAATTCGAGCCGCCAAAATAACTAAGATGATGAAAACAATGAGCATATAAAGAATGCCAAAAACGATCGCTCGATAATTATGGAAAAGAATATTTTGAGTGGTCATAAAGGGATGAGAAAAGGGAATGGCATAAATTAAAATTCGCACAGGTAGAGAAAGGCTTTTGAAATCAGTAAAGATAGAAAGAAAATAAGGAATCATAACAAGGAGCATGAGGGGTAATAATAAACTCTGGGCACTACGATAGTCTTCAGCTAGAACACCAAGAATGGTGGCCATGGCCAAAGCGCACATAATAGCGAGAAATAGAGAAATTAGCAGGATAAGGTTGCCGCTGGTTGTCATGGTAAGACCCAGTTCTTTAATTATTTTAGTAATTCCGCCGGCGGTTTCAGCTAAATCTCCAGTAAAACCTTTCATGTACCATGAGAAGCCGGCCATATAAATAAAAGCTGATAGCAGACCGACCAGGCCAGCAGCTAGCATTTTGGCCGCCACAATCGCTGACCGGGAAATAGGTACTGTAAGCAAAGTTTCCAAAGTTTTGTTTTGCTTTTCCAAAGCAATAGCTGAGATGACCATTTGGGAGGAGTAAATGAGGATCATGAATAAAACGATAGGCACAAAAATGGATTGAGCATACATAAAACCCACAATAGCCGAAGCTGAAGCTTCAGCTTTCTTATCTCTCACGATGACAAAATCCCGGCTTTTCAATGGCTTTTTTAAATTTTCAGGCGATATTTCAGGAAGCTTTTTCTTTAGCATCTCATTAGAAAGATAATTATTGGCTGTTTCTAAAATAATTTTAAAGATATCGGAATATCGGGCCTGACCTATCGAGAAGCTCCTCAAAAAAGAATAGGTCTCAATTTCTTTCGTCTCGAGCTTTTCCACTCCTTCATTAAGGCCAGAGGGGATGACTAGGAGGAAGGTTAAGTTTTTTTCTCTTGCTTGGCGGAGAGCTTCTTCTTTATCGATAGTCTCGAACTCTTCTATCTGAAAACGAACTAAACGGAGATTATCTAAAAGTCCTCGAGAAATAGCTGATTTATCAAGATCAAGGACACCTATTCGTCGAGCTGTTTCGGCTCGCTTGGCTTCGGTTCGGGTAACTTGACCAATAAAATAAAAAATTATCATGGTGAACAGAAGAGAAAAAATAAGTTGTTTATTAATAAGTTCTCTGATTTCTTTGAAAAGAAGATTAGTGAATTTTTTCATTGGACAATCCTCCTGAAGACGACTTCCAAGTTGGGCGCATCATATCTTTGTTTTAGTTCCTGGGGTGTCCCAACCGCTAAAATCTTTCCCTGATCAATAAGAGCGACTCGATCCGAAAGATATTCAACTTCGAGCATATTATGGGAAGAAAGAAGTACCGACAAGCCCTGGCGAGCGTAGCTTTTTATTATTTCTCTTACTTCTAAAGAGTTAATTACATCTAAGCCAGAAGTTGGCTCATCAAGTATTGCCAGCACCGGCTTGGTCATTAAAGCTCGAGCTAAAAGGAGCTTGCGAACCATGCCTTTGCTATATGTCCCTACTTTATCTTTTAACCTATTTCCTAAGCCGGCGATGGCTATCGCTCTTTCGACAAAATCAGCAGTTTTTTCGGGTGAGAAATTATAGAACCTAGCCATAAAGCGAAGATAATCAAGCCCTGTAAGATTGCGATAAGCGCCCGCCTCTTCGGGCAGATAACTTATATTTTCTCTGAATTTTTCAGGGTTTTCTTTGAGATCATAACCAAGAAGTTTAACTTTACCTTCCGACATAGTAAGAAGAGTAGCAATAATCCTAAGAGTTGTCGTTTTACCCGCTCCATTAGGGCCAATCAGGCCAAAAATTTCTCCTTCTTTGACCTCAAAGCTAATTCCTTTAAGAGCCTCAAACTGGCCATAAAATTTTTTCAAGCCTTCTACTTCAAGAACAACGCCCATTCCGGCCTCCTGAATTTAAATAAAATTTTGAATAAATATTTATAGCATAAATTATCCTTTAAGTCTTTTTTACTGAAACCTATTAAGCTTACAAAACAAATCCCCTGAATTTACTCTTTAAATTTTGAAGCCGAAAAGTAAAATATATCGGCCACCGCCCAGATCGACTTCAAAATCAAAGGGTTTTACTTTAAGAAAGACATATTTAAATTCTGCTTGAATAAAAAATTTAGAATTTAAATTAAATCGAAAACCAGAGCCCCCATGCCAGGAAATATGGCGATGATTAACTCGATACCGAGCATAAGGGCTCTCAATATCCTGGCGGTAAAAATAATATCCAGCACCCAATTTGACATAAGGAGTCAATCGATTTAACCGCCAAGAAAGCCCATTAGAAATTTCGATTCCAGAAATCTTTAAAATACTTGGTTCTTGATAAAGACCTATTGGGGCTCTTTTCTTATAACCACCTTCATAAGAAATTTCCGTGGAAAAAAATTTAGTTAAATCTACTTGCATGTAAGCGATAAAGACGAGGCCAGATCCATATATTTGATTTAGGTAATTATCGTTGATTTGTCGATAGCCGGCACCTAGGCCAAAGCTTAAATTAAGACCATGAATTTTGGCAGGATAAAAAAAGGAAAAGATAATAAACATAACCAAGAGATAATAGCGAGGGTTAAATCGCTTTTTATTTTTGAACCTATCCTCCTTCAAGAAATCTCTCCCTTTTAATTTTCATCAAGTAATTAAAATTATTTTGTTTCATCTTTCATCGGCGAGCGTAGAGAGGATCACTTTCTCTTCCTTGACTGTCAACTGAAGTTATTTTGTAAAGGAACTCTTCATCGCGGAGCAAGCCCCGATGTTCATATTTAAAAATATTAGCTTTCAACTCAGCCAAGAGAAAAAAATGAGATGATTTCTCTTTCAAATTGAGGGCATAAAGTCGGTAAGCGACAATGTTGTTATAATTTCGGTCATTTTGTCGCCAAGTTAAAACGTCAATATATTCTTTGAAAAAACCAAAATTATTTTCAATTCTTTTGAGGGCGAAGTGGGTCGGTGGATATATTTCTTTAAGAGAAAAATGAGCAGCTTTAAAAGCATCAATTAGGCCATAGCCCATCAAATTATCTGGATTAGAAGCTCTTGTTGCGGTTAATCTGAGGGCTTGCATAATATCGAAGTTTGACCAGTGCGGATTGGCTTCAAGCCCTAACGCTGCAGCCCCAGCCACTAAAGGGCAGGAAAAAGAAGTTCCAGAAACATAGATATATTCATCAATTTTAGACGGAGAAGCACTATAAACTGAGCGGCCCATGGCCATAACATCGGGCTTAATTCGGCCATCGGCGGTTGGCCCTACTGAACTGAAACTCACCCTTTGGCCAGAAGCATCAACCGCGCCGACTGCCAAAACCCAAAAGCTATCAGCTGGAGCGACTAAGGTATTCTGATTAGGTGGACGAGCTGTGCCCTCATTCCCCGCGGAATTGACGATGAGCAATCCTTTGCGAGCTGCTAGATTGGCTCCTTTGGTAACAATGGTCGTTTGGCCATCCATATTTTGCCAGGTGTAATCAGCTTCCCCATGAGTGAAGCCATCGCGATATCCAAGGGAGCTACTGACAATTTGAGCTCCTCGAGCCTCAGCCCACTCTACCCCAGCTATCCAATGATCTTCTTCAATATGCCTTTCCCAGACAGTGTTTTCGGTCTTGGCCAAAAGAAAGCTTGCCCTGAAGGCTGGACCAATAAGTTTTCCGGCATAGAAACCACCAATAACACTAAGCGTTTCAGTCCCATGATCGCCTGAGCCCATTTGACCAGGTTCATCGGCGACCATAGGATCATTATTGACAAAGTCCCAAGTGTCGACAATCCTAAGATGAGCCAAAGCTTGATGGGCCAAATTATTAAAACCTGAGTCAAGCATAGCGATGATAATACCTTGGCCAGTCAAACCAAGATCGTGAAGACGAGGGACATTAATTTGATTGAGTTGTTTATAAGAGGGACCATAATCATAAAGATGATTATCTTGTTTAATTTCAACTTGTTTTATTTCTTTGTCCGGCTCAGGCAACTTGAAGTGATGAACTTTGACTTCCTCTATCTTGGAGACAAAAGGAAAAGAAGCAATCTTGGGTAAATTAAAACCAGAGACCTCGGCCGAAAGAGCATTTAGCCAGCGAGAAGTATGACGAAGCCGGAATAAAAAGGGCCGAATTTTGTTGACATAATTCTCCCAGACTGGAACATCTGAATCATCGACGATTTTTTCAGAGGGCAGAACTTTTAAGCGCCGAATCATGTTTTCCCAGGGAAGAGAAACTCGAATTTCGTCTATTTTTCGGTCCAAATCCGGTCCCTTATCCTGAAAATATATCCAGACAGTAAATCGGTTATTTTCATCTTGAGTTAATTTATTCAGCAAAAAAGGTGAGATTTTTTTATCTTGTCCGGATTTGAAGAAAGAGGCTGAAGGAAAAGAAAATCCAAAAATAACTAAGATAAAAAGAAAACCGCTCGCCAATAGATTCAGGCAGAAATTCTTAGACATTTTTAGTCTTATAACCAACCTTTCTTGCTCTTCTCTCCAAAAATTATGCTTTATTTTTAAAGGCAAAAGCAAATTATCGGCCAAAACCAAAGGGACAGTAGTTTTTAAGCAAATGTAAGGAGAAAGAGCTATAGAAATTTTTTCCAGGCTAAAAAATAGGTCTTAAGGGCCGAAATTTTTATTTCAGGGGCTATTTCTACCTGAGCTATAAACCCGCCTTTTTCCCAAAGAAAATCATATAATTGCTTACAGTAATTAGAGATTTCTTCTTCGCTGGCTTGGCCCAAGAAGATTGGAAGATCAGAACTTCCCCAGAAAGTAATCTGACCCCGGAACGAAGCTAATTTATTGACTCCCATTAATAAAACTTGGCAATTAATAGCGTTTATTCCAAGTTCGATAAAATCGGGTAAAAGATCAAGGATATAGCCATCAGAGTGAAAAAAAAGATATTTGTTATATTTTTTAGCAATTAAAGCATAGTCAGCATAAAGGGGTTTAAAGAGCTGCCGAAAAAGCTCAGGCGAAATAAGGAGAGATTTTTGTCCTCCCCAGTCATCCATAAGACAAAGGCCATCAACCTCGGTTTGAGCCCATAATTCTAACTCTTTTAAGTAAAACTCGTGGACCTGGCGAAGCAGTTCAAAAAATTCTGCTGGCTGTCGTTTAAGATCAGAAAATAACTTTTCTGGGCCTCGTAATTGCTGCATTTTCTCGAAGGGATTAATCCAAGTTCCAGCCAAAACAAAACGCTCGGTTGACCGACAGAAGGCATTAATTTGCTCTTTATCCAATTTTAATCGGTTTTCAGACATCGACCAATTTTCCAGATTTTCCCATTTCTTTATCGGTGGCGAAGATAAACTTTTCTGATTTTTCTCATTTTCTCGCTTGGATTTAAAATCAGATTCATTGTTTACAACAGTTTTTTGTCTTAGTCTTTTCCTGAACTTGAAAAATCTAAAAGGCGGGCAAAAGGTAAGGTCGTCAGGAAACATAAGACGCAACGATCGCCAATCTGAAGTTTTTTTTAAATTGCCTTTTCCTGGCGGGAGCCAGAGTTGCCGGGGAATCCGCCGAGAATTCTCAAAGTTTAAAGTGGCCTCAACAATTTTTTTCCTTCTTTTTCTTTGGTTTGATTCCTTTAAGCCTAATAAGCTCATTTTAGTATTTAATCCATAAAACCATAGGTTATTTTTCCCTATGAAGTTTTAGGCTAAAGCGAAGTCTCTTTTTTGGGACAGCCAGCCGAAGATAAAAACCCCCGCCTTCAGCTGGTTGAAGCATTTTAAAGAGAAGCTTATTCCACCAGGGCTGAAGGTTAACTTTTTTTTTGACTTCATTTGGTCAAGAACCTCGATAAACATCTTAAAAATTAGCCAAAACATCATTTGGCCAGAGCAGAAGAATAGTGGAATTCATTTTTTTGGGACAAAAAACATAGGCAATGTCATAAGCCAAAGCTTGTTTATAGGGTTGGAGAAATCTTCTCAAATGAATATAGCCTAATTCCTCGGCTTTAAAAATGATCCAAGTAATTTTTTCTCCTCCCTTACCTAAACATGTTTTCTCAAAATCAATCTCGCTTTCTGAGGATAAAATTTTTGCCTACTTATGAAATCGGTGACATCGAAAGGTCCAAAGATTTTCAATTCTCGGATGAACTTTCGGACTGATGGAGAAAGGCTAAGACCGAAAATGGCAATTTCCATACCTTCGGCCACGGCGTCTTTTCCGGCCGCCTTAAGCTCGAAATAATTTTGACCAACTCGAAATAGCCCGTTATTAAGCGAGATAGAGGCAAATTCTTTTTTCGGCGAGTAATCGTTGAAAAGAGAAAAAGCAGGCTTAGTTTTTTCAGGTATTTTCTTTTGATCTGCTGGTATAATCGTAACTAGACCCATTTTTTTCTGAGGGGGTTCATTTTAAGACCGATAGGCGACTGAAGAGAAAAAGCCAAAATTTCGGAGTAGACCATGTCTGAGACTAAGAAATTCGTCCATTGGCGCTTTAACCGAAGGATACCTTTTCTCATCCCAGGAGAAATGAAGTTTAAAATTATACAAGAGGTGGAGTCAATATTGTTATTGATGAGCCTGATAGAGGCCTTATCTGGATCAACCTATTTAACAATTTTCTGGGCTAATTCATGTTTATGATTTTATAGGTTAAAAGACCCTTTATCTTCAGAGTCCTAAAACGAACCAGAAAATGTTAATCAAATTTAGGACTGAAAAAGGAGTAAGAGCGATTGAGGGGCAAAGATGATTATTTTTTACACCATTGGTCAAGCCAACCAAGGACAGTTTCGTGCCAAAAGAGACTGTTATGGGGTTTTAAAACCCAGTGGCCTTCGTCTGGAAAATAGAGGAATTTGCTGGGAATACCAAGACGTTGCAAAGCGGTGAAGGTTGAAATTCCTTGAGTATAGACCACCCGGAAATCTAGGGCGCCGTGTATGACTAGCATGGGAGTTCTCCAATTTTTCACATAATTTATGGGATTATGTTTTTCATAACCCTCAGGATTAGTCCAAGGTGTGCCTTCATGATCCCATTCAGGGAACCAGAGTTCTTCGGTATTAAAATAGGCCATTCTTTCATCGAAATTACCACAATGATTGACTAAGCAACGGAACCGATCAGGCCACAAGCCGGCTATCCAATTGATCATGTAGCCGCCGAAGGAAGCTCCTAAAGCGGCAACTCGGGTGCCATCCATCCAGGGATAGCGGTCTAGAGCTGCATCCAAGCCTTTCTTTAGATCTTCTAGGGGTTTACCTCCCCAATCACCTCTGATTGAGTCCGTAAAAGCTTGGCCATAACCAGTTGACCCATGAAAATCGACCATCACCACCGCATAACCCGCTCCAGCGTAAACTTGGGCATTCCATCTATAATGGAAATGATTGCTGAAGGAACTTTGAGGGCCGCCGTGAATCAAAAAGGCCACCGGATATTTTTTGGTTGAATCAAAATCGACAGGTTTGACGATATAGGTATAGACAATTTCCTTATTCCAGCCTTTAAAGGAAAATTGTTCATAATCACCCATTTTGATGGCAGCCAATTTTGCCCCGTTGATCTGAGTGATTGGCCTCATTTCTTTCCCATCAGGCCGAATAGAGTAAAGCTCAACGGGTGATTTCAAGTTATCAAGGCCAAAAATGAGTTTATCTTTAAGGGGCCGAGGCGAAGTCACATAGCCTTCATAAAGAATGGTCTTAACTTGACCAGTCTGAACGTCAATCCCAAAAAGAGATTGCTGGCCAATATTAGGGGCGACCGCATAAATAAAGCGGCTGTCTGGGGCCCAAGCAAATTCTGTAGGCGAGCGGTCCCAATTTTCAGTTAAAACTTTTTCTTTTCCTGAAACCCAGTCCCGCAGGACAATTCGGTAACGATCGGATTCATAGCCTGGCCGCTTCATGGCTAAATAAGCCAGAGTTTTTCCATCAGGCGAGAAAAGGGGAGTTGTATCCCAGGCCGGATTGTCTTCAGTTAGGCAAACTGGAGGTTTTGAGCCATCAACTGAAACATGATAAAGATCAAAGTCGGTCGACCAAGCTTCTTCTCGGCCAACGTTTTTAGCGGTAAAAATTAATCCTTGGCTGTCAGGGGTGAAGGTTATTTCTTCGGGCCCGCCAAAAGGCTTAGAAGGGGTATCAGCGTCCATTCCCGCCATTAGTCTAAACAGCTTTTTATCCTCGATTCTAAAAGCAAATAGGTGGGAGCGACGGCCATCCTTCCAAGAATCCCAGTGCCGAATGAAGAGACGATCATAAATTCGGCCACTGCTTTTCTTTTTGGCCAATTCATCAAGTCTTCTCTTTGTGTCAAAAGGGCAGCTATTATCAGGAAAGACTTCCATGGTGAAGGCCAGGTAACGGCCGTCGGGGGAGACAAGGAGGTTGCTCACATCAAGGGGAAAATCAGTGATTTGAATTGCTTCTCCACCGGTCAAATTTATCTGCCAAACCTGAGAAGAACCGGAGCGAGTTGAAAGGAACCAAATAAAGTGGCCGCAGGGAGACCAACGAGGATTAAAGTCAGAAGCTGGGTGGGTTGTGAGACGACGCAAATTCTGACCATCGGTTCCGATAAGCCACAGGTCAGTCCGACCGCGATTAGCCTCTAGATCGGCTGTCCACAAAGTAAAAACAAGCCACCGTCCATCAGGTGATACTTGGGGATCAGATATTCTTTCCATGGCTAATAAATCATGTACCGAAAAGGGATGAATTGCCTTTTTTTCGACCGGCTGGGCCCCTAACCCCGGCCAAAAGTAAATTAACGAAAAGATGATAAAAATGGAAAAAACCAAATTGTAACCAGGGCGTTTTACGGTCATTTTGCCTCCTATCAGAGAGATCATTTTACTTTATATATAAGTTTGAAATAGGCCGCAAATTATTCATTTAAAATCTGTTGATTGATTTAATTTTAGGTCTTCACGTCAGTTTAAAAAAGACTATTAGTGATATCTTTTTTGCAGAGATAATGAGGTTATATCACCACCAAGGCTATCAATTACCAAAATTCGAACTAGCCATAGTCTTTTTGGTGATTTTATTGTCCTGATTTCTTGCGGCCAACGGTTGAAATTCCCAAGGGCCCAAAGAGCGGCCAAAACCAGATTAGACTAGTCGTCAAAAAAAATTACGGCTGTAATCACCAGAATGGGAACCAAGGCTCCTTTACCCAAATCGGTCAGAACTCCAACAATCATTAAAATGGCCAGAAAAATTCTAATATCAGGTTGTCACTTTATTTACAAATGGAAATGATAAGACCCAACATATCGTTAAGTTTTGGAATGGTGGCAAGTTCCTTTCTTTTAATCAGTATTAATCTTGTATCTAATATAAAATTTTTTTAATTTTTCGCATAAAAATTATGGAGAAGGAAAAGTTAATATTATTAGCTCACGTTTGTTTGAGTTTTCATGTATTTGGAAACGAAGAGATTGCTCCAGTTTTGGCCTTACGTACTTTTGATCGCAGTAGCTGGCCAGGCCTTCCTCAAAAAATGAACCAGAGGCTCCCTCAAGAGGCCTAATTACTAGTATAAGCAATGGTCTGCAGCGGGTTGTGGTCAGTTCCGGGGTTGGAATCCACCTTTATGATTATCGCTGTTGGCAACTGGTTGATACTCCCGCTCCGATAACGCGCATTCGTTTGGACCTGAGAGGAAGGAGAACTTGGATTGTTATTTTTCGATATTGACTATTTTAAGCAAATAAACGATTCCTTTGGTCACAAGCTTGGTGATCAAGTTCTTAAAAAAATTGGCGAATGTCTTCAAAAGACCTTGTTCTGGATCCGGCTCTTTACACTGCTAAGCAGAGAGGTCGAGGCCAGATTGTTTGGATAGAGACTCTGGGTTAAATTTGAAACTAAAGGAAAGCTAAATATTGGCGAGAACAGGAGAGAGACATTTGCCGTCCTGGATACTAGATAATTGTTGCTACCTTACGTAGTTCTTTTATGTCTTTCAATGGGTCACCATCAATAATGAGCAAATCAGCTATTTTGTTTTGTTCAATTGTCCAAGCTTGCCAGCCACCCCGAGAACTTCCGCCCCGATTTTGGTGGCCGCCGATATAGCTTCGAGAGGACTGTCGCCATTTTTCACGAATCGCTCAACCTCATCAAAAGACAAACCTGGATCTCTTTGTTTAACTTCATAAATTGCGTCAGTGCCAACAGCCATTTTAACGCCCGCCTTTTCTGATTTTTTGATTTGAGTTCGAACTGCTTTGCGCCACTCATCTGGACCATCAGCCTCATAGGCCATTGGAAACCTTGAAACTTTGTGGCCGCCAGTTGCGCTGATTCTATCCTCGACAATTATCGGGCGTGAGCCGATAAGGAGGCCTTCAACAAAGGCTTTTTTGGCCATAAAGCCCACATTCTTGTAAGCGCCGGCATTCATGACAGTGGTTATGCCACCCATAAGATGCTTAAAGAGGAAATATTCGGCCCGAAAGGCGCAAAGCGCCTCATTAAGCTCGAAAGGATGTTCGCGTGAATCCGGATAGCCCATATGAAAATGGGCATCAATCAATCCCGGCACGACTGCCCGGCTACCAGCCTCAATAACCTGAGCGTTTTCTGGGAGATTTGCCTGGCTGTCAGGCGAGATTATGGAAAATCTCCCTCCTTGAATTACAACAGTCTTACCATTTCTTGGCCTTTTTCCCGTGCCATCAATAAGTTTACAGTTTTTAATTACAAGCATTTCGACGGGTCGTTGGGCTAGGCTAATTTCTCTAAGCCTTTGCTCTGCTAAGACAAAGCCAGAAATAATGATTAGGCCCATTAGAATGGCAATAATTTTTTTCATCTTTTATATATTTTCTGATTGCCTAGCCTTAAGTAAGCGACCTTTAAGATTGACATAAATCCTTATTGGCCAAAAAGAAATTCAATCAAAGAAGAGTCAATTTGAGCGCGAAAGAATAATTTCACGAAGATTTTAGACTCATTTATTAAAGAAGGAGACAAAATCAAATGACAACTTTTTTGGACAAATGGATATGAAGATATTGGAAAAAGCCACCAAACCAAAAGTTAAGCTGAAATATGAGCTTTTGACGGGCAGGTGAACCATTTTTCTGACCAAGAATTCTCTGCCTTCAAGTTTCTAGTTTTAAAGAATTATCGGCTCGTCAGAGAGAGCCTGCCTATTACTCAGTGAAACTGCTCTTTGGGACCGAGACCTTATTTTTTTGACATCTAAATACCTTTCATATTTTGCCACAAAGTCTCGACATCCGGAGATATCCTGAAGTTATCGGGTGGTGAAGGATATTGCCTTCTTATGACAGTTAATTTTGCCCTGGAACCAGAAATTACGTGAATTCCGCTTGCAAGTTAGCAGGCCGTTTTTCAAGTAACCAGAAAACTCTGGATAATTTACTTCGACTTTTGGTGGATTATCATAGATAACATCATTAGCTGCTTCAAGCTGATATATTAGTTGTTCTACATTTTAAATCAACGGGAGAGGCGAATTGAAATGGAAGCTTTTTTGGTTGGGTCGCTTTCCGAAACAGCCTGAAGCGTCAAAACTGCCTGCTTGGCGCTATCTCTTTCCGCATAAACATAAATAGTAATTGGGGCTGATTTGCCAAATTCGACTGCAGCCAGGGCATTCGGAAGCTTCACTTCCCAGCCTTTTCCCTCGATTGAGGCCGAAAGTCGATAGATATCATATTTAACGACATTAGAAATGTCAGAAGAATGCAAAGTCGTTTCTATTTCTTTTAGCTGACCAGTGTTCCTCAAAACGGCCGTGATAGGAGTGAGCCCTTCTTTCAATTTTAGATTTTTTGATGCTTCCAACCCAACCCCTCGAGCATGCGGCCCAGAACCATCAAGGGAACGGACGCCAATTTTATAAACAAGGATTCCTTGTTCATCGCGACGTAAGTCAATGATGTAGAAATGAAGTCGATTAGGTTCATCGATGTATTCATATTTGCTTCCAGAGTCTGTCCCGGCGTGAAAAAGAGCATCATTAAGCTGACGATAATCAGCAATCGTAGCCATTACTTTTTCGCCAGCCGGGCTAATATAATCAACCATATTGATGTCTTCAGGATGAGCGTCAATTACCCAGATGTAGCTGTTAAAAGCATTTGGCCCGCCATTATTGCCGCGAAGATTATCTTTATTCTTAGCTATAAGAACACCGTTATCAGGGCAAAAAGAATCAAAGCCAATTCTTTGAACGACCTCCACCGAATAAAAATTATAATTGGGGATACCGGAAGAGAGGGGATTCGTGGCCGGGTCATCAGGCGGCGTCCGATCGGCCGGTTCAGAGCCATCAAATCTGACTGTAATTCCGGTGAAAGTCCCAGGCAGAGGATCAACGGCTCGGGCTGTGACTTCTGCTACCACTAGGCCGCTTTGAGCTAAACCAGTGCGGCTTAAATTTAAAAGTTCACCTTCCCGAATAAAACCACAAGCCATCCGATTTCGAATCATTAGATAAGGTGGGGCCGCCGCTCCTGCTATGGGGGGCACCACCCATCTCCTATGGAGCCCTCCAGGGCCATTAAAGCAACCCCTATCCATTAAATCCCAGGTTCCAACTGCCGCCCGCCGATAAGGTTTAACATAGGGATTGTTATTTAAATCAGGCAAGCGAAAAACCAAATGACCCATTTCGTGAGCGATTGTGCCTGAATTTTCTCCTTGCCGCATGGAGGAAAGCCCCCATTGTTGAGAACCAGCTAACCAGCTTGTCCATTCCACATATCTTGTTGGTACCCAACGAGGCATGGCAGGATTCGGATTACCCCATTCAGGCGGGATATCCTCTTTACTCTTAAATTTCATTATCCCAAATTCCATCCAGACGCCAGTTTCATCATAGCCAGCATAAATACGGAGGATACCATCATAATTTTTCCTGACGTCTTGACCTAAGGCTTCAATCCAGACAGCGTCGCAATCCTGTTCTAACCGACCTGAAGCTTTAGTTCCGTCAGGAGTATAATCGTTTTGTCCATATTCGTTGAGTCCATAATGCCAGTGGGGCTTGGGCATTCGATAGGGACCGAAGGCATCTACCTGAATCAGGCCATATTTCCCCCTTGATTGCTCCATCCAGTAGCGGTGAATGTTCAATCCGTGATTATGTTCAGTAGGCTTAGTGAAGAAGTCAGCGTAAAATTGAGGGACCTTTTCTCTTGGAATTGGATCAATCTGAGGATTGCCGAAGGGGTCAGTGCCTTTGGGTAGAGTAATAACAAAAGGTTGATTAGGAAAATCAACTGCCACGACCGCGAGTTTATAGCCTTTTTCTGGTTTAATCGAAGGATCAGCCCAGTCGCGGCCAGGTAGCGGCTTATAATCATCCCAAGTCATAATTTCGTGGTGTTTAACTTGCTGGGGATCAATCGGCGGCGGGAATTTTGAGGGGAGGTCAGCCGAATTTTTACTGGGAGCGGGTAAAAAGATGAAGCCAAGAAAAAACAGGACAAAAAGAAAATAAAAAGATTTTTTTTGCTCTTGAAATTTTGAAAGGAAGAATTTTGCCTCAATCTTAACCATTGAAACAACTCCTATAATTAATTAAAAAATTACTTGATGCCTTGAGGTCTAATGATATTTAATATATCAGTAACTGGTCAAGGCCAAATTTAAATAATCGAAATTTTAGCCGAAAGGACATTTGTTCCAAGAAATGAGGAGGTTGAAATGAGCTGGATTATAAAAAGCATCTTAGCTTTGGTAATTGTAAACAATTGTTTTTTATCAGACGGTATTTCGGCAAGAGTAGCTTCGGCGAGAGATGAAAACTTGAGCTTAATTCTCGATAGGATAGTCGAGAGGGTTAAAACCTATCCAGAACTTAACAACTGGAAAGCATCGGTCGTTTCCGTCCAAACTGAAATGGATAAAAATTGGAAACCCAAGAAAGTTACTCGTGTCTTGAAAGTTGTGCGGGTCAGGGGTGGCCAACGAACTGAGGAGATAAAAAGAGCAGAAGAGATGGAAAAGGGCAAAACCAAGGACATAACGCAAAAATATATTCGGGAAATCGAGGAGCGTCGCCAGGAACAGAAAAAAAGAGAGGAAGGACGCAAGAGGGAAGAGCCGGCTGGTGAAGGCTCAAGGCAAGGTCGCCGCTCGTTTAGTTTAGACGACTTTCTTCCTTTTAGTGAAAGAAACCGGGGAAAGTATGTCTTCTCTAAGCTTGAAGATGAAATACTCGATGGGAAGCCTGTCTTTGTCCTTCAATCTCGGACCAAAATCCGCACTGAAGAGCAGTTGGAGGGGCAATATTTCATTAGTCAAGATACCTATGATGTCCTCAAGGCCGTTTTGAGTCTAGCTAAAAACCCGAAGTTCGTTAAGGAGTTTGTGGCTGAGATTGAATTCCAGATGCTTCCAACCGGTCATTTCGTTCTCAAGAAAAGCAAGATGAAGGTCGACGGGGGGATCGTTCTCAAACATGTTCGGATGATTATAGAAGAAGAATATTCTGACTACGAAGTCATTGAAGGAGAAACCGCGTCCACTGGGAGTCATTTATCAAGGCGGCAGTCGGGCACTCTGAAAAAATCCGACCAACTACGCTCCGCTTTGCCTTTATCCACATCGCAGCCTTTAAGAATAAGTGTCTACCCTTAAAATGCCACTCCTTTTTAGGAGGCACCACTTTTCCCCTGTTGCGTTTTGGTGACAAAAATTGCATCTTTATGGAAGCATCGTTTCGCAGCTGTAACGGGCTGTTAAATGAATTTTTTTATTTATTTTTGGCCTAAGAAGTTAACCCTCTTGAAAAGCGCTTTTATTCACGAAAAAAGAGCAAAAAAGACTTAGAGGAAACTTACTTATTTAGAAATTTTTATCTTTCAGACTCAAATCATGGGGAATATTTTATTTAATCTTTTTAGTTTTCTTAGCCTTAGTGGCTGTTTCTGTTTTGCTCTTCTTCCTCAAGTCAGCAGCGTGAGCTCGCTTATAAGTCTGGATGTCAACGAAGCGGCCTTTTTCGTCGCGGACAGCATAGAGTTTAGTCCCCTTAACACTACGGTGAGTAGTTCTTTTCATGAATATATTCCTCCTTTTAAATTTATTTGGAATAATAAAAAAAATTTAATATAAGCAAGCGATTAGATTTTTTTATTGTCAAATCCCCTTCTTTCAATTATGAGGATACAATTTGTCGGAAAGGATTGTCAAGAAAATAAAATGCCTTCAACTCAAGTTGAAAGCAGGTTGTATTTCGCCTGAATCAAGCTCCCAGTAAGGAAGCCAAAGCAAGCCTGACCAGCGGATATTAATATCCTTCTTTTTGGGGCGTAAAATAAGTGGCTGGAGTTGTTCTCGTTCAGGGTCGTAAAGGCTAGCAATATTATTGGCTTCTTGTTGGAGTTCTCTTTCCATCTCGTCTAACCTGGCTTTAGCCATTTCAACTTGTTCCTGAGCTCTTTTTATATCCAACTTTTCATAATAAGCCCGGCTGGCCGTGCGAGCGGTCGTCGCCGCCCGGCCCACCTGATATGATCTTCTTCCCAGAATAGCTCCAAAAATAGTGGCGCCCATGGAAATGACGCTCTGGGCCATCCTTTCTTTATATTGCTCTTGCTCTCGCTGCAATCGCTGCTGCGCCAGTAAATACTGTCTCTCTAAGGAGGCAATTTTAGCCATATATTTTTGTCTTAGTTTTTCAACAGCTTCGTCTCTTTTTTCCCTGGCTAACTGGCTTAGCCTTATCCTAAAATCTCGCTCTGATTCGTCGGGCCTAGAAATAGCCTGAAAGACAGCGCTCTTCCACAGCGTAAGCTGATAGCTTCGAGTTAAGTATTCAAGATAATCATTTTCAACCGATTTTAAAAAGGAAAGCGAGCGCGATGGTAGGGCCTCAAAGGCTGCTTCTCGACATGGTTCTTTTTCCAGATTCTCTATTTTGACCATGAGGGGCTTGGCCTGATCCCAAAGTAGGCCAATCACCTCTTCATTCAGTTCAAAATAGTGACCGACATCAGAAGCATGGGAAAGGCCAAGGCGGTTATCAAAAATGGCGACTTGAGCGAAGACGGCTATAGATGGACGGTAAATCAAGCGAGCTAAGGGAGAAGGCCGGGCTGTGACTGGGAAAAATAATTCATTTATTCCAGGTGGAAGGGTTGGCTTCAAATTGCTTATAGCGGCGGTAGGACTGATGACTTTTTGGCTGACAGCCAATGGTTTTTCCAGCCTGGTTTCAACTTGAACCTTTTCTTTTTTATCTTTCATTACGGCCATTATCTGCTGTCGGGTCATTGGCCCACGAAGATAGGATAGAACCCATCTGGTTTTGAACAGAACGGGTTTATCTTCATGAACATTGTGCATTAGAAAAACCCTTTTTTGGAGGCTGCTGATTTGCTCCGAGACTTTCTTTAAATCAATGTTTCCAGCTACACTGGCCAGGCCTTCAAGCAGACGGTCTTTATCTCGTTCAGTCTGAAGGCGACCAATGAACCAGGTACCAGCGTTAGCTAAACCCTTATAATCTAGGTCGACCGGATTTTGCGTCGTTAAAACCAGACCAAGGCCGAAAGCCCTGGCCTGTTTAAGGAGGGTCAACAAAGGTCGTTTGGCTGGCGGTTCGCTGATAGGCGGGAAAAAGCCAAAAATTTCATCCATATAAAAGAGGGCTCGAAGAGAAGAAGTTCCGGGCTGCTGGCGCACCCAACCTAAAAGCTGATTAAGAAGAATGGTAACAAAAAACATTCTCTGGGCTTCAGATAAATGGGCAATGGAAATGATGCTAAGCCTTGGTTTGCCAGAAGGAGTATAAAGCAGGGAGTTGATATCAAGGGGTTCTCCACTTAACCAGAGATCGAACCCCGGGGCGGCCAGCAGGTTATTGAGCATCATGGCCAGCTTGAAACGTTCTTGAGCTGGGTAAAAAGAATCAAGTTCGAAGACACCAATTCGCTTTAAAGGTGGATTTTGGATTTGCTGGATAAGCGAAGCTAGATCGAGGCTTTGACCGCTTCTCCAAGCAGCGTGGAAAAGGTTAGAAATAAGAATGTGCTCGCGGCTCTGCAGAGGGTCAGCTTGAATTCCGAGCAAGCCTAAAAGACCTGAGACTGTGGTTGAAACCTTTTCACTCAGTAGCTCTGGATCTTCGAGCAAGGCTGGTGGCGGAGCCTCAAAGGATTTTAGGATGGAAAGGGGAAGGCCAGCATTGCTTCCAGGGGTGAAAATGGAAATGTCAACAGAGTTCAGAAGCTTCTGAATGCGAGAAGAGTCCTGGTCCCATTCGGCTAAACCTTTTTGCCAAGATTCGGCTTGTTTGAGTGCATAATCATCAGGAGAAAGACCTTTTTGGGCTGCTTCGTCTTCATTGATCCAGGGACGGAAGTCTTCTGGTCTGAGCTCAGGGAAAAGGAGCATCAGATTGGGGAGGTCACCTTTTGGGTCGACGATAATTGCCGGAATACCATCAAGGCCAGCTTCCTCGAGCAGGGCGATACATAGCCCGGTTTTCCCGCTACCGGTCATACCGACGCAAACAGCATGAGTAACCAAATCTTTAGAATCATAAAGGACATAATCGGGTTTCAGAGCCATCGATTCTAGGTCAATCTCTTTGCCAAGATAAAAAAGACCAAGTTTTTCATATAAAGGATTCATGAAAAAACTCCTCTTTCCGGATTTACCGAAAATAAAACTTAACCTTGTGAAAGTTATTATAATTTATTTGAGATTCTAATTTAAATAATTTTAAAAATTTGGCTTTTTTGACTTGCCAATAAAGAGGGCATTTTTTAGTGAGTTATGTCCGTCATTTTCCCCAAGAAAATGGGAAAACAAACATTTTTTAATAGATAAGGGCCATCAGAGCTAAAGGCTAGGCTGATCCAAATTGACATGAATAAGGGCATTGGCTCTAAATTCGTGGATTTTAAATTCATTGACTAAATTTCCATTGGAATCGAAACGGCAGATTTTCCTAGCCCATAAGTCATAAGCGACAAGATTATCTCTATCGATAAGTATGCTTTGAACCCACGGCAGTTCCCCTGGCCTTTGACTTTTTTGAAAATAATTTCGCAAAAACTGACCAGAAGAATCAAAATGAAGAATCTAGTCCCGGTCAGGTACAAAGATATCTCCCTTATTAGCTAATGTGACGCTGACGGATGCTCGAAAGAAAAATTTATTAGTATGGTCCTTGATCGACAAAATGGTTTTGAGCTGGATGACTCGTCCGACATTCTTGTTTAAAGCTTTAGTTGGATTACAACTAAAAGCATGGCCGGATATGCTTCCGACTGCCCAAGTCGCTATAAGATAAAGGGAAAGAAAAATAAAAAATATAAAATATGTGAACCAAAGAAATCGAGCCCTTCATTTGTCCCAATTTTCTTTCTTAAATAAAACGCTCGAGTGCAGAGTTTTGTTGCCTCTGAAACAGAGTTGATGAGCGAAGGCGATAGCTATAAAAGTTTCCAGTCAAAAAATATCTGTTGTCTGAAATTCGTATGACCAAGAATTTTTTCACTTCTTCCTTTTTTTGACCTTCCTGAAATAAGTTGCGATCTAGAAGGGCTTTTCATCATAGCCAGCTATATCGACTGTAATGGTCAAACTTTATATAAGATTTGATAAATAATTGGGTTTAATCATTGGGCTGGTAAGGGAGAATTCTGGTGAGAATGGCAGTTAAAAATTTCCTATCCTTATCAGTTAAAGCCATTCGGCCAAAAAGATCATGGACTTTGTTGGAGATATGGGCTTTATTTTGGTCATTAATAAAGCCTGCTTCGCGAAGTTTTCTCAGAACAACTTGAATAAGTTCTTCTTGGTCGGCTCGGGTAGCGGGCTGTTCTTCCTTAGGGTTTATAATTTCCGCTGACCGAATAAAAAGTTGGTAGAGAGTGAGCAGAACAGCCGCGGCGAGATTATAGGAGGGTTGGCTTGAAGCCTGAGGAATAGAATAAACAAAATTGGCCATTTCTAAATCTTCAGAACTTAGACCAGTTCTTTCTGGACCAAAAACCAGGGCAATCTTGGTTTCAGGCGGATAGCGAAAGATAGTTTCGATCGCTTGATCGAGGGAAATTACTTGAAATTTTTCACGGCGGCGGGCGGTAGAACCAAAAACCAAGTTACAATCGGCAACCGCTTCTTTTAAGGTAGGAAAAAATTTAGCTGAGCGGAGGATTTCGCCTGAATGAACCGCCGTCCGGAAGGCATCTTCATTGAGCTCGCTAATTCCTGTAATCCTCAACTCAGAAAAGCCGGTATTCTTCATTGCTCTGGCTACCAAGCCGATATTTTCCTGGCTTTCCGGGGAAACCAATACTACAGCTATGCGAGACCGGCCAATCTTATCTTCACCCCTGATTTCAAATACTCTGTCCAGAGTCATTCCTCGCTTTCTTAAGTTGAGTTATTCATTCAACATAAAGCCAAAGGTTTTTTAAAAATTTATCAATTTCTATAATAGCAGAATTAAGTTTAGGAAGAGAAGGCTGGCCATGATAAATTTCCATTCGATACTGGCTTTGTGTTTTTTAGATTGCCATGGATTAGAACAGCTAAAAAACTTATAATAGAAATTTAAAAAGTTATTTTAATAGCTAGAGCCAGGAAAAGATGAAAAAGTTCTTAGGTCATAAAATTTTTGAAAAAAGGATAGGTTTGTCCTTTTTGATCATTTTAATCTTAATAATTGCCCATCCTCTTGCTTCAGGTCATAACCTCAAAAATATCAAGAATGGTTATGTTTCAAACCAAGTATCTTCAGAGGAAAAGACGCTCTGGTACGTCGTGAAATTAAGTGATATCCCGGCTGGTTATGCCTGGGAGCGGTCAAAAAAAGTCATGACCTCGCAAGGCCCAGTTATTAAAGGTATTTCAGAGCTTAGGTTAGCCGTTCGACGCTTGGGAACTAAAATTGAACTTTCCTCGGTCTCTGAAATCGAGGAAACAGAAAGAGGCGATTTACGCCGACTTTCCTTGTCTATGAAGCTATCTAACCTTGAAACAAAAACTCAGGCTGAGGTGGGCGAAAAAGTGATAACTGTTCGTAGTTCAGCCGGTGGCAAAGAATTCACCCAGAAAATTACTTTTAATGAGCGGCTGCTTGGACCTGAAGGAATTATTCGGCTTACTTTAAGTTCTTTAAAGAAAGTGGGTGATGAAATTGAGTACTCCACCTATTTGCCCGAACTTAATCAGGTAATTAAAGGAAAAAGAAGAGCTGAAGGCTGGGAAGAAGTTAAATTATTAGGTTTTGCCAATCCTTTTAAGACCCTTCGTGTCGTTGAAATCATTGAACCTTTGGCGACTAAACGAACGCTTTGGTTTGATCTCGAAGGAAAGCTCATCCAATCGCAGGAAACAAGCCCTCTTGGTGAATTGAAAATTTATTTGGCCTCAAAAGAAGACGCTTTAGCGGCCGTCGCGGCTCAAGGTTTAACCGATATTCCCTTTGAAAATACTCTAATTCGAGCAAATGTTCGTCTCCCTAAAGCTCGGTCTATCGAAAAGATGACCCTTCGCCTTACCTTTAAACAGGGAGATGCCGTATTACCTCCCTTTTCTAGCCATTATCAGCGAGTAATTTCGTTAGCTAAAGATTCTTTGATTTTGGAAATAGAAAGGCCGGCCAAACCAATTAAACAGGAGGCTGGGTTTCAAAATGGACAACAAGACAAAAAAGAGGTAAAAGAGGAAGTAAAAGAATATCTTCAAGCTAATACTTATCTCAACATTGATGATCACCAGCTTAAAACAATTGCTACGCAGCTAACGATGAATCTTTCTTCTGATTGGGCTAAGGTTTTGCGGCTTCGGGATTGGGTCAGCCAAAATGTAAGGTTTGATCCAGGAATTGTTTTTGCTGCCTCCAATGAAGTTATTCGCCAGAGACGAGGTACTTGCGTCAGCTTGGCAATTTTATTAACTTCCTTGGCTCGAGCCGTTGGCCTGCCTGCCCGTTTTGTTATGGGTTATGCTTATCTTAACGGCGTTTGGGGCGGCCATGCTTGGTCAGAAATATATGTCGATGGCTTATGGCTTCCTTTTGACGCTGCTTTACCTTCATTTGATGTGGCCGATGCCGCCCGAATTGCCTTAGTAGCTAGTTCTCTAAACCAAGGCCTAGGGGAAATAATTTCAGTGGGCCAAAGATTCTTTTCCCGAATTGAAATTACTATTCTAGACTATCAGCTAGAAGGCCGAAATTTTAAGGCGCCTTTTAAATTATATGAAGTTAAAGATAACAAATACACCAATTTTGGCCTAAATTTGAGCGTCCAACAAATTGATTCCTTTTCTTTTGCAGAATTAAACAAAGCTTGGCCAGATAATACGGTCCTTGTCATGAGAAATGAGACGGAAGAAGTGCGACTCCTCCAGCAGATCTGGCGTCCTGTCGAAAACTTAGAACTTTATCTCTATCAGCTTGCTGGCCCTGACTTTAATCGAGCTAAAATTGAGACTTTTATCTATCATGGCGAGAAAGCTTATCGGCTCAAAAACAAGAATCAAGCCGTCGCTTTCTTCTTTCAAGGGACTGATCTTTGGCAAGTCCAAGTAAAGAGCACCGAAGCCACAAAGCTTTTAGCCAAGGCCCTTCAGGCTATTCATTTTAAAAAATAAATGTCACCCAAAAGTGATGTTTTTTAAATTATCAGCTAGCTTTTGGTCAAAATTTTGAAATAGGTTAAATAAGGAGGTAAGACAAGCAAAAGCCGAGATAATTATTTTAAAATTGTTTTATAAAAAACAGAAGAAAAGGGAGGTTCGTTTAATGGGCGGGAAAAAATTGAACAAGAAAATGAGCCGGCTAAATCTTATGATGTTTTTTTTATTAGGTCCGGCCTTACTTTTGGGTTCCTTTCGTCAAGCAGACATTAAGGTTCATCAGCTCGAAAATGGTTTGAAAATTCTTTTATTAGAAGATCACACCATTCCCAATGTAGCTCTTTACACTTTTTTTCGGGTTGGTTCCCGCAATGAGCGTCCGGGCCTGACCGGCGTTTCTCATTTTATCGAACATATGATGTTCAATGGAACAGAGAAATTTGGTCCAGGTGAGTTTGACCGAATTATGGAATTCAAAGGAGGCCGAAATAATGCCTACACTTCAGATGATATGACGGTCTACACTAATTGGTTTCCGGCTGAGGCCTTAGAAAGTATGTTAGAACTGGAAGCCGACAGGATGCAAGGACTTACTTTTGATCCCCAAGTTTTTGAATCAGAGCGCGGGGTGATCGCCAGTGAAAGAAGAATGGGCGTTGAAAATAATAATGAGGCTCTTCTCTATGAACAGGTTCGAGCCGCCGCCATCATCGCTCATCCCTATCATTGGGATGTCATTGGCTGGATGAGCGATATTCTCAGCTGGAGGCGGGAGGAAGTAATTCAGTACTATCGAACTTATTATGCTCCTAACAATGCTGTTCTCGTTATGGTGGGTGATTTTAATTCGGAAAAAGCCTTGACTTTAATTAAAAAATATTATGGTTCAATTAGACCCGGACCTCCACCGCCACCGGTGACCACTACTGAACCTCCTCAATTGGGCCCGCGGCGAGTGGAAATAAGAAAGGAAGCTCAGACACCATCTTTCATTATGGCTTTTCACGCTCCCCGGCGCCTTGATCCTGATTTTTATGGTCTTTCAGTTCTGGAAAAAGTTTTGTTTCATGGGGAAAGCAGCCGCCTTTATCGCCGATTGGTAAGAGAAGAACAACTAGCAATTTCGGTGTCAGGTGGACTTGAAGAAACGATTGACCCTTTCCTCTTTTTTATTTTGGTGAAGCCGCGGCCTGGAGCTGATCTTAGTCGAATCGAAAAGGTAATTGAAGAAGAGCTAGACAGAATTAAAAGCGAGGGAATTGAGGCTAAGGAAATGGAAAAAGCTTTGAATATCATCCGAAGCTCTTTTTACCGTAGCTTGCAGACGATTTCCGGTAAAGCCAATCTCCTGGGGTGGGCTGAATTAATTCTCGGAAGCTATGAAAAGCTCTTTACGATTATCGATGAATATAATGCAGTTAAAAGAGAAGCTCTCCCCGCTCTGGCGGCTAAATACTTTGATGAAAACAAAAAGACGGTTGGCTGGCTCATCCCTCAGGGAGGTGAAAAATGAAAATTGGTAGCAAGAAAAATGGCCATAAAAAGAAAAAAGAATTTAAAAAATTAATTTTGAGCTCAATTACCCTCCTATTATTAATATTATTTGACTTCCCATTAGAAGCCCAAAGTATCTTTAAATTGCCGCGTCCTGAAAGGATTAAGCTTTCGAATGGTTTAACTGTTTTTTATCTTTATAACCCAGAGCTTCCTTTAGTTAGTTTCCGCCTCATCCTTGCTGGGGCTGGCACAGCTTTTGAGCCGCCTGAACTTGATGGCTTAGCCAATTTTACGGCTGATCTGCTCTTGAAAGGGGCCGGAAGATTAAGCCCTGAAGAAATAGCGGAAGCCATTGATTTTATGGGGGCATCGCTTGATTTTAGCGCTGCCGATGAATATGTAATTGGAAGTGGCGAAAGCCTCAGTGAGCATTTTCCTCGCTTGCTGCAAATAGCTGCCGATGGTTTAATTTCTCCTTGGTTTTCAGAAGAGGAATTTAAAAAAGAACAAGCCCGACGAACAGATTTAGTGAAAGCGATTAAAGATAACCCTAGCCAGGCAGTGCGCTATTATTTTTTAAAAGCTTATTTTGGTTCGCACCCGTTAGGCCACATTTCCGTTGGGACTGAAATCTCCTTAGCTAAAATAAAACTGGCTGATATCCGAACATTTTATAAAGAACGCTATCGGCCTGACCAAGTCTTAATGGCAGTTGTTGGCCAGATTGAAAAAGAAAAACTTATAAAATTGCTGGAGGCCAGCTTCGGTCGTTGGAAAGCCTCAAGTCGAGCCCCAACAGTCCCTTTACCCCCATTGCCTCAACCTAAAGGAAGAACGATTGTGCTCGTGGATAAGCCAGACGCCACTCAAGCTTATTTTGTTCTGGGAGGTCCTGGTCTGAAAATGGGTGACGAAATTTCACCCGCGGCCAATGTCATGAATACTTTATGGGGAGGGCGTTTCACTTCTTGGTTTAACACTGAATTAAGAATAAAGAGAGGCTTAACCTACGGAGCCTCAAGTTCCCTAGAGAGCTGGAAGCCAGGTGGAATTTTTCGCGCTACTTCTTATACCAAAAGTGATCAATTAGGTGAAATGCTTACTATATCGATAGATTTACTAAGAAAGGGGCGACAAGAAGGCTTTTCTTCGGAGGAAGTTCGAAGTGCTCGTAATTATATTTTGGGCCAATTTCCGCCTACCTTGGAAACTAATGCTAGCAAGGCCCTAGCCTATGTGCGGTTGTCTTTTTATGGTCTAGGTTTTGACTATTATGATCGCTACCTGGATCGAATTGATAAAATTAGTCTCGAGGAGGTTAATCAAGCTGCGGCCCGTCTCCTTCCAGGGGAAAATTTTGTTTTAGTCGTTGTCGGTCGAGCTGAAGAAGTCCGAGAAGTCTTGCAAAAACTTGGCCCGGTTCAAGAGAAAAAAATTACGGATCCTGGTTTCTGAAAAAAGAATTAGTTGTTCCTAGAATTTTATCTTAGCCAATTATTCTTTTTTCTCTATTATTTGCGGCTTGAGTTGGTTATATTCAACGAGGAGCTTTAAATACCACTCAGGGAAACGCAGAGGATGGCGTTTTCTAGTTTTGGCGTCATATATCCAGAGCTTGTTATATTTCACTAAAAGTTGGTCACCTAGGTCCCACCAAGCTTGAATAACTCGATGGGCATTGCCGAGGCAGTAATCGGTGAGATAGCGGCGAGCTTCTTCTGGACTTTTCCGATAAAGAGCCAAAGCGGTTTGATCAATGATTGGGGTTCGATCAACGGCTGGTTTTTCCCATTTCTTCTGAGCTTCTCTAACATCTTGAATGGCTAAAGAGTAAAGAACTTGAGTATGAAAATCGACGTAATCGAAGGCCCAACGGGCTGATTCACGGCTAAAAACCCAATGATCACCGATTTGGAAAGAGCGCGGGATTTCATTTATGCCGATGTAAAGAGGAAAGAAACAGGAAGTATCTTGTGACCCCCAAGCTAACCAGACAATACCGCCAATGGGATCAGGCAGCCAGCTTCGGCTTTGAGTTACGGTCACATATTCAGCTCGATTAACTCCTATAATCCGAGGCAAAGAATATCTTTTCCCCTCAAGTTCAAAGCCATAAGGTAGAAAATTGGGATTGGCAAAAGGTCCACCCTGTAAGCCCCGAGAAGGATCAAAAATTGTGCCCTCACACTTATCTCTCGTCAGCTGCATAACATCGTAGACTGAAAGTTGACGATCAGGTTTGACTGAAAAAGGGAGATCCATATTCGGGGTTTCAGGGCTGAATTTTTTTGAGGGAGCTACCAAATCAAAGAAGCGCCAGAGTCTAACTCTTGAGCCGCCAGTCGAAACAGCACTTCCTTCGACAGGTGAGTAGGCCTTCTTCCAATTAAAGGGTTGGCCACTTTTGGGGTCATAAAAGCCCTGTTCAATGGCGAAAGAAACGACATTAGGCGAGGCCATAAAATAATCAGGGTTTTTAAGATCGATTTCTCCAATTCGGCTTTCATTAGGACAGACACTGACATGGTCATCAGGAACTCTTTGGGCACACCAAACAGCTCCTGGCTTTCCACTTTCAGGGGTCCAAAGGGGACCAACAGGCATAATTTCAAAAATCCAGACTTCATTAGGATCAGCCACAGCCAGCATTTCGCCAGTATCGGTATAACCATAGCCATATTTTTCCGCTAATTCGCCCATAATTTTAATGGCTTCTCGAGCTGTATTTGCTCTTTCCATAGCAATCAAAGTGAGCATAGTGATATCAAATTTGGCGGCAGGCGTTGGGTTTTCCATTTTCTTGCGACAACCAATCGTCGATTCACCTATGGCTACTTGCTTGTCATTCATGTAGCCAAAAGCTCCATGAAGATAACCATGAGTATGGGGAACTTGGGGAATTTCTAGGCCCGTGAAGTTTCTTTCGACCACATCCCACTTCAGACCCTGTTCAGGAGGAATAGTCCCAAACTGATCAATATGATAAATTTTTCTCATTGACCCAGGTGGGTGATCAGCCGGTGGGACATAGCGCCATGTCCAATCGCAGGTGCCACAATCACAGGTATGGGTCGTAATGACCGAGCCGTCAGTTGAAGCTTTTTTCCCCACAATAATAACAGTGCAACCATCAAGACGTTCATCCCAATTAGAGGAGGTGGTGGCTGGCGGACGACCTGGCCAAGAAAGAAAAAGGAAGGCTATAATTAATGTAAGTCCAAGAGAAAAAGCTTTTTTGGCTTTCATTTAAACCTCCCTCAGACAACTTAAAATCGCCCTCATTCTGTCATCATTTGACTATTTCTGTCAATTCAACGTTTTTTATTTTTAACCCAAGTCCAAAATTCTGTGGATATTCAATTAATAAATCTTGCCCTAAACCTTTGAATTTTATTAACAACCATGAAACTCTTTAGTTGAAACTTAAGGTTAATATTATGAGGCAGAAAATTAATTAAGAGAAGACCAATCGTGAGGCAGCCGAGGAGGGGGCTTATTTGTCTCGTTTTCCTATATGGGCCCCTTAAAGCTCAGAGGCCAAAAATTCTTGGGACTGGTCAGTTAGAGGATGGAATAGAGGATAGAACAAAGTTTCCTGGGGTGAGCCTCACCATCAGCAAATTTTGGATTAAGAAAGTTCTTCCTGGATTTGAAATTGAAACGAAAACAATTTTTGTGGCCGCTCGCCCAGTAACCGGGGTGACAATTGTTTTAAGACTGGCCAAAATTGAAAGGGAAATAATTTCCGAAAAAGGAGATTGGCTATTTAAGTAAACTGGAGGTGGCCATGATCAAAGAATGGAAAAAAACCAACGGCTGGTTTGTTTGGCTCGTTTTTGGTTTTATGGCGGGATGCGCTACGTTTAAAACTTATCGAGCAACCTGCCAGTGGCTAGATCGTCAAATCAACATCGATGGCCAGACTGATGATTGGAAAGGCGCTCAATTTTTTTTAGAAAAAGAGCAGCTTCTTCTTGGTTTTATTAATGACCAGGATTTTCTTTATCTTCATTTTGTGGTGAGTAATCGTTCAAGAGTGGCTCAAATTATAAGGCAAGGCTTGACAATCTGGATTGATGCGACTGGCAAAAAGAAGAAACATTGGGGAATCAGATATCCGGTCGGCGGTGCCCTGGGTAGAAGACAATTCCCTCCAATGTTTGGGCGGCCTGAAGCTACTGGGAAAAAAGAGCCTCCGCTGAAAGAGGAGAGAATGGAGATGCCCCAAGAGTTGGAAATAATCAAGGCAGATAAAGATGAGCCAGAAAGAATTGATCTTCTGCAGGCTAAGAAGGAAGGCCTTGTGATTCAGGCCAAGCCGGAGAAGGGTGTCCTTGTCTATGAGCTTAAAATTCCTTTGAAATTCTCAGAAAAGAATCGGTTAGCCATAGGCGCTGAGCCTGGGAAAACAATTAGTCTTGGCTTTGAAACGGGCGAGCTAAAAATGGAAAGACAATCATTCTTTGGACCAGGAGGAGGCATTGGGAGAAGGCCTCCTTTTAGTGGAGGCTTTGGACCACAAGGAAGAATGAGCGGATTAGAACCAGGACAGGAAATGGTCCAACCTTTAAAAATTTGGGTGATCATTCAGCTATCCCAGGAAAAAACTCTTAGGGAAGCTAAATTCCTTGAAGTTTATTCTGAAAATTATTAATTTTTTAATCAAAGGCCAACTTCTTTCCAGTTCTCCTAGAGGAATCTACCCACAGGAAATTACGTTTATGTTAAAAAATTTTTCTCTAAGGTAACAATTTTCTTTAAAAAAGCGTATTATTTATTGGTTCTAAAAATGATTTTCAGGATAAAGGATCTATGAAGAGAAAAGGAACCGCAAGTTTTAAAAATTTATGGCTCCTAATATTTGGGTTGAATTTTATTTTAATTCGGCCATCAGTGGTTTTCGGTCAGTCACCATCCGAAATTGAGGAGCTTAAAAAGCAAGCTCCTAAGGTTTATCTTGATTGTAGTTATTGCGACCTCGATTATATTCGGACTGAAATTACTTTTGTTAATTATGTGAGGGACCGGAAGGAAGCTCAGATTTATATTTTGGTGACGACCCAAAGGACTGGCGGCGGTGGCCGAGAATACACCCTGACCTTTATGGGCGAAAAAGAGTTTGCCAACATAAATCATATCCAGAAATATTTTTCTTCTCAGACTGACACACAGGATGAAATCAGACAAGGGTTGGTTCAAGCCCTTAAAGTGGGTCTGATGCCCTTTTTGGCCAGAACGCCCTTGCGACGCTACCTAGCTATAAATTATCTGCCGGAGTTAAAACCTCAGGAAATCAAGGATAAGTGGAATTATTGGGTGTTTAATCTCAGAGGCAGCGGTTATTTTCGCGGCGAATCAAATTATCATTCTGAATCTATTTCGCTCAATTTTTCGGCTAATCGAGTCACTCAAGCAAGTAAAATTAGACTTTCCTTTTCTTGGGGAGAAAACACAAGTACCTTTAAATATGATAATTTTAAAATTGTTAGTAAATCAGAGAGCGGCAATTTTAGTGGCCTTTATGTTAAAAGTTTAGGAGAACATTGGTCAGCGGGTTTTTTCCTCAATGCCTCTTCGTCAACTTATGAAAATATAAAATTTTCAATTAACCCAGGTCCGGCTGTGGAATACAACTTCTTCCCCTATTCTCAATCATCAAGACGTCAGTTGCGTTGCCTTTATCGTCTTTATTTCACTCGCCTTAAGTATCGGGAAGAAACAATTTACGATAAACTCAATGAATCGCTTTGGGGTCAGGCCATCTCGCTGACGCTTGATGTAAAAGAAAAATGGGGAACAACTTCAGTTTCACTGTCTGGCTCCCATTATTTTCATGATTGGCGAAAGAATCGGTTAACGGCTTATGGAGTCGTTAATCTTTTTCTTTTTAAAGGACTAAGTTTTTATGTCTTTGGCGGTGGTTCCCGTATTCGTGATCAACTTTCCTTAGCCAAAAGGGGAGCTTCCCTTGAGGAAGTTCTGCTTTTGCGCCGGCAGCTTGAGACAAGTTATAGCTATTTCGTCTCAATCGGCCTAAGTTACACCTTTGGTTCTGTTTTTGCCAATGTAGTTAACCCAAGATTCGACACAAGAGATGGTCGAGGCATAAGGATTGAAATTTATGAAAGGTAAAGTCGGAGTAAAAGAATGAGACGAAACCGTCAACTAAAAAAATGGTTAAAGGAAATCGGTCAAAGAGGAATGATTATTTTCCAGTTATTAGTTTTGTCTGGTCTAATTTGGGCCGACCAACTAAATTCATCGTCAACTGAAGGCTATCGTCTTAGCAGCCTCCCGTCAGTTTATTTGGAATTTAATAATCTTGAACCCGGCTTAATTTCAGTTGATAGTTTCCAAAAAGAAATTCCTTTTGTAACCTTGGTTCCTTTTCAACAAGAAGCTCAGGTAGTAATTTCTTTTGAAGTCAATAGACAGGCTGAAAAGGTTGTTTTCCACCTTCGATTAAAGGGGCAGAAAGAGCTAGCTGGAGAAATAGATGAACTTAAGACCGAGCTGCCTCTTTCAGCCAGTCGGGAAGATATCTATCGAGAATTACTAGGGATTATTAAGCCAGCTTTAATGCGTTTCGTCGGTCAATCGTCTATTTTCCGGCGAGTGCAAATTAAATTTATGGAGGAGGTTAAACCAACCTCGGTGGTTGATCCGTGGAATTTCTGGGTTTTTAATCTTAATCTTAATTCTTTTTTAAATGGAGAAAAAGCTTATGATTCGAAATCTTTTTATGGCTCCTTCAGTGCTAGTCGAATTACCCCTGACTGGAAAATTCGTCTTTCCTTAAGTGGTTCTTGGTCGGAAAGTGAATTTCGCTATGGTGAGCAAATTATTAAAAGCACTTCTGAAGGAGGAAATTTTCAGACGTTGGTGGTTCGAAGTCTCAATGATCATTGGTCAATTGGGGCCTTTTTTTCAGCCGTGAGTTCAACTTATGAAAATGTTAAACTCAGTTTAGCCCCGGCGCCTGCCATTGAGTACAATATTTTTCCCTATTCTGAGTCGACCCGACGACAACTTCGATTTCTTTATCGGTTGAGTTTCACCTCAGTTAATTATCGGGAAGAAACCATCTATTTAAAAACCACGGAAAATCTTTGGCGTCAATTCCTGACCGTTGTCCTCGAATTAAAACGAAATTGGGGAACAGTAAGTTTTTCAGTTGAAGGTTCAAATTATTTTCATAATTGGCATCAGAACCGGATGCGACTTTCAAGCGAGCTTTCCCTTCGCTTGTTTAAAGGGTTATCTTGCAGTCTTAATGGAGCTTATTCAAGGATTCGGGACCAGATCTCGTTACCGCGCCGAGGGGCTACTTTGGAAGAGGTTCTTCTGCGGCGTCGCCAACTTGAAACCTCTTATAATTATTATTTTTCAATTGGCTTAAATTACAGCTTTGGTTCGCTTCTTAGCAAAATTGTCAATCCACGCTTTGGTGAAGGTGGCGGTTTTTCTATTTCCATCTCGATGTAAAATTTAAATTTTCCCTAATATTTAAGTCTAAATTCAACCACAGCTTCGAGATGAGGTGTCTGGGGGAAAAAATCGAAAAGAGCTACTTTCTGAATTCGATAATCAGACAAGGCGGCTAAGTCATGTCGAAGTCTCTGAACATTGCAAGATATATAAAGGAGGGCTCTTGGCCTAAGATGATTAAGATGCTTAAGGACTTTTGGATGGAGACCGCTTCGAGGCGGATCAACCACAACGATTAAGGGAGAAGGAAAGGTTATTCGATGGATATTTTGGGCATCTTCCAAGATTGGGGAGACATTCTTAAGACCAAGATTAGTTATATTTTCATTAGCGGCTTGAATCGCTGGCTCATAATTTTCCAAAAGATAGACTTGGCGGAAGAGGTCGGCATTAAGAAGGCCAAAAGTTCCAACCCCAGCGTAAAGATCAAGAAGATAAGTGCGGCGACCAGCATATTTTTCCAAAATTGAACGACAGTATTGATGTAATTTCTCTGTCATTTCATGATTGGTCTGAAAGAAACCTTGAACCGGGTACAAAAATTTTTTGCCTTGAATCTCTTCTTCTAAAAAAGGCTTTCCTCTAATCACTTGGAAATCATCACTAATGCTGACATCGCGGTTAGGGGGTACAAAGGTAACGACCACATTTTTAGCCGAAGTTATTTGAGCGAAATGAGTAATTTGATCTAAAGCTATTGGTAAATTTCCTGCCTCTTTATTCAGCACAAAAGAAATGGAGGAATCAGTGGGTGGCGTTCGAATTACGGCAAAACGAAAAGTCCCAATTTTTGACTTTACATCAAAAGCATCTATTTCCTGAAAATAATCTCTTATTTGCTTGGCTAAATGATTGAGGCTCTGAGTGGCAATAACGCATTTGTCAATGTTGACGATTCGCCACCAGCGATGTCTTTCCCTTAGGCCAAGGCCTTGATGATGAAAGATGAAATCCATGCGGGTTCGATAGTAATAAGGTTCACCTGAAAAAATCTCAATATCTTGACTTCCTGTAGCTAAACTTAATTCATTAGCTTTTCTTTTAAGTTGATCCTGGTAATCAAGGTGTTGATAAAGGCAGCCACCGCATTGTCGGAAATAAGGGCAAAGAGGCTCAGCCATGATTATTCCTTTCGAGAATATTCTTGACTTCGATTAATTGGTTAATAGAGAAATCGGCTTTAACCAATTCCTGATGATTGGAGGTAAGATGCGAGGTGTGGTAATGAGTCAAATTAGTTCCAAAGCGACAGTGGATTGTTTTAAGGCCAAGTTGGCGAGCTGAGTTAATGTCTTGAATCGGATTATCCCCAATAGAAAAACATTTAGAAGGTTGAGCTTGATACAGATTAAGGCCAAGTTTGAAATGCTGACCGCTGGCTTTTAAAGCCTGAACATCATCACTCGTAATCAGAGTGTCAAAAAAGGGTTCAATTTTTAAATGATTTAACCTAAGCTTGATAATAGCCCTAACGGCATTGGTCGCTAATATATTGATATAGCCCTTTTCTTTTGTCCAATTAAGAACTTCCTTGGCGTCGGGCAACAATTTGAGTTTATCGAGATGTTTTTTCTGAATTTCCTTCCAGGGCAAATTGAAATGGCGGCTGTGGCGAACATAATCATGCCATTCCCACTGACCTTCAAGTTCTTTCAAATAATTTTGAAAGAGCTCTTTAGCCTGACTTAGCGAAATTTGTTTAGTCAGAGCGATGAATTTTTCGATTTCTTCGCAGATGGCCCGATCAAGCTGAGCTTCATCCGCTAACGTTCCGGTCCAATCCCAGAAAATCAGCCTAGGGCTTTTCAATTTTTTTTCTAGTCTTTTGTTGACCATTTCGACTTATTTCGTCTTAAAGAGATTTAAAGATCTTCCTTTAATCACAATTAATTAAAATCAGCTTAAGCGGCGAGCTTCGAGATAAAATCTTTTTTCCCAAGCCTCGCCCATCGAAAAGGTTTTTCGAGGCAAAATTCCCTCAATAATAACTGTTTTGAAAAGATGATTTTTATCCATAGTAGGAAGATAAAAACCAGCGTTACCTGGCTGACGGGCGAAGCGAACCAGGATTTCATCGCCATGAACATAATCAATATGCCCGGCCTTGCCTTGTTTTAAGAATTCATCGAGGAAGAGTTGAACCGAGCCGACGGTCAGGCTATGCCTTGGTCTTAAAATCTCTACCAGGAAATTTTCATTTTCAACTACTAAACCAAAAGCTTGTCCTGTTTTTTGATAATTCTTCAGTTGGTCTTTTATTTCTTCCAGTGACTGGCAGGGACTTGGTCTAATTTCGTGATTAAAAAAGATTTTTATTTCTTCCAGAAGATTTAATTCAGGTTTGATCTCAAAAAGAAGGCGATGAATAGGTTCAAAAAAAAGGGCTGGGTCATGAAGATTGACCACTTCAACCAAGGCGTACCTAAGGGGTGATTCAGATAGTTGAGTTTCTTTAATAGAAAGCTTATGGCTTTCCCAGATGGTTTTGGCGGTCGCTAAGGAGTGATTACCATCTCCGACTGCATAGAGGAGAACTGGGTTTTCTTCTGGAATTTGATAACGAGCAGAGAAGACCTTTGGATTAGCTAGATATTTAAGATTGCTTATGATTTCAGCTTCAATTTGCTCATTGGCGATTAGCCAGCCAGCCAGATGACCTGAATTAAGCATTAAATCAAAGTCATAAAGCTTTTTTAGGCCTGGATCATTCTTTTTAACTAATGATCTTAGAGGGCCAATTACCCTATCTTCTGGGTCATCAATCAAAACAAGGACATGAGGGAGCTCAATTGGAGCGCCTTCTCTTATTTTGACTCGAGGTGGAATTCTTTCAAGAATAGTGCCTTCAGTCGCTCGAATTAAAGTGCGAGCTCCAGGATTATAATCATACTGCTCAAGATCAAGACAAAGAAGTAACCCTCCCCGTTTTCCGGTAGAGATTTGTCTCTCGACATAAATAAATCCTTCATAAGCGATAAATAAGTCTTTCTCAAGATAACGATGCATAGCCTCTTTAATTCTTTTGATTCTAGCTTCTACATCCTTTTCTTTAAGATAAACCTCTGGGAAGATAAGATTAAGAGTTGAAGGCGAATCCCCAACGAAACGCTCTACTTCTTGCCAATATTCTGGTTCTGAGGTATGTTGATCACAGGCAATTACAGCCCAACGGCTTAAATCAATTTCTGGCCGGGGTAAAAGAATTTCTGGCCGGGCCAAAGCAACTTCCGGATATTTTTTCATGATAGTTATGACTCCTTCTTAAATGATTTTTAATTAATATAAGGCTTTTTTATTTTGAATAAATAATTTTTTATCAAGACTTGACTGCTCTTTCCATAGCTCCAAGCTGATCCCAAAGCTCTCGAGGAAGGTGTTGGCCAAATTGTTGGAAAAATTTCTTAATTTCTTCGATTTCTCTTTTCCATTCTGACATATTAACTTCAACCAATTTAGCGAGCTTTTCTCGAGGTAGGTTAAGACCGTCAAGCTCAAGGTCATCGAGGTGAGGAACAAGACCAACTGGGGTTTCTTTAGCGCCCACTCGATTCTTGACCCGATCAATAATCCATTTCAGGACACGCATGTTTTCTCCAAAGCCAGGCCAAAGGAAGCGACCGTTTTCGTCTAGCCGAAACCAATTAACGGAGAAGATTTTGGGCGGTTTTGATAGACGATTTCCGATATTGAGCCAATGACGAAAATAAACCCCAAGATTATAGCCACAAAAGGGAAGCATAGCCATAGGATCTCGACGAACAAGACCAACCTCCCCTGCAGCGGCGGCTGTGGTTTCGGAACCCATTCTGGCTCCTAAAAAAACCCCATGAGTCCAATCAAAACCTTCAACCACTAGAGGAATAAGCTGTCCTCGGCGTCCGCCAAAAATGATGGCTGATATCGGCACTCCTTGAGGGTTATCAAATTCAGGCGAAAGGGTAGGAGTGTTATAAATCGAAACCGTGAACCGAGAATTGGGGTGGGCCGCTTTTTCTTTTGAGTTAGGCTTCCAAGGCCTCCCTTGCCAGTCAAGAAGTTTTTCCGGAACGGGTCCATCAAGGCCTTCCCACCATGGTTCATTGGTATCAAGATTAAGGGCTACATTTGTGAAAAGGGTAGGAGTGAAGAGGCCCCGTCGAAGGGTCCGCATCATATTTGGATTAGAAGTCATCGAAGTGCCCGGGGCCACGCCAAAATAACCTGTTTCTGGGTTGATAGCCCAGAGTCGGCCATCAGGGCCAATATTTAGCCAAGCAATATCATCACCTAAAGTCCAAACTCGGTAACCACCGAGAGCCGATTCCATCATAGCTAGGTTAGTTTTACCACAAGCACTTGGAAAAGCTCCGCAAATATAGGTTATCTCTCCCCGCGGATCTTCAATTCCCATGATGACCATGTGTTCAGCGAGCCAGCCCTGGCGATAGCCAAGCCAAGAAGCAATCCTCAGGGAGAAACATTTTTTGCCGAGGAGGGCGTTGCCACCATAGCCAGAGCCAATACTCCAGACGAGATTGTCGTCAGGAAAATGCATAATAAAGCGACGGGTTGGACTGAGGTCACCAATAGAATGGAAACCCCGAACAAAGTCATGGCGATTTTTGAGCTTTTCTAAGGCTTGTTTGCCGAGCCTGGTCATAATTCTCATACTGATAGCTACGTAAGAGCTATCAGTTATCTGAACACAAGCTTTGGCATAGGGAGAATCAGGGTGGCCCATCATATAGGGAAGAACATACATAGTTCGGCCTTTCATGCAACCAGTCGATAATCGGGTAAGCAGTTGTTTAGCCTCACCTGGCTCCATCCAATTATTATTAGGGCCGCTCATTTCGCGGCTAGGATGGCAAACATAGGTAAGATGCTCAGTTCGAGCAACATCGGTCGGGTGGCTTCGATGGAGATAGGCTTTAGGCCATTTTTTTTGATTTAATTCCCAAAAGACAGGCCCATTAAGTTTTTCCTCGCTCATCCCGATTTCTAGCAGACGCAAAGCCTCACCCTCAGTCCCATCACACCAGTGAATACGGGCAGGCTGGGCCAATTTTGCCTGCTCTTCAACCCATTCTTCAACAGCGGTCGCCATTTATTATTTCTATGAACGAAACTTAATTTTTAAAATCACCTTTTTGCCATTTATGTCTTTAATTAGACCAAAAAATTTATCTATAAGGAAAAACAGTATAGCCTGTCGCTCCGAAATAAGTCAAATAAAGTTAGTTTTTACTTTCTAATAAAGTCTTGGGATAAATAAGGCGGTAAGGAAAATCGAAAATAGATAGGTTTAATGGCTGTGGGCTTTATCTCAAAGGGACCCAGTTTTCCAGAAAACGACGGCTTCCGGTTTGTTTTTCTTCAATAAGAGCCTCAAAAATAGCCCGCAGTTGGTAATCAGGGAGGGTGCCAATAATCATTCGGTTGTTCAAAATGACAGTTGGGGTTGAACGAATTCCGTAGGGATAACGTTCAGATGTCCTTTCATATTCCTTTCCTGTTTCTATGATCTGATGAACCAATGACTGGACATTGGGATCAGTGAAAGCTTCTTCAGCTTCATATTTTCGGGCAAGATCAAGACGCCATTCGGCGCTTCGAGCCGCCCTCATATTGGCGAAAATTTCATGGTGAATCTGTGGGAATTCTTCTGGCCGATAGAGGGCAATATAGGCAGCAAGATAAGAGAGGTCACAAGACCCGGGATGAAGATTTTTATTAACTACTTGATTGCAACGATTTTCTAGGGGGAAGAATTGGAAAAGGGCATTAATTTTGCCTGGAAATTCCTCCTTCATTTTTTCCAATTGCCTTGCCAGAAATTGGCAATCAGGACAAAGAAAATCTCCATAGACAACCAACTGGATAGGAGCTTCTTCAAAGCGCTCGGTAGATCGAATTATCCAAGCTGGCGAAAGAAGGCTGGGATAATGAGTGTAAGGCAACTCGTAAAATTCCTTAACGGCTTTCATGGCCCGACCAATATGAGCTTCTTTCTTGGCTTGATAAAAAAGGTGAAAACCGAACGCTCCTGAGGCTGTAAAAATGGCTAAAGTAAAAAGAAGGGCAAGTGATGGGCGGGTAAAATGGGTTAAGCGGAGTCGCTGAGTTCGATTCAACATTAGCCAAAGAACAAAGGCTATAATGGAAAAGAAATAATATCCACTGCAAAGAAGACAAAGACTTTTTAAATAAAACAGAGAATAAAGCAAAAGGCCAACTACCCCAACCAGATTCCAGAAACTTAAAAAAGAATTAGTTCTGTCCCATCGAGGTGAAGGGAAAACCGAGCCTAAGCAAAAAACAATTCCGATGATCAGACCAAAATAGCCTAGAGGAACGCCTTGAAAGTGAGCTATGGGGGAAAAAGCTGAGCTATCACAGTTAAAAAAGGCCGAAAAATCACAAAAAGAACCACGGAAAATTGTGGCTGGAAAATTAGCTAGAAAAAAATGCCGAATAGTTAAAAGCGAGAAAACAATCTGGCCACAGCCAGCCAAAAAGAGGCCCAAGCGAAGTGCCAACTCTCTTTTATCCTTCATTTTCAATTTCCTTAATAGTTTTTATGGTCATTATATAAGACGATTTTTTTTCGTCAATCAAAGAATTTTCTTTCCTGGTTCGCCTTTAAGGTCACAATTTGAGACCTTAAAAGGTTAAATTGGTTTTTTTATTAATAAAGCTAAGTCATCGAAGTGACCTGAGATCACATTCTGTGACTTTAACTTAAAGATTCATGGCCAAGAAAGGCCTTTGGCTGCCTGAAGACAAGTCAAAACTACCTTTAAAACTGGCCCAGAATTTGCTTTTACTTTGCTGGAGGTGAAAAGATGAAAAAATCGGTTATTTTAATTTTACTGCTAATTTGGTTCTTTGGAGGCGTTGGTTCTTTTTTATGTTTATGGGCAGATGAGTTTTCTTTTTGTTACCAAGTTTATGAAAAATGTCGCGAAGAAGCAATGAACCAAAGCAAAGGGTGGTTGACCATGGCATTAGCTCTGCAGCAATGCGACCTTCTTTTTTCTCAGTGCATAGTAATCGAAGTTTATCTGAACTGGATTATTCGGTTTTCCCCTTTTATTTAAGGAACTAATTTTAAGGTGATTTTTCTCGGCCGAGAAGTTCTAAAGTTTCGAAGGCATGTCGCAGATGAGGAATAACAATGCTTCCCCCAATGATTAAAGCGACATTCAAAGCATCGTAAATTTCTTCATCTTTCCAGCCTGCTTTGACGCACTGGATGAGATGATAATCGATGCAATCATTACAACGGAGAACGGTAGAGGCCACAAGGCCGAGAAGTTCTTTGATTTTACTCGAAAGGGCAGCCTCACGATAGGCAGCCGAATCAAGGTTAAAGAATCTTTTGATGCCTAAATGGCCACAGCGTAAAATTTTGCGGTTCATCTTTTCTCGATAAGCCTGAAATTCTTCCAATCGATTGGCCATGTCGAGATACCTCCTTTTCTTCTAGTTTGCTTTATTTTAGCTGGATTGATTTTAATTAAAAATAAAAATGATGAAGCAGACCTAATCGGGCAATAGTTTAAATCTCAACAGTGCTAGACTCAAGACCACTTTCGTCGTCATCCAAAGCCTCGAGATAGGCCAAAAGAACCGATCTGATTTTATCCAAGGCTTCCTCCCGAGTCCGGCCAAAGGTCGAACACCCTGGAATTCCAGGAACCCAAACAGCATAGCCATTATCTAATTTTAAGAGACGAACTTTATATTTCATTCATGCCTCCGGGATTGCTCTTTTTCAAGGGAATAAACGCTCGATCGAAAATCCTTTCTCATAAGTAATGAACAGACTGTGGATAATAACGTTGGCGAAAATGGCTAAATTAGATAAGATAAAATGAGTGATCTTTGGCCCATGAGATTAAATTTTTTAGGTTAAAATAGATATATGATCAGAGTAAAGAGAATTAGCTCTGGAGAAGAAGATTTTATCATCGAACTTGAGAGAAAGCTTGATTTGGAAGTTCCTCAGTTTAAAACGAGCGAACTCTGGATAATAGAGGAAGGGAATGAACCTGTTGGCTTAGCTCGAATCACTGATCTTGGGCCAGCCTATTTTTTAAGTTCAGTAGGCCTTTTGCCCCAAAAAAGAGGTCGAGGTCTGGCCACACAACTTCTACAAGCCATTTTGGCAGAAAGAAAAAAGGATGTTTATCTTTATACCATTATTCCTGAATTTTTCTTTCGTTTTGGTTTTGAAATTACTAAGGTTCCTTCGTTTCTTCCTCCTCGAGATATTTTTTCTTGTCATCTCTGTGAACCGAAAAAATGTTTTTGTCTGGTCAAGAGGTGCTAATGAAAGAATATTGTAATGAGTTCTTTCGATCTACCGAGAAAAGAAGTTTAACCTCAACCATTCATCTTGATAATGAGCTTGAAATTTAATTTTTCTTGGCAACCTCTCACCCTTGGCGATCTTGAACTTCTCCGTCAATCCTTAATCATCAAAAATCCTGAAGTAAGCGAGCTTAATCTGGCCAATCTTTTCATTTGGCGGGAATTTGATCGGCCTACATTAGCTCGGCTAGATGATTATCTTTTAATTCGCCTTAATCCGCCCAATGAACATCCCTATTTACTTGAGCCACTGGGTCCACCGCCTCCCCCTTCATTCCTTTTTTTCTGTCTTCAGGAAACAGGCCGATTTTCTAGGTTGCCTGAAAAGTTTCTATCTTTTTTGCCCCAAAAAGGGATAACTATTAAGGAGAACCGAGATCAATTCGATTATCTTTATCAACGGGAAGTCATGGCGAAACTTCAAGGGAAAAAGTATGATGGTAAAAGAAATCTAATCCGGCGCTTCCTAGCTAATTTTCCTAATTTTGAATTTAGGCTCTTGAATAAAAATTGGAAGAAAGAAGCCTTGGGCTTTTTCTTTTCTTGGGCTGGCCAGAAGGGGAGTTCTGAAAATTTCTTTCCTCTAAGCCTTGAGGATCAAGCCAAAGCTCTTGAGATTGCCTTTGAGCTTTGGGAAGAACTCGGTTTAATGGGCCAAGTCTTGTTAGTCAAGGGAGAATTAAAAGGTTTCATTATTGGCTCCAGGCTAAATGAAAATACTATTGTGGTTCATTTCCTCTATGCTGATCGAACTTCTCCAGGAGCCTCTCAACTTATCTTCCGGGAGGCTTGTCAGAACCTTTTTCATTCTTTTCCATTGGTCAATTTGGAACAAGATTTGGGACTGCCAGGTTTGAGGCGAGCCAAGCTTTCCTACCATCCTTTCCGTTTAATGGCTAAATATGATGTTTACCTAGCCAAAAATGAGAAATAACAAAAATAAAGGAATTTTGAATAATGACTTTTGGGCTGGCGCGAATTTGTCCCTGTTAATCAACCCTGATCGAAAGGTCAGCTTATCGTTGAAATCAAGAGCCAGTTGAATTATTATAAGCTTGTTAAGGAAGTTGAAATCCAATGATCCAAGGAACAACAGTTATTTGTATACGCCATAAAGGTGAAATTGCCATGGCGGGAGATGGCCAGGTTACGCTTGGCCAGACCATTCTTAAGCATTCAGCCCGTAAAATTCGCCGTCTTTACAAGGATAAGATTCTCGCTGGCTTTGCGGGGGCTACCTCTGATGCCTTTGCTCTCTTTGCTCGTTTTGAAAGCAAACTGGAAGAATATCGAGGAAATCTTTCCCGAGCAGCCATTGAGTTAGCCAAAGAGTGGCGGATGGATAAGGCTCTTCGCCAACTTGAAGCTCTGCTTATTGTCGCTGACAAAGAATCCTCTTTTTTAATAAGTGGCACCGGAGATGTCGTTGAGCCAGATGATGGTATTATTGCTATTGGTTCAGGTGGGCCCTACGCCTTGGCGGCTGCCAGAGCCTTAATTAAACATACGAATCTTTCAGCTCGAGAGATTGCCCTTGAGGCTTTGAAAATAAGCGCCGAGATTTGTGTTTATACCAATAGCCACATTATTGTTGAGGAATTGAAATAAATGCGCCTAAATTTACCCAAAAAAAATGAATTTGGGCCAAGCCGAATTTGGCCTCGAGATGAAGAGCTGACGCCTCAGGAAATTGTGGCCGAACTAGATAAATATATTATTGGTCAGAAAGCAGCCAAAAGAGCTGTCGCTATAGCTTTAAGGAATCGTTATCGTCGAAGGAAACTTCCCCCTGAGCTAGCTGATGAGATTGCTCCGAAAAATATCTTAATGATTGGGCCGACAGGAGTCGGGAAAACGGAGATCTCCCGCCGATTAGCGAAACTAACTTCATCTCCTTTCCTTAAAATTGAAGCTAGCAAATTTACTGAGGTCGGTTATGTCGGCCGCGATGTCGAATCGATGATTCGGGATTTAGTTAGAATTGCGGTCGACATGGTTAGGCAAGAAAAGATAGAGGAAATAAAGGAAAAAGCCGAAAGAAATGTCGAAGAGAAGTTATTGGAATTGCTCTTACCTTCATCCAGGAGACGGGATAATACCTTTTATGAATCTGAACACGTCCGCTTTCAGGAGACCAAAGAGAAGCTCAGACGTCAGTTAAGAGACGGACTTCTTGACGACCGAATGGTTGAGTTAGAAATGAAGGAGAAGATTTCGCCTCCCCTTGAAATCTTTTCCAATACTGGCTATGAGGAGATTGGTATCCAAATTCAAGAAATCATTCCTGGATTTTTAGGTGGCCGGTCGAAGAGGCGTCGAGTTAGACTCCATGAGGCTAGAGAATATTTAATGGAAGAGGAACAGAAAAGATTAATCGATATGGACCAAGTAGCTAAACAAGCGATTGAGCGGGTTGAACAATCAGGAATTATCTTCCTCGATGAAATCGATAAAATCGCTGGCCGGGAGTCAGGTTTTGGTCCTGATGTGAGCCGTGAGGGAGTCCAGCGAGATCTGCTACCGATTATTGAAGGGACGACGGTTAGTACTCGCTATGGGCTTGTCCGAACTGATCATATTTTGTTTATTGGAGCTGGCGCTTTCCATGTTTCCAAGCCTTCCGATCTCATTCCTGAACTCCAAGGAAGATTTCCTATTAGGGTGGAGTTAACCCCTTTAACCAAAGAAGATTTTATTCGCATCTTGACTGAACCTGAGAATGCTTTGATCAAGCAATATAAAGCCTTAATGGCCACAGAAGGGGTTGAAGTCGATTTTACGCCTGAGGCCATTGAGGAAATAGCCGCCATTGCTGAAAAGATAAATGAAGAAGATGAAAATATCGGGGCTCGCCGTCTTCATACAGTGATGGAAAAAGTCATGGAGGAAATTTCTTTTGAAGCGCCTAATATTTCCTCTAAACGGATTATAATTGACCGAAGCTATGTTCAAAAACAACTTCAAGATATTATTAAAAATCAGGATTTACGTCGTTTCATTCTTTAATGAAAAAAATAAGCCATCTTGGCTCCATCCCTTATCTTTTTATTTTTATGGCCTTCTTTTTAACTCTTTCTTCTTGCGGGGTTAAAGGACCTCTTCAACCGCCGCTTGTTCTCATCCCTCAAAAAATCGAGTCAGTTAAATGTTATCAGCAAGGGGAAAAAATTGTCCTGGAATGGACAACTCCTTTAGTCTATGAAAATGGATTGACCATGAGTTCCTGGCCAGTGGTTGAAATCTGGGGTTATGAATCTTTCCTTGAAGCAGGAGAGAAAGAGTTACTTAACCTGGGGTCTAGGGAAATTGTGAAAAAAAGTCGTCTTTTAGAAGAAAAAAAATGCGGGGAAAACCAAGCTACCCTAACTTTACCTTCAACCATTGAATTAAGATGGGAATACCCTTTAGTAGCTGAGAAAATAGGTCGCGAGCTTCTTATTTTCCTTCTGCGGGTAAAGGACGATCGCGGTCGAAAATCTTCCTTTACTGAGCCTGTGGCTATCATCCCGGTTAAACCTCCCCCTCCAGTCCCCAGGCTAAGAGCCGAAGTGCAGTCCGATAGAATTATTCTCCAATGGGATACCCCATCTTTTTCTCCTGAAAAATCAAATCAGAAAATTGATGGTTTTAATGTTTATAAAAAGGAAAAAGACGCTTCAAGTTGGCAGCGCCTCAATTCAGTGCCTGTTCCAATTCCATTATTTGAAGATAGAGAAATAGCCATGGGGAAAATTTATTTATATGCTGTCAGATCGGTTCATTTTATTGATTCTTTAGAGAGGGAGAGTGAACTTTCAGAAACGCTTGAAATTGAGATGAAAGATGTTTTTCCACCTCCCCAGCCAACTGGGGTTATTGCTCTTACCGGAGAAGATAGAATTGTTCTTAGCTGGGAGCCTAGCTTAGCTCCTGATTTGGCTGGTTACTTAATTCGTCGAAGAAGTGAGGAAAGTAAAGATTTTGAACTTTTAACCCCCAAACCGATCCTAAGCACTAATTATGAGGATCTCAAGGTTGAAAAGGGAAAAAGTTATTATTATGCTATAACTGCCTGTGATCAGGCTGGTAACGAAAGCCAGCCAGTAGAAGTTAAGGTTAGGATAGAAGAGGAAAAGAAAAAATGAAAATTTATCGCTTTCTCTGGGAACAGAAGGAACTCTATGGAGTTCTTCGGGAAGGGCTTCTTTATCCCTTAAGAGGCTCCGTATTTGAGTCAAGTGAAATAGAAGATTACTGCATTCCTATAGGAAAAGTAAAAATATTGCCTCCGGTCACTCCAACCAAAATAATTGGAGTAGGCGTTAATTATCGCGATCACGCTCAGGAAATGGGGCGAACTTTACCCGAAGAGCCATTGATTTTTTTAAAGCCACCTTCAGCCATCATCGGACCTAATGAGGCCATCCTTTTCCCTCGGATGGCCCATCGAATTGACTATGAAGGTGAACTGGCCGTGATTATTAAAAAAGAGGTTCATGATCTGGATGATGAGGCTGATCTTAAGCAGGTCATCCTTGGTTATACTTGTTTTAATGATGTCACGGCTCGCGATCTCCAACTAAAGGATGGCCAATTTACTCGAGCTAAATCTTTTGATACGTTTGCTCCTTGTGGCCCTTGCATCGCCACTGACCTTGACCCTTCACATCTGACGCTCAAGACTTTTCTTAATGGCAAACTCAGGCAGTCAGCCAGCACCAGTCAAATGATTTTTCCAGTTTATTTTTTAATTCGCTTTATTTCCCGAATTATGACTCTTTATCCTGGCGACATTATTACGACAGGTACTCCAGCTGGAGTCGGCCCAATGAATCCTGGAGATCGGGTTGATGTTCAAATCGAAGGAATTGGAACCTTATCTAACATTGTTTTGAGAGTAAGAGAAGCCGAGAAAGCTTAAATCTCAGCTAATTTTTCAGTTAAAATAAAAATAAAAGGAGGAAAGAGAGATGAAATTCTTTCTGGATACAGCCAATCCTGAAGAAATACGAGAAGTTGCTAGTTGGGGAATTTTGGATGGGGTAACGACAAATCCCACCTTAATAGCCAAAGAAAAAAAGGGTTTTAAAGAATTAATTACCGAAATTTGTAGTTTGATCTCAGGTCCAGTAAGTGTTGAGTGTGTTTCTTCTAAGTGGGATGCGATGGTGGCTGAAGCCAGAGAATTAGCCTCGCTTGCCTCTAACGTCGTAATTAAAATTCCAGCGACTATTGATGGTTTAAAAGCTACAAGGATTCTTCAGACCGAAGGAATAAGGGTGAATATGACTCTAATTTTTTCCCCTTCCCAAGCTCTTTTAGCCGCCAAGGCAGGAGCTGCTTTTGTGAGTCCTTTTATTGGTCGACTTGATGATATCTCCCATAATGGGATGGACCTGGTTGATCAAATTGTAACTATTTTTAATCAATATAACTTCAATACCGAAGTAATTGTTGCTTCCGTTCGCCACCCAGGCCATGTGGTGGAAGCCGCATTAATTGGGGCTGATATAGTTACTGTTCCTTATGCCGTCATGGAAAAGTTAATCCGTCATCCCTTAACCGATATAGGCTTGGAGAAATTTTTACAGGACTGGGCGAAAGTAAAAAAATAGTTAAATTTGGGGGAAGAATGGCTATCAGTCGAAAAATCGAAGAATTAAGAGAAAAAATAAAACTTGCCGAAGAAGGGGGTGGGAAAGAAAGAGTTGAACGACAGCATAAAGCGGGCAAGCTAACCGCCCGAGAAAGAATTAATCTCTTAGTTGATCCTGGTTCCTTTGAAGAAATAGACAAGCTTGTTGTCCATCAATGTCATGATTTTGGGATGGACCGTAAGCGAATTTATGGCGACGGTGTCGTTACTGGCTATGCTCGGATCGATGGCCGACCAGTTTTTGTTTTTGCACAGGATTTTACTGTCTTTGGGGGTTCTTTGAGCGGAGCCAACGCCGCCAAAATCTGCAAAATAATGGACTTGGCCATGAAAATTGGGGCTCCAGTGATTGGTCTTAATGATTCTGGGGGAGCTCGAATTCAGGAAGGCGTAGCCAGTTTGGGCGGCTATGCTGACATTTTTTTGCGCAATGTCCTAGCTTCTGGGGTAATCCCTCAAATTTCAGCTATTTTAGGGCCCTGTGCTGGCGGAGCGGTTTATTCGCCGGCCCTGACAGATTTCATTATCATGACCAGAGAAACCAGTCATATGTTTATTACCGGGCCTGAAGTCATTGAAGCTGTAACTCACGAAAAGGTAACGATGGAAGAGCTTGGTGGCGCTGATACCCATAATTCAATCAGTGGAGTAGCTCACTTTGCTGCTGATTCTGAAGAGCAGGCTATGGCCATAATAAGGGAACTTTTATCCTTTATCCCCAATAATAATATGGAAGACCCTCCAGAAAAGGAGACCAATGATCCTTGGGATCGAATAAGCGAAGAGCTTAATGATTTTATTCCTGAGGATCCGGATCTGCCTTACGATATTCGACGAATTATCCGAGAGGTTTTGGACGATTGCTATTTCTTTGAAATTCAGCCAGATTTTGCTCGTAATATAGTTATTGGCTTTGGCCGCCTCGCTGGTAAATCCGTAGGGATTGTGGCTAATCAACCCGAGCATTTGGCTGGGGCCCTAGATATCAATGCCTCGATTAAAGCTGCCCGATTTGTTCGCTTTTGCGATGCCTTTAATATTCCTTTGATTACCTTTGAGGACGTGCCTGGATTTCTTCCTGGCGTAGCTCAGGAACATGGAGGCATTATTAAGCATGGAGCCAAGCTTCTTTATGCCTTTGCTGAGGCTACTGTGCCTAAAATAACGGTAATAACTAGAAAAGCTTATGGCGGGG
>JAOAFQ010000001.1 GCA_026416195.1 Candidatus Aminicenantota bacterium | reverse complement strand
GGGTAAGGTGGAGGAGGAAGTGACCGTAACCGCAGCTGCTCCCTTGGTTGATACTCGATCAACCGAAATCTCAACTAATATTGATTCCAAAACCATTCAAAGTCTGCCTTTAGGAAGAACATATGCTTCCTTGATTGCTTTAGCTCCTGGAGTGGCTGGAGGAAGGCTTAATGCTGGCGGTAATCAGCAGGACAATGTTTTTCTTTATGATGGTTCCAATGTCACCAATCCTTTCTTTGCTAATCTTTTCTCGAGTTTTTCCGAGCTCGACATTCAAGAAATTAATATCAAAAGAGGGGCTGTCTCAGCCGAATTTGGTCGAGCTATCGGGATGGTTACTAACGCAATAACTAAATCTGGGACTAATGAACTTTCTGGATCTTTACGGTTTGTGTATGAACCCGCTAACTGGTATGCTAAATTTAAAGATCCAACGATAGTAACTAAAACAGATGTTATCAGGCCTTCTTTTGGTTTTGGTGGTCCTTTTATCAAAGATAAACTTTGGTGGTATCTTTCGGCGAACTTCCCTTACTCTAAAACAACTGGAAGAGTAAACAGATGGGGACCAGTCCCTGATTCTAGATACCCAACAAGAGAGTTCTTTTTCAAAGCTAATGTCACGCCTCATCCGAAAATTCAGTTTGTAGCCAGTATTAGAAATAGCTCAACTGAAGGTAGAAACGCAGGTATTGGCGTTAACGATAATCCCAGTTGTGCGACTAATTATAAAGGGACAGAAAGAATTTATTATTTCTCAGGCACTTGGGTTATCAGTCCCAATTCTTATTTAGAAATAAAATATGACCATGTCGATCAAAAAAATAGAGATGTCCCTGTGACTGAACTGGGTTACAAACCATCTCCCTTTGATCCTACAAAATTAGATCGAATGGGCTATTTTTTAACAGTTCCTGGCTATCTTTTTGGGGCTCCAACTACTGGTTTATATGTAGGAGCAGCCTCCATGTATAACACTCAGGATTTTTTCCGAGACGAACTCAAACTTGTTTTTACTCAGTACCTTGATTTTAGAAATCATTCTCACATCATCAAGGCTGGTTTTGGCTATGATAATGGAGGCGAATATTTAAATAGAAAAGCCAATGGATGGGGTTCTATTACTTATTTTTCCAACATTGCCGCCTTTGTTGGTGGTGTCGCCAGACCTGGATTTCGAGCAAGATATATGCCCGAAGGTTCCACTCAGAAATCTGCAGGCAGGACCTTTGCACTTTTCGTTCAGGATACAGTGACCATAGCCGAGAGAATTACTCTTTATTTAGGTGTCCTTTTAAATAGGGATGAATACCTCACCTTTGGAAAAAGTGCCTTTGATTTTCTTATTGATAAGGAGGCTTGGCTAGCCGATTCAACCAAAGGGAAGGAGACAAGAAAATTCTATTTTGATTTTATGGATGAAGTTCAACCAAGGCTTGGTTTTACCCTTATCCTGGATAAAAAATCTGGGGATAAACTCTATGGCAATTTTGGTCGCTATTATGCTTTGGACAACAAAAGTATTGCCCGCGCCGCTGCGCCTAAGAGAATTTATCACATCGATGCTTATTTCGAGATAACTGGAGAATTTGTAAGAGAAATTCCTTCAGCGGCTGAGACCGGCAAGGTTATTCTTTCTGATATAAAGCCAACTTACCAAGATGAGTTTATTTTTGGCTACAGCCGACCTTTGTTTAGAAAAAAGTGGGTAATTGACTTATGGTCTCAGTTCAGAAGGGTCAAGAATGTCATCGAAGATTACCCCTTGATAAATTATGGAAAATGGGCTGCTCCTTCCCGATTCGTCTATAGCCATGTTCCTTGGGCTAAACGAAATTATAGAGCTTTTACTCTCCAGTTGCAGAAACCCTTTGATGGCCGATGGTCACTGTTGGCTATGTATACTTGGAGTAAACTTTGGGGAAACTGGGATCTAGATTATGCTGAGTCTCTTTTCTACGCTTCCTCAGCCCTTGATGATTGTCCTGGACTTTACATGACTGACCCTAATCGTGAAGGAATTCTTTTGGGGGATAGAACCCACATAGCGAAAGTATTTTTAACTTGGGAATTTTGGAAGAGGACTACCGTAGGTCTTTATTGTAGATATCAAAGTGGTGCTCCCTGGCAGGCGCAAGGAAGGAGCTGGTGGTATGCTAATCGAACTTATTTAGAAAAAGCTGGAAGCAGGCGAGTTGATCCCTGGACCAATTTTGACCTTCAGCTTTCTCACGTCCTTCCATTTGGGAAATTCAACGGAGTTATTGAAGCTAGGATAATGAACCTTTTCAATAATCAAGCCGTCCTTTATGTTGATCCGGTTAAGTACTTTGACGTAATTACCTGGGATCCATATACTCCGACAACAGAAAATCCTAATTTTGGGAAGCCCACTTCTTATGCGAGTCCCAGAAGATTTGTTTTGACTTTCTATATAAATTTTTGAAGGAATTGATGAAAAAGGAAAAGAGGGGGAGGGCTACGCCCTCCCCCCTTCAAGGTTAAGAAGGAGGATGATAAGAATTAAGCGGCTCGGCCAAGTGCAGCTAAAGTATCAGCGACTCGACTTACCGCTAAAACATAAGCTGCTTCCCTCAGAGTCAATTGGTGTTTTTCTGCCACAGCGACGACATCAGCAAATGCCTTTTTCATTTTACTTTCTGTTTTTTTCAAAATTTCCTCTTCCGAGAAGAAATAACGCTGTAAATCCTGAACCCATTCTAAATAAGAAACAGTTACTCCTCCGGCATTAGCTAAGATATCAGGCACAACTAAGACACCTTTGTCCTTGAGAATTTCGTCAGCCTCTAAAGTTGTAGGTCCGTTGGCCCCTTCCAAAATAATTTTGGCTTTAACATTGGCCGCATTTTCTCGATGGATTTGACCTTCACAAGCTGCCGGTATAAGAAAGTCACAGGGAAGAGAGATTAAAGTTTCATTATCAATTGGTTCGCTATTGGGAAAACCGACAACGGATCCAGTTCGACTTACATGTTTTTCTAGTTCAAAGGGATCGAGGCCATGAAGGTTAAGGATACCGCCAAAAATATCAGTCACAGCAATAATCTGACAACCCGCTTTATGGATTAGTTTGGCAATCGAAGAGCCTACATTGCCAAAGCCAAGAATAGCCGCCTTTTTCCCTTCTAGGTTTAGCCCAAGATATCGACAGGCTTCTTGAAGGACAAAAAACAAACCGTAACCAGTAGCCATTGCCCGACCGTGAGACCCCCAAAGATGAACAGGTTTGCCAGTTACGACTGCTGGCTCAAGATAGCCTACGCTTTGACTATAAGCGTCGGCAATCCAAGCCATGGTTTGGGCATTGGTAAACATATCAGGGGCGGGAATGTCCTTATATGGGCCGATAATGTCTCTTATGGCCAAGGTGTATTCCTTGGTCAATTTCCTTAATTCATTTTCGGACATATGTAAGGGATCACAGATAACAGCTCCCTTTCCTCCACCAAAAGGTAAGTCTAAGACAGCACACTTCCAGGTCATCCAGGCGGCCAATGCTTTACATTCGCTTAGAGAAGCATTTGGGCTATATCTGATGCCACCCTTGGCTGGACCACGAACCGTCGAGTGCTGAACCCTAAAGCCAGTAAAAGACTCAACTCGGCCGTTATCTAAGGTAATAACTAGGTGAACTGTTAGTTCTTTTTCAGGATATTTCAGGCGCTGATAAATCCAGGGGTCAAGATCAAGAAAATTAGCGGCCCTCTCAAACTGAAGAGTTGCTTCCATAAATGGATCGTATTCTTTTTCTTTGGGAAGCGGAGGAGTAATATATTTTATCTTAGCGCTTTCCTGAGACATTTTTTACCTCCTTAGCCAATTTCTTTTACTAGAAGTTTTAAGAGTCGGTCATAACCGGCCTTTTGAAATTGACCGATGGGTATCCTTTTCCCCTTATAAAAAAGATAATGACCCATGATTCTAGCTTTTCTCGATACCTTCCGTTTTTTAAGTTTAATTTGAGGAAAAGGTATGATTTCAGCCAGACTAGCTTCAGGTAAGGAAAGTTCCTCAATTTTTTTAATTGCCTGAGAATTAGATTTCATTTTATGACCTCCTTATGATCACCCTTTTTAATTGCAATAATCGGACCAAAAGCTAACTTATTGAAAATAAAGGAATTATAAAAAGCCTGAGGAGGGCTAATTGCAATTTGCAATATTGCAAATTGCAATAGCAGCAAAATTATTGATGGGATTTTAATTTCCGAAAGAGGGAAGTGGGATGGACCCCAAGAATTCGAGCGGCTCGACTCTTATTATTCCCAGTTATTTTTAACACATGATCGATATAAATTCTTTCTAACTCTTCTAAAGTTGGCCATTTTTCTCCTGAAATAACTTCTTCCAGCCATTTTTGGCCTATTGACTTAGGTTGAGAGCGAATTTCGAGGGGGAGATGATGAACCTTAATTTCTTTATCGAGATAAAGCGACATTATTCTTTCAATGACATTTCTTAGCTCTCTGGCATTTCCTGGCCAGGAATAATTCATCATGATTTGGGCGGCTTCTGGGGAGATTCCTTCATAGGAGCGATGTAGCTCCTGATTTAATTCCTGAAGGAAATGGAGGGCGAGAGGAATAATATCTTCTGGCCTTTCTCTTAAAGAAGGGATCTTAATGGGAACGACATTAAGTCGATAAAAAAGGTCAGAACGAAAAGTTCCTTTTTCGACGGCCTTATTTAAATCGATATTTGTCGCCGCAATTACCCGAATATTAACTTGTATTTCTTGGTTACCTCCAAGACGGGTAAAAGTTCCTTCTTCCAAAACCCGTAAAAGCTTTGCTTGAAGATTAAGCGACATATCACCAATTTCATCGAGAAAGAGGGTGCCCTCATGAGCTTTTTCAATAAGACCGATTTTCCTTTTGCGAGCATCAGTAAAGGCCCCAGCCTCATAACCAAAAAGTTCACTTTCTAAAAGAGTTTCAGGAATAGCTGCACAATTTATTTCGACGAGTGGTTTTTCTGCCCGTGGACTTTGATAATGAATGGCCTTAGCTAGAAGCTCTTTACC
>JAOAFQ010000108.1 GCA_026416195.1 Candidatus Aminicenantota bacterium | reverse complement strand
GGACAAAGTCAGGCAAAAAACGATGGACTTGAATTTCATGAGAGGGGTCAATTGGGACTTTTTGGCCGGTTTTTACTTTGACCACTTTGTCTTGGCCTTGGGCTTCGGCTAAGCGCATAACAATTTCTAAGTCTGCTTTATCCCAATCCCAGCCATAGGCGCTTTGATAAAACATATATTTTCTGTAATTTAATGGATGATTGACCTCGACCGTTTTGGTGAGGACTTCTCTTTTCTCTTCAATGATAGTTAAAGTGCTTTTCCAGTCTTTTACCTGGCCGTTGGGATAATATTCAGTGATAAAAGCTTCGAGTCTAACCGCAAAATTTGACTTGGGAATTGGGGTTATTTCTCCTTCATGAAGAGCTAAATCGATTCGAAAACTAAAGAGGCCGCTGGTAAGCCCGCCGATGAGAATTAAAAGAATCGCTAAATGAACGACATCAGCCCCAAAAAGTCCGATCATTCTTTTCCGAGCGAGAAGAGCAAGTCCGGTTTCACCCTTTTTTTCTTTTATTGTGTAATGGAATGGTCGAAGCTTTTGGCGAAGATGCGAAGAGGCTGTTTCGAAAGGAAGATTAATGGTTAGTTTTTGGCTGTTTTGAAGAGCCAAGAGTTCAGTCGCCTTAAAATCGAGCTGGGGACGGAAAGCTCTTTTGATTTTAGGCCGAAGGCGAAGGCTCGTGCAGATAATGAGATTAAGAGCAAAAAGAACTAGGAGAGCCAGATACCAGAAAGAGCTATAAAGTTGAGTGAGTTGAAGTTTTTCGAACAGATTAGCTAACTGGCCATAGCGAAGGAAATATTCATCAGGGCTTCTTCCTTGAGGAATAAGCGTTCCGAGAATGGAGGCCACAGTGAGAATAATTATTAGGACGATAGCCACTTTTACGGAGGCAAAAAACTTAATTAAGGATGACATCAGCTACCTTAAATAGTCTAATGACTATAAATTATATCGGAATAGTAGATATAAAACAACCTTCAAGAAGAAGCTCATTTTCTGGCTTTCGCTCGATATTCTTCGGCCAGGGCTCTTATTTCAGCCAGAGAGCGGACCATCTCGCTCCAGCCATACCAAAGGGAATAATCAGGATTATGATGGAAGGTGCCTTGGAAAGTCCTCATCCGATGTT
>JAOAFQ010000028.1 GCA_026416195.1 Candidatus Aminicenantota bacterium | reverse complement strand
GAATAAAAAGTACAAACGGCTTTTGTTTGGAGACTAATATTTAAATAGAAAGGACCACCAATCTTTAAACCAAAGCCTCCTGGTAAATAAATATTTTCTTTCATTTTTGAATTAAATTCCTTATCATATTCTCCACTAGATTCCAGAGGGCGTGTAACCACACCCATGGGCGTGGTTATAATTGCTTTTCCTCCATTATCTATTAACTTCCTGTCTGTTATATTTTCTAACTCGAAACCGAAAAGGATAATCTTCTCCTGTCCTATCAAAGGACAACTTATGGCTAAAATAAAAAAATAAATATATAAATAGGCTAAAGAATAGCTGTCAATCGAGGCTGCTAATCAAATTTTTTGATTTGATATAACTTAATTCCAGATAATCTGGGAGATAAGAAAAGACACTTCAGGTATTTTAGTATCTTCGTTCTCTTCTTTATTAGCTATCGTCCAGGTAAGCAGAAACTCCACACTTCGTTCGAGAGCGAATTTCCGAGGCAATTTTATTTTTACTAAAAAATTTTTTTCAGTCTCAAGTCGAGTGCAGCCAAGAAGGCGCCTTTCACTATAAATTTTTAAGGTGATAGTAAAATCATCGACTGGGTCACTGATAATTTTGCCTTCGATTATCAATTCATGATTCTTTCTCTTTAATTTATCTCCTCGATTCAAAACAAATTTAACAAAGGGCCCTATCTCGCAAAAGATTTCATTCTTATTTTTTAACCTCTGCTTCCAGCCATAGATTAATTGCAAAGGGTTATAGGTCGGTCTCGAAAAAATAATTTGGTTAGATATGGGAAGAGTCAAAATTTCACCTGAGAAACTTGCATTCTCTTCTTTAGCACTAACATAACCCAGGGTTTGGAGCCTTTCGAGGATGCTTTTCCTTAATTTAGTTGTAAGCGGAAATGATTCTTTCTCCAACTTCAATGTTGACATAAGTAAATTTTTAAAGTTTTTTCGTGTCTCAATTTTTTCATCAGCAAGATTAAGAAGTTCGCCAGGATCACGTTTCAAGTCATAAAGCTCTTCAGTTTGAAGGAAAAAATCATAGATGTATTTAAACTTATCATAAATTACGGCTTTTTTATCACCCAGCTCAGAAAGGAAAATTCTTTCTTTTTTCATTTTGAAGCCTGAAGAGGAAGAGAAAATAAGAGGGATAAGACTTTCTCCATCTAATAATTCTTGCTCATAAGAAATGCCTAAGAGATCAAGGATGGTCGGAAGAAGATCAATAGCTTGGACTCTGTCTTCAATTACTTTGTGACCAAATAATTCTGGCAAATAAAGAAGGAAGAAAGTAGTAATGACCTCATTATAAAGGGTTACCCCATGACCTAAACCTAAATGCTCATAAAATTCCTCACCGTGATCAGAAGCTAGGATGAGTAAAGTTTCCTTAAAGATCCCCTTTTTTTGTAAATAATCGATTAGCTGACCAATTAATCCATCGACATAATGAATTTGTTCATCATATAGACCGCAAGCATAGACAAGATCTTGACTCCGCACTTCATCTTTGTAGCCCATGCCATAAATAGGCTCTCCCCTAAATTTAACAAAAAGATTTTTTGGACCTGAGGGATTTAGATAAGGGGCATGAGTATCCATTAAATGAAGATAAGCAAAATAGGGTTTCTCATCAGAGGTCCTTAAATTAGCCACCGTTTCGTTGAATTTATTTATAGTCAGTTGGCCATAATTAGGAAGGATAGAAAAGTATTGATCAAATCCTTGAGCGAAACCAAACTCAGGTTGAAGCCAGGGATTGGCTACAATGGCCATGGTTGTGTAGCCATTTTCTTTAAGATATTCAGCCATGGTTCGAAAAGCATCATCAAGAAAGGGAGGAACATCTCGTTTTATAGGATCATAAGATTGATTATAAGAATAAAGTTGAATTCCGTGTCGGCTAGGATAGAGACCTGTCCAAAGAGAAGCGATGGCCGGCCCTGTCTGGGAAGATTGAGCTATCACTTTTCGGAAAACTACCCCTCCTTGACAAAGTTGATCTATGACGGGTGATGTAGGTCGAAAATAACCAAAATAACTAAGATGGTCAGGCCGCAAAGAATCAATTATTATTAAAATTATATTGGGCCGTCTAACAGAAAGAAGATTTTTCAGGCCTTTTTCATCAGTTTTAACAACTTGCCCATTTCCAAGAACCAAATTAGATAGGAAATTCAAGGTAAAAAATATTAAAACTAGACAAGAAAATAAACGAGATCGAAAAATCTTGTTTACTTTAAAATCGTCCATTTTATTCTCAAATAATTTAACTCTTTAATTTTATTCCTTTTTTCGCCCATTTCAATTTCTTAGGAGGGGTTTACTTATATTTAAAAATTCTTATTTTGTCGAACTTATCCTGAACTTCTGAAATGGCGGAAACTTTTTATGAAATAGAGTTCATAGTTAACATCGGAAGTGAAAGCTTGAAGGCCAGGAAATGGATAGCTGAGGAAATGATGGCCATCGTGCTGGAGGGGTTTAAATTGGGTAAAGTCCTTGGCTGAGATCTGTGGGAACATCATATTAGCCAAACTCTATTTTGTCGATAACCAGATAGTTTTCTGATGAGAGAGTTAAAGACTTTGATGAATGGCGAAAGTGCTTCTGAAACCGATGCTCGACTGACAGAAATTGACAGCTTAGAGAAAATCATTAGTGGGCAGACGATATCGCCAACAACGGGAGCCACGCCACTTTCAGGTGGCTATTTTGGGGCGATGAGATATGGAC
>JAOAFQ010000004.1 GCA_026416195.1 Candidatus Aminicenantota bacterium | reverse complement strand
GAATGACTTTTGACCCTAAACGAGAAGTGAAATTTTCCCTGAGCGGGTTCATTGACTTAAAGCGAGCCTTTTCGCTAAAATCATCTTACTTAAGGCGGTGTAGCACAGTTGGTTAGAGCATGCGGCTCATATCCGCAGTGTCGGGGGTTCGAATCCCTCCACCGCCATTATCATCAATTCAAAGGGGCCTATAAAAATTAAGCCAATTAAATCCATTCCTCAAAAAATCTTTTTGCGCTTTGTTAAAGAAGTTTGCCAAAAAAAGTTGATTGAACCCAAGGACCATATTTTACTCGCTTATTCTGGTGGACCTGATTCGACCTGTTTACTTTCCCTACTTGTTCGCCTTCAGTCGAAAATTCCTTTCCAGCTTTCGCTGGCTCATCTAAATCATGGTCTGAGGCCTTCAGCTAAAAAAGATGAAACTTTTGTTATTCAAGTAGCCAAAAAATATGCCCTGCCCCTTGTTCTCAAGAGGGTTGATGTTAGAGCTTATGCCCGAAAGCGACGTCTTAATCTTGAAGAGGCTGGCCGTGAACTTCGGTATCATTTCCTTGAAGAGACACGGAAAAGATTAGGTGCTACCAAAATTGCCACTGGCCATAACCTGGATGATCAAGCTGAAACCTTTCTCTTGCGTTTGATCCGAGGCAGTGGTCCGCGGGGTTTGAGAGGAATCTTACCCGAAATTGAAGGCAAGATAATTAGACCTTTAATTTTTTTTCGACGCCGAGAAATTGAGACTTATCTCAAGGAACTTAAAATTCCCTTTTGCCTGGATGAAAGCAATTTCGATCGACGTTTCCTGCGCAATCGCCTTAGATTGGAACTTATTCCTTTGCTTGAAGAAAGATTTAATCCCCAAATTGTGGCTAACTTAGCCCGGATGGCTGATATTCTCAGAGAAGAGGAAGATTTTCTTGAAAAAATTGAAGAAGAGCAGCTCTCGCGAGTTATCAAAGTAGAGGGCAATGATTTATGGCTTGATGCCAAGGCGCTCGAAAAACTTCATCCCGCCTTGGCTAGACGGTTAATTCGACGTTTCCTTATGAGGCTTCGAGGCGATTTGCGAGAAATTAGTTTTCAAGAAGTTGAGGCCGTTCGTCGGCTTGAGCCGGGGAAAAAGATTCATCTAAAAAGAGGGATTAAGCTTGTTCGTTTAAATCATTTTATTTTGGAAGAAAAGAGTTGGCGCCAGCTTCGAAACTATCAGTTAAATTGGGATGGGAAGCAGACAATTGAAATTCCGGGCCTTGGTTTTAAATTCTCAGGTCAAAAGATTAAAGGAGATGAACTTCCTCCTTTTGATGATGGTTGCCGAGCTTGTTTAAGCTGGCGAAAATTAGATTTCCCTCTTCTAATCAGAACACGTCGACCTGGCGATCGCTATCAACCGTTAGGCTCCGATAAACCAAAAAAATTAAAAGCAGTGATGAGCTCTCGCCATATTCCAGTTAATCTTCGACCTTTCTGGCCTCTCTTCATTTCTGGTAAAGAGATTGTCTGGATTCCAGGATGTCCAATTAATGAAGCCTTCAAGATCCAATCAAAAAAGGAGGCGATATTCGTTATAGAAAAGTTATAAATTCTATCGGTTTACTAAATATTTTTCTTGCCACATCTCGAAAACCAAAAGAGTCCAAAGCTGATGGCTATAATTTTTCCGGCCAGCTAAATGGTCATCAATCAGTTTTTTAACTACTTGTGGTGAAAATAAGCCTTCCCGCCTTATCTTTTCTTCATTAAGTTCATCGAGAAGCAAAGAACGGAGTTCCTGACGTAGCCAGAGCTTGATGGGAATACTAAAACCTTCTTTAGGTCGATAAATAATTTTTTTTGGTAAAAGCCTTTCCATAGTTTTTTTGAAAATCCACTTGGTTTTTAAGCCCCGAACTTTCCATTCGCCTGGCAAAGCGAAGACAAATTCGACAAGTCGATGATCAAGTAAAGGCTCTCTAGCCTCAAGAGAAGTGGCCATACTCATTCGATCAACTTTAACCATGATATCATCGGGGAGATAAGTTTTAAGATCCAGGTAAAGTTCCGCGGTTAATGGGTCAAAACAGGTCATTTCTTCAAAAATTGATTTTAATGGTTCTCGGGTCCAGATGGGTCCGAATTGATTAATCTCTTTTTTAATGGCTTCGCTATATAAAAATCCTTTTTCCCTTTCTCGCCAGAACATCATCCAGCGAAAGTGTCGTAGCTCTGGAGGAGAGGTTAAGCCGAGAGTAAATCGTTGGAGTTTATTCCAGAAGCCCTTTTTCTTTTCGGTAGGAGGAAAGTAATTGATCAAGGGAGAAATGAGTCGACCAATTTTTTCGATTAAGGGCCATTGAGCCAGCTTCTGAGCCTGATAGTGTTCGTAGCCCCCAAAGAGTTCATCGCCACCATCGCCGGAAAGGGCAACTGTGACTTGAGAGCGGGCCATAGCTGAAACCAAATAGGTTGGAAAGATCGAAGAATCGGCCAGGGGTTCATCAAGATGATAAAGAAGCTTTTCCGTGAGATCTAAAGCTTTGGGTTCAAGGATAAATTCCTCATGCTGAGTGTGGAATCGAGCCGCAGTGAGTCGGGCGTAATCCAGTTCATTGTAAGTTGATTCTTTAAAGCCAATAGAGAAAGTTCGAAGCGGATCAGCGCCCAATTCTCTCATAAAGCCGACAATGGTGGAAGAGTCAATACCTCCACTTAAGAAGGCCCCAAGCGGGACGTCACTAATAAGACGAAGTTGGACTGATTCTCGAAGTTTTTCGTAAAGCTCGTCCATAGCTTGGTCTAAAGTCAGAAATTTTGTTTCTTCTTTTAATTTTTTTGGATCAAGCTGCCAATAGCGGTTAATCATTAGTTTGGGAGGGGCATAAAGCAGCCAATGAGCGGCCGGTAATTTTTTGATCCCCTTAAAAATTGAATAAGGCGCGGGTATGTATTCAAAAGTCAAATAAAAATCGAGGGCTTCAAGGTCAAGTTCTCTCAAGATACCAGGATAAGCCAAGATCGCTTTTATTTCTGAGCCGAAAACCAAGGTGCCATCAGGAAGTAAGGTGTAATAAAGGGGTTTAACGCCAATCCTGTCCCTAGCCAAGATTAATCTTTTTTTCTTGTCATCCCAAAGAGCGAAAGCAAACATTCCTCTGAATTGCTCCAGACAATTAAGCCCCCATTCCTCATAGCTATGGGCGATAACTTCAGTATCTGATCTTGTTCGAAAAACATGGCCCCTTTTTTCTAGCTCTGCCCTTAGCTCAAGAAAATTATAAATTTCGCCATTTTGAGCTACCCAGATAGTTCCATCTTCGTTGCTAAGAGGCTGGTGGCCACCCCTAACATCAATGATACTGAGGCGACGGACAGCTAGTCCAATGCCCGGCTGGCAGAAATAGCCTTCATCATCAGGACCACGATGAATAAGGGTGTTGGCCATTTCTTTTAAAATAGCTTGATCAGGTTGCCTTGAAGCAGAAGTAAAAGCGAAACCACAGAGACCACACATTATTGAGCCGGAATGAGTTCAAGTTCAAAGAAAACGCCTAACACTCGGCGTTCATCGCTCGTAGGACTTTCAAAATAAGGGATCGAACCTTTAGAAGCCTTTATTTTTATTCGATAAAGATGGCTAGCTTTAATTTGAAAACCGCGACCCACAGGAAAGCGTAATGTTGCCCGCTGCTTGGATTGAAGGGTGACTTGTTGGGTCTTGCCTTCGACGGTTACTTTGATCTGATTGTTCCTTCGAGGATTGTTAAGGAGATGAACTACTATTTCTTTAAGGGGATAATAGGTCTTAAGGATCATTTCACAGGGATATGGGCCCCTTGTCCAAATCCCCGTAGGTTCTAATTTGGGCAAAAAGTTGTCATCAAGAAAGTGAAGAAAACCACGGTATTCGGTAAGGCCAGCATCCACTCGAAAAGCTCGCGGATTGGTATTGGTAGGGAGATTATTGATTAAGGTCATTTCGACTGGCAGGGCTTTAAAAGGAAATCGTTTAGCATGGGTTGCTGGTTGGGCGGAGGAATGAAAAGGAGAAACTAGAATGGGCGAAATGAAAAAGGCCGCCATTAGCCAACATAAGAAGATTTCTCCCTTTTTCTTTATTTGGGGAACAAGAAAAAAGAAAAGCGGATAGATATTAAGGAAATATCGATTAGCTAACGAACCTCCACCGCCGCCATAGTTGTCAGGCATAAAAATTACGTAGGTTAAAATGCCACCCAACGCGCCTAAAAGGAGCATCCATTGTTCTTGAGTTTTCTTTCGCAATAGGAAAAGGATAAGAGCGAGAAGAGCAGGAAAGAAATACCAAGTAATCCCAGTAAAGCGACCGAAAAAATAATAAAAGAGATTAATCGGAACAAAGGTCAAAGGTAGAAAAAACTTTTCAAAATAGCCTTCTGAAGTCATCGGATGGCCAATACTATCAAAAGTGATGTTTTCTTTCTCAAGAGGGAAGGTACCAATGAAAGTCTTTCTTTCTCCGCCCATATAATTCCAATCAGAGGTCAGAAGATAATTGGCCCCGAAAAAAAGAGCGACTGAACCAACGAAAATTAAGGCCATAAGCAAGGCTCGACCGATACGGCGTTGAAGCAATTGATAAAGAAAAAGTGGACCTAAAAGGACAGCATTAGGAGGCTTAGAAAAAGTGGCAAACCCAAGAAGGAGACTAGCCAAATAATCAGTCTTATTAGAAAGAATAAACCTTTCGACGCCTGAAGAAAAAGACATCTTCTGGCTCTTTTTAGCTTGAATTTTATAGAGCCAGAGAAAAAGGATAAAAAAGATTAAGGATAAATTGAAAAAATCAGGCGATATCCAGAAATAATAAACCCCTGCAATTGAGGCAAAAAGAAAAGTAAGAGTGGCCGCAAGGGAAAGCCCTTGGTTATTGGTCAGGCTAAGATAACGTGTTCCCATATAGATGATAAGAAAAAGAAGAAAAGAATGAAAAACTAAAAAGCCATTGACGCCAAATAAGCGGACAAAAGGGGCCGCGAAAAGAGAATAGGCAAAGGATTTTGCGTAAAAAATTCGGCCGTCTTTTCCCTTTTTCAAAAAGATACCTTGAGGCCCAGCCTCAAAGGAATAATAATAACGAGCCAAGTCTTTGGTCGTATATTCGAGATCGCCATCAAGGGCGATACTCTGAGTCATGGCCAAATAAACAGCCTGATCAGCGCAAAGAAAACCATTATGGATCGCCGGCAAATTTAAAAAGAGGGAAGCAAAAAAGAAAAAGGAAAAAATTAAAAAGATTACAATTTGGGGATAATCAGCTCTTATTTTTAACCACACCTTGATATTCTCCAAGTACTCAATCCATTACCATAGCCTGGTGGAAAATTCAATTATTGATAATCTTAAGCTTCCAAAAGCATTTTTAAAGAGTCATCCTGGAAGTGAAAAAAGACTAAAATACCAAACAATTATTTTTTCACCCCAGACCAATGAAATAAAAGCAGCGGGAGTAAGGAATGAACCGAAGGGAAGGGCAGTTTGCCACTCTTTTTTTTGGCCTAAAAGAAGAAATAGACCAACCAAAGCGCCGGCAAAAGTAGCTAGAATCAAGGTTAAGATGGTTCCTTTTAGTCCAAGAAAAGAGCCAATCCCCAACATCAAAATTATATCTCCAGTGCCTAGACCTTCTTTTTTTCGAATAAGGAAATAACCGACATAGATAAGAAAAAGGAATCCACTTCCAAAAAAGGCGCCGAGCAAAACTTCTTTCAAATTTAAGTCAGATCGAAGAAAACCATAGATTAAAGATAAAAGGAAAAGAGGAATTGTTAAGTGATCAGGTAGAATTTGGTGTTTGAAGTCAATAAAACCTAGAGTAATTAAAGCGCTAGTAAAAAGGGCAGCCGCCAAGAAGTGGAGAGAAAGAGAATAATGGTAATAGAGGATAAGAAGCAAGGCGGCCGTTAAAGCTTCGATTATTGGGTAAATAATCGAAATGGGCCGACGACAGGCCCGACACTTTCCTTTAAGCAGCAAATAAGAAAGAAGGGGGATATTGTCGTACCAGTTTATCCTCGTGCCGCAATGAGGACAAGAAGAAGCTGGTTTGATAATGCTTTTGCCCTGGGGAAGGCGGTAAACAACGACATTGAGAAAACTCCCCCAGACCAATCCAAAGAGAATAACAATTATCGTTTCCACCAGATTTGAGCCGTCCTGACCTCGCCAGTTCTGGGATCATAAAGATAATCCAGACCATCGAGGTCCTTAGGAATTTCTTTTAAAAAACCAGTTCGAACAAGTTGGTCTAAACTATAAGGATTGCGCCCGTATTTTTCTCTAAATAAAAGCACTGCTTGCTCAATTATTTGTTTGTCAATAGCCGCCTTAACCTGATAAAGGTGATTATTAGCAATTTTTTTTATCCTTTCATCCTGAGCTGTTTCATAAACCTCAAGCCAAGTGCGCCAAGCTGTTTCGAAATCCATAGTCTTAAAAGCTGAAAAGGCATAAAGCCTTTTTACAATGTCCGGGGAACCGGGAATTTCCATCGCCTTTTTATAATAAATCCTAGCTAAATCATAATTTTTTCTAAGCTGAGCTAAATGGCCGGCCATAAAAGGGAAAAACCATTGATCTGGATTTTTTTGCAAACCCATATCCAAGATTTTGAGACCGAGCTCAAGATTATTACCCTCATAAACGGCAATGAGGGCCCCTAGCTCATAAGGGTCAATATAACGAGGATCTAACTCTGAAATTATTGAAAAAATATGTTCAAGATAATTGAATCGGTCTTCGATGGCATAATTGGAATAGTACTGGATCGCCCAGAGATAAATTAAGTCAGCCAGGACAGAGGAATAACCAAAAGTAACATATTTTAGGTATTTCCCAGAAGGAATATAGATTATGGCCGAACCTGGTACGCGAGTCCGACTGATTTGATCACAGCGAACCTTAAGAACCATAAAAATTAGTAAGCTAAGGATCAAAACTATTATCAAGAAGAGAAAGCTCGGATCTCGGCTTTTTTGATTAAGCCAGCCTCCTTTCATCGCTTAAACGAAATCTCGCTTTCTAAAAATTATATTTGCTAGGACAAGGATAAAAAGAGTGTAAAAAAATCCATATAAGGCTGAATAGAAATAAAATTTTGGTTGAATCGTCAAACCATGAACAATTTCAGTGCGGAAATTAAAATTTTCAAGATCAGGGAGGAAAGTGTAAAGAAACTGAGCTAAAGAGCGCCAGACTCCAGATTTTAGTTTTCGGATAAGAGTTTCCAGGCCCCAGGAGGTGTGGCCAATTAAATAAAAGGCAAGAGAAAAAATAGAGCTAAGAATGGGGGTAGAAAAACAAGAGAACAGGATGGCGACCGCCGTAATCAAAAAAAGTTCAATAAATATGAAGGCAATAGCAATTAGCAAACGAGGTTCGAATTTAAAAGTGTGAACAAAAACCACCGCCAGGAAAATAAGACTCATCAGACCTATCATGACCACCAAGGTTAACATCAAGCCAAGAAATTTGCCAAGAAGAAATTGCCAGCGATGAATAGGCTTGGAGATTACTGTATAAATCGTCTTTTTATCAATTTCCTTATAAACCAAGCCGGTGCCTATAAGGATAGCCATGAGGGCGCCAAAAAGAGAAAGAGAGGCCAGGCCGACATCCTTAATGATCTTAATTCGATCACCGACCGTTAAAAGAGCCAAAATCCTAGAAAAAATAATCGCTGCTGCTGCAAAAAAGAAAAGCAAATAAAGAATTCTATCTCTAATGGCTTCCTTAAAAGTGTTAAGAGCAATTGCTTTGATTTTCATCTCTGTTTCACCATATCGACAAAGATATCTTCCAGAGTTTCAGTTCGAGGAACCAGGGAATAGATTTTCCCTTTCTTTTCCCTAACTAAATTTAGGATTTGGCTAAGCTTATTTTCATCAAAAACTTTAATTAAGGCTCGATCCCCACGAACAGAAACAAATTCGCCTAAACCTTCAAGGGTTTCTCGTGGTAGGCCAGAAAGGGTAATTTCGGTAAAAAGAACTTTTTCTGAAATGAGGTCGGTCAATGCTCCTTGAGCAACTAAGCGCCCACCCACTATAATGGCCACTCGATCGCAGATCATTTCAATATCTTGAAGGATATGGGAGCAGAGGAAAACGGTCTTTCCTTTTTCTTTGAGATTGACAATGATATCGCGCAACTCCTTGCGGCCAATTGGGTCGAGGCCACCCAAAGGTTCGTCAAGGAAGACTAATTCTGGGTCATTTATTAAGGCCTGAGCTAGCCCTATTCTTTGAAGCATGCCTTTAGAAAATTTCCTTAGTTGGAGATCAGCAGCTTTTTCTAAGCCAACAAGATGGAGCAACTCATTGATTTTATTTTTATCGGCCATTCGTTCTCGAGGAAAGAGCTGGGCATAGAAATTTAAAAATTCCCGAGCCGTCAGATATTCATAAAAATAAGGGTTTTCAGGTAAATAGCCAACTTTTTCCTTAGCCTTAAGGAAAAGATGGGGTTGGCCAAAAAGTTTAATTTCGCCTGAATCGGGAAAGATTAAGCCAAGAATACATTTAAGAGTAGTGGTTTTCCCTGCCCCATTTGGCCCTAAATAACCGAAGATTTCTCCTTGATGAACAGAAAAACTTATCCCTTTGAGAACAGGAAAGCGACGGGGGATGAACCCAGATTTATAGGATTTATAGAGGTTTTCGACTCTTAGGACTTCTAAAGAGGTCGTTTCTTCAACCATTAACTTCGCCTTTTATTTTCTTATTTTTAAAATTATACAAATTTTAACTTTCATTTCCAGATTTTTAAAATTGTTGAAAGATTTTTTAAGTTTTAAGGTTAAGTTAAAGAGAACCTTCTTCTTTAGATAAGCCTAACTGTGGTAAATTTATCTTCCTTAATTTGAGTTTAATTTATTTCAAGTTGGTCTCAAAGAGCTTAAAAATGCGCTTATATTCATCAGCCCAAGAGGAAGCGTTGCGGAAAGAATGGTCCTCAACTGGATAGATGGCCAACTCCCAATTCTCCTTGCGGAGTTCAATTAAACGTTGGACAAGGCGTACGGAATCCTGAAAATGAACATTGGTATCAACCATTCCATGGCAAATAAGAAGAGCTCCTTTTAAGCCTTCAGCGAAGTAAATAGGTGAACTCTGACGGTAGGCCTCAGGGTCTTTATGAGGCAAATTAAGAATGTCGACGGTATATCCAGGGTGATAATGGGCCCAGTCAGTGACAGGCCGCAAGGCGGCCCCAGCGCGAAATACATCCGGTTCCTTGAACATAGCCATCAAGGTTAAAAAACCACCATAGGAGCCACCATAAACGCCTATTTTCTGAGGATTAGCTCCATAGCGAGAGACTAGGAATTTAGCCGCATCAACAATGTCATCCAGGTCCTTGCCGCCCATATGCCGATAAATTGCCGTGCGACAATCTCGGCCGTAGCCAGCGCTGCCACGATAATCCACATCAAATACCAGGTAACCCTGCTCCATAAGAAAATTATGAAACATGTATTCCCGGTAATAGGTGCTCCACCCCTTGTGAGCATTCTGAAGATATCCTGCTCCATGGATAAAAATAACCGCAGGTTTGGAAGGATGCCAGGACTGAGGTTGGTAAAGGCGGGCATAAACTTCAAAGCCATCCCGAGCTTTAAAGGTAACAATTTCTGGCTTGGCCCAATGATAACTCCTGAAAGCTTCACTTGGCGAAACAGTTATTTGCTGGGCCTTAGCTTGCGGCTGATTAGGTTGGAGGTAGAGTTCAGGTGGCCGATTGGTTTCAGAATGAATCAGAGCCAACCACTTTTCATCTGGAGAAAGATAGACTTCATTCATTCCTTCAAGGAAGGTAAGCCTTGTTCTAGGACCCCCATTAATCGGCATTTTATAAAAATGGGTCTCTCCAGGATGCTCTTCATTGCTTAAAAAATAAATAAATTGACCATCATTCGATAGTTGAGCTGAGCGGACTTCAAATTTTCCAGAGGTTAGCTTTTTTCTTTCTTGGCCATCAAGGGTTAAAGAATAGAGATGGGCAAAGCCATCTTTTTCTGATATATAATAGAGCCGTCGACCATCTTTTGACCAAAAAAGGTTAGTTAGACCCAGAGGGCCAACCCAAGCTTCATCATGAACTTGGTCTAAAATTTCAGCCTTGGCTTTCATCCAATCAATTCGAAAAAGCCAATGATCTTTTCTATCTTCGGCCCGAGCCAAAAGCACACAGTCTTGACCATTAGGTGACCAAGAGACCATGGTCGGGAAAATGCGCCGTCCTCCTTGATTCAGTTCAAGCCAACGAACTTCTCCTGTGGCTACATCCATTAGGCCCGCTCGAGTCAAGCGAGGAGAAATGTAAGCGGCTTTGGGATGAGAGGAAATGGTTTCGGTATAGCCTGTTCGGGTAACATAATTGGGGACAAGAGTTTCCTTAACCTCAGGGTCTGGCTCAGAAAGGAAGAAAATAACCTGTTTTTCATCAGGCGTAAGTTCAAGCAAAGTTAGACTTTGGTTGCTTTCTAAGAAAAAGGAACGCCTCTTTGGGCTAGTCCCCATCTCTCCAAGACTGGCCATTTCTGGGAATCGGCCTCGGCCAATTTCTTTAAATAGAGTCCTCTGCTGCTCTAGATACCATTTATCAATTTCGCTCATAACTGGTTGAGCAGGCGGTTTTTGTCGGGTGAAAGTTGTTAGTTGTTTTATACTTCCATCTTCTTGGTTATAAGAATAGAGATTATCTTCGGAAGTGAAAATTATCTTTTTTTCATCGAAAGAAAAGCGAGCGTTCGTTTCCCTGGCTTCAGTTTGGGTGAGCTGAGTTATTTTCCCTGTTTTAAGATCCATTAATCTTAAGTCACCTTGAAAAACAATTAAGGCCCGACGCCGAGCTGAATCAAATTGAAGATTGAATCCTGCTTGACCCAAACCAGCTTGGCCTCTACCCAAGCTAGCTGGGATTATTGGAGGTGATTTAAAAATTTCTTCTATGGTGGTAGCTTTTGGTTTTAAATCTTTTAAATTAACCATATAAAAACCAGCTGTTTTATCTTTTGGATCTCGCCAGCGAAAATATAATTTTTGGCTATCATAAGACCACATCACGGCAGTTGGGCTTGTCCCAACTAGTTCTTCTCCTTGCATAATGTTGTCAATGGTGAGTCTAAAAGGAGTAACTTTCTCTTGAGCTTCATCGGAAGAAAGGAATAAAGAATTATGGCCGAAGACAATTGATGGCCAAATAAGCAGAATAATTAAAAGCCCACAAGAATTAATTGAGCTTATCAATTTAACTTTGCTCCCCATGAAACCTCCTTTCCTGAGACTTTAAATCATTGAACCTTAAAAAAGATAGCCGTTTAAGATTATCTCCGTTGGGAGGGTTAATTTCAACCTAATTGAAAGCTTAATCAGGCAAAACTCGTTTAAAGCTCTCTGGATCGATCGTGACATAACAATCACTGCCGAGATAACATAATGGACGGATTCGTTGGACTTCAAGAACGCCTTCTTGATTGAAACCTTCAGAGTCGACGTGAACCGCTAAGATTTGACCTACAAAAAGGTCATGATCACCAAAAGGATGAATTTCTTCAAGACGGCATTCAAAGGCGACATAGGCCTCAGCAATTAAGGGCGACTGGATATTTTTAGGTTCAAGCAGATGCAGACCAGAAAGCTTTATTTTATCTACCTCTCGGCCAGATTTTCGGCCCATGATGGCTGAGATTTTCGCTTGATCATAGGAAAGAAAATTAACGGAGAATTCACGAGCTTCACTAATGATTGAATGGGTCAATCTTTTTTTCGAAAGGAGAACCCCGAAAAGGGGAGGATTAAAGGAAAGGGCAGAATGCCAGGCGCAGCTCATAAAGTTAATTTTGTGGCCTGATTTAGCGCCCACCAAAGCTACAGTGTAGGGATAAAAATATTGAAAATGTTTTAAATTAGTAATAATTTTTTTTGCCATTTTTTTCTCCAAAAAGTTATGAAATAAGCCTTGAATACTCATTTTTCCAGATAGGGTCCATTAATTCAGCTACAGCTTGGTTATAAGCGACCATTCCCTGGAAATACTCTGGATCTTGAAGGGCCGCGGCCGCATTTTGATCTTGAGGAGTCAGCTGGAAGTCGCTAATAAGCTCGCGGAATTTCTGATAGTGATCGCGAATGAGACAGGGCATCATCCAATTGCCTCGATCTTCTGGTCTAACTATTTTTTTCTTATAGCCATATTCCCTCTGCCATTGTCGTAGGCGAGCAAAGAAAGGATTGGCCCAAACATCTTCTAGGGTTTTTCCTTGAGCATAGGCTTCAATAATATTAACTGGTGAATAGGGCATAAAGACGCAGGGAAGGATCCAACCATTCCAGTCAACAGCCAAGTATCCGCCTTCACGGCCAGCAGCAATGCAACCATAGGAAGCAGTTCCACTATTCCAAAAGTCAGCGATAAAAATTTTTCTTTTTCGGACGAGTTCCCAAGACCGACGCCACATCCAGATTCTTTGTTTGGGGGAGGGGAGAAGAGAAAGAGTAAAAGAGCGACCAATGGGCATGTAATGGAAGACCCAGGCAAAATTGGCCTTCATTTCTTCGAAGTAAAAGTCAATAACTTCATCAGAGAATAGATGCTCGGCGTTGTCTTTGGTAGCGGTTATAGAGATGCCGTAAAAGACCTTTTCTCGTTTCAATCTCTGCAAAGCCGCGACAATTTTTTCGAAAACACCAGGCCCCCGTCGCTGGTCGGTTTGCTCTTTTAGTCCCTCAACCGAAACGGCTGGCATTAAATTGCCCACTTGGCCTATTCGATAAGCCATTTCATCGTCAATTAAGGTTCCATTGGTATACATCATAAAAAAGCAATCGTTAAACTGTTTAACTAAGTCCAAGACTGTTTTTCCTTGATCCCGATAGACGAGGGGCTCACCGCCACTGAAAACGATAAAGCGAGCCCCCCAAAGGTCATGGGCTTCTTCAACTAGCCTTTCAAAAATAGGCCATGGTAGTTTTTCATTAGTGCCTCCTGAATCGGCGTAACAACCATGGCAACGAAGATTACAGGCTTTTGTTGGACTGATGAGGAGAATTTCAGGTGGGTTTACCCCATGACGCGCAAGGAAACGCTGTTTAGCCGAGGGTTCTCCTTTGCGGACCAAGACATCGCCTGCAAAAATCTGAAGCAACTTCCTGGCTGACCTTTCGCCAAGACGGCCCTCAGCCAAAGCTCTTTCTATGGAATGAAGAATAGCCAAGCTTAGGTCAAGCCTATCTAAAACCACCCCAGGAAAGTGTTCGCCCTTAGCTAAGAGGCTTTGAGCCGAACTTCGCAGCTTCTCTTCTAAACTAGAGGCAACCAATTTTCTCAAGGGGGTAAAACGAAAAGCCTTTGGCCCGATATGTGCCGCAAAGTCCAGCATTTTCTCCGTCCAGGAAGAACGTTGATTGTTTTCTAAAGACAGAGAAAATTTCTTCAAGAAGGGAGAGTGATTATTTAGCATGGCTAAACTCCTTCCCTCATTCCAGATAGACATGAAAATAATTTTTTTAATCCCTTATTAAAATATTTTAATAATTAAATTAAAAAAGATGTCAAATAAAAAAGGACGGCAGTTGCTGGAAAATAAAGGCAATTTTAAATAAAATAAAAAGAAGGGGCAAAAGACAAAGCTCCGACCTAATCTTTGAAGGAAGAGGTGGGATCGATTAGCCGAGGGCGGAAGAAAATTCACCCCGTTATTCGCCCTAACTGGTGATTGAGAAGAGAAAAAATTTGACTAAAATGGAGGGTAGGTTCACAACCTGATCTTTCTCTCATCCAAGGCGGTTCAAAGGTTGTGAAAAGGAGGGGAGCTCACCTCCCTCTCCCCCCACCCTCCTTTAAGGGATTTCCTCCTAAGAGGAAATCCCCTTTTCTATTTATTTGGTCGTTGAAAAATTCAGTTGTCGGAAAGTTTTTTATCATCAGAAAATTTTAAATAGGATTAAAAGGATGGATCAGAAGATTTTAGAATATCCAAAGATGAAAGGTTGGCCTTTGCGGGTTGAATTAGGTTGATAAAAATATTAAAAAAGAAGGGAAAAAATCGCTCAGCGAGGTGAACCATGACTGATTTTGGAGGGGCTGTAAAAAAAAGTGAAGTTTATGAGATAGCCATCCTGGGAATTCCTTTTGATGAAAAGTCATGTTTTTTAAAAGGAGCGGCTTTGGGGCCTCAAGCTATTCGACGGGCCTCAACGAGCAAAGCTTTAAATCCTTTTACTGAATTGGGGATTAATTTAGAAACTGAGGCAACAATAGTCGATCTTGGTGATGTAGATACTTCGGGAGATGTCGATAAGACTTTTATCCAAATTGAAGAAGCTGTCGCTAGAATTCTTGACCAAGGGGCTGTACCCATTATTCTGGGAGGAGATCATTCAATTACCTTCCCTATAATTAAAGCTTTTTCAAAATATTTTCATCATCTTGATCTTCTTCATTTTGATGCTCATCCCGATCTCTATCCAGACCTTTATGGAGACCGACTCTCCCACGCTTGCCCTTTTGCTCGCATTTTAGAGGCTGGATTGATCAAAAAGCTGGTTCAGATAGGAATAAGAGCCGCTACAGCTGAACAGCGAGCAATAGCGTCGAAATATGGGGTAACAATGATTGAGATGAAAGATTTAAAAGTTATTCCCCGCCTCAATTTCACCAACCCCCTTTATATTTCCTTTGATCTTGATTCTTTGGATCCAGCCTTTGCTCCAGGAGTGGCTCACCATGAACCTGGAGGTCTTTCAACTCGCCAAGTTTTTGATTTACTTCATGAACTAGAGGCCAATATTGTTGGTCTTGATGTAGTTGAGCTTAATCCATCTCGAGACCCTTCCGGGATAACAGCTGCCGCTGCAGTTAAAATTATTAAAGAAGTAGCTGGGCATATTATTAAACATCGCCAAAAAAAAAATCGATCACCAATTAACAAATAGATAGACCAAAGAGAAACGAAGTCCAAGCCTACTTTTTAAATTAAAGTAACAATTTTTTCTAACCATTCTTGGTCAATTTGATTAAAGGCATTGAAAAGGGTGCTGTCAATATCAAGAACAGCCCAAGGTTCTTGATTTTGGTTGAAAAGAGGAACAACGATTTCGGAATTTGACCGGGGATCACAGGCAATATGGCCAGGGAATTGATGGACATCTGGGACAATAATTGTTTGCCTTTTGAGAATTCCTGTCCAACAAACGCCTCGATGTTTTTCCAGAACCGGACAGGCCAGAGTTCCTTGATAGGGACCGACTATAAGTTCACCTTTATCTAGAAAATAAAACCCGGTCCAGAAATAATGAGGCATTTTATGGTGTAGGAGAGCGACAACGGTAGCCATCCTCGAAATTTTATTTTCAGTTTTGGCGACAATATCTTTTAATTGCTTCCAAATATTTTCGTAGCGGCGGGCAAGGGAAGCGTCAGTCGGTCTTTTTGCCTGGGAAGCTCTTCTAGCTTTCATTTTGCCTCCTTAACCTGAGACAAGAAGATGAAATAAATTAATTTGATTCAATTGGGAATGTCAATGGGGATTAAAAAACTAAATAGCTGAAATCCAAGAAATTTATTAGAATATAAAAAACTGAAATTATTTATTGGAGAAATAAAAATTAAAAAGTTGACAAGTAGGTGGGAAGATTTATTTGGTTATATTTCTTTTTATTTTTTGAATAATTTTAAAATTAAAAAAATTCTAAAATTATTTCCAACAAGAAAAAATTTTAGAGGATGATCAAATGAAGGTTTTAAACTTTAAACCAATTTTCTTTTTTAAACTTCCTTTCAGTAGGTTTTGGTTTAGCTTTTTTATTTTCTTTTGTTTTACTGGTCTTCCAAGAGTGACCATAGAAGCGGCCATGGCGGCTGACCGTCGAACCGCTATTCTTAATTTGGCCATCGATTTAGAAAAATTGGCCACAGCTTTAGCGGAAGATACTTTTCAATATTTTAAAGGCCGAAGGGGTCTGATTACCGAAAAGGAGCAAGCTATCTTATTTAAAGCTGAAGCCTTTGCCGCTTCCTGCCGACTTTTTATCCGATTGACTGAAGAAAGATCGGGTTATTTTTCGACTCAATATTTGAGAACCAATCTCTTTCAGGCCTTTATTTATCTTACTCGCTTCTTTTATGAATTGGAAAAAGAAATGCGCGAATCAAGTCTTGTACCCTATGCTCTAGGTGATTGTCGTCGACTTCTTGATCGGTTAGATCGTGAGTTTTCCTCATGGCCGGTTGAAGATAATTTGGCTTATCTTCATCAGAAATATGTTAAGGGCGCGAATCAGACTGTTTATATGATTGAGCGTCGAGGGCCTGGCCTGTATGTCCGTCGGGCCTTTAAAAATCTCGAAAGCCTTTATCGCTATAACTATAACCAGAAGAGAGGGAAGGACCCGTGGAAATATTTGGCGATCGTTTCCGATGAAATTCTTTCCAGCTTACCTGATGGTGAGCTGATTGATCTCAACTTTGAAGGTTGTTTAGTTATGGAACTTGGAAGCGGCGCCAACAGGCCTGTCTATCTTATTGAAAAAGGAAAAAAGAGACCTCTGACTTCACCCCAGGTTCTCCAAAGATTGGGAGGTTGGACCAAGGTGATGGAAATTCCGGCTGAAATTTTAAAAGATTACCCAGAAGGGGAGCCGATCAATTAATTCAATCTAGGCCTAGCCTGCTTGACCGAATAGAAAGCAAGCGAGAGGGAAAATCCATTATAAGTGCGGGCTGTTGTCAGCAAAAGGGGGGTTGATGATGGGAACCAAAAAGGTGGGGGCTTTCTCCAGCCCGCCCGAGAAAGCCATATACTTTATATCATACAAAAATGCTTTTGTAAAGATATTTTTTAATTGGCTTTAAAATTGTTTTAAAATAAGATAAAAACGGGAGGGAAAATCGATGGAGCAAAAGAAGATCGAGAAAATTGATATTAAGGTCGATGAAAATGTGGCCCTCGGCCAATATTCTAATTTAGCAGCCATTCGTCATTCTCGAGAGGAATTTATTTTTGATTTTGCCTTTATTTTTCCTGATGGCCCTATGGGGAAATTAGTAGCTCGATTAATTTTAAGCCCAGCCCATGCGAAACGTTTTATGGAGGCCTTAATAGCTAATGTTCAACGCTATGAAGCTGAATACGGACCAATAACTCCAGCCGATATGCCCCCACCGGTTGGCTTTGTTCATTAATTTTAAAAATTTTAAAGGAGGAAACAATGGCGATTTTCAAAGATGAACAAGAAGTTAGAAATTTTTTCGAGATTTTTTTAGATAAAGTTGGTTCGCACTTTGAAGCATGTTCGGCCCTGAAAAATTCTGACCTTATCCTTCAAATTCGATTAACTGAGCCTAAGGCCTCGATAAAAATTGATGCTCAATCGATGAGCCAGCCTTCAACCTCCACCCCAAGGTCTTATTTTGGGGAAGAAGGACCTGAACCTGATTTAACTTTAGAAATGGCCGCCTCGACGCTTGATGAACTTTGGTCTGGGAAAAAGGATATTTTTGCCACTCTTATTTCTGGAAAACTTAAAATCTCTGGAAATATGGCTAAAGCTTCTCGGCTAGTGCCTCTTTTAAAATTAATTCCACCTATTTATGCGGAAACGCTGGCTGAGTTTGAATCCAAAAAAACTGATTAAAAAGAGAAGAAATTTCCTTGACAGAAGATTTAGTTTTTTATATTTACTTCAACAGGCCTGACGATTAAACTTTTTGCTCGTCAGCATTATCAGCTTTCAAGTCGAAAGGAGTTAGGATTGAAAACTCTTGGGAAGAGGCGAGGGTTTTTATTAATCCTAAATATGGACAAAGACAAAGCCAATCTATTGAAGATAAATTTAAGTTTTATTTTTAGGAAAATAAATCTGATGGAGGTTTAACCATGGCTTATGAATTCAAAAATTCGAAGGGAATTACCTATTATCTTCATTCGCGTGAAGTTAGCCTCAAAGGAGGTCGAAAGCAAACCATTTATTATTTTGCTCGAGAGATCCGTCCCGGTGCTCTTGATGCTCTTCCCGAAGGGTTTAAAGTGGTCGAAACTCCGAAAACTGGGATGCCTATTTTAAAGAAAATTTAGTTATTGCCTTTCTAAAAAAGTTTATCTGGAATAAATTTCTTTTTTAAAAGGTTTTTCATTTTGCCTTGAAAAAAGCGAAAATAAATCGTCTTATTCATGGGCAAGCGCCGCTGCGAATTAACGATATTGGGGGCTGGACAGATACCTGGTTTGCTCGGCAGGGCCGAGTTCAAAACCTAGCCATTGGCCCACCTGTTGAGGTTCAAATAAAAGGTTGGTCCTTAGCTAAGGAAAAAAGAAAAAGAGTTCGGATAATTGCTGAAAATTATAAACAATCCTTTTCGTTTGATCCTGATAATCCCTCTTCTGGACCTCATCCCCTTCTTCAGCAAGCCGTCAACTTAGTTGGCGTACCTGCGGATTTAGAACTTGAAATCTCTCTATTTTCCCCTGTTCCACCCGGCATGTCCACAGGAACTTCCGCTTCTGTTTGTGTGGCTTTAATTGGTTCGCTTCTTTACCTACAGAACAAATCAGTTGATCCAAATGAATTGGCTTCTTTAGCTCATCAGGTCGAGACGCAGAGATTAAAACAACAATGTGGAATCCAGGATCAACTCTGTGCCACCTTTGGAGGGCCCCTCTTTATTGAAATAAATCAGTATCCAAAAAACCAAGTAACCAAGCTTGCGATTAAGCCCGAGCTTTGGGCCGAGCTGGAAAGACGTTTAGTTTTAATTTATTTAGGAAAGCCTCATCTTTCAACAAGTCTTCATGAAACAATCATCCGTCGCCTTGAAACAGGGGAAGCATCTTTTCGGCCCCTAATAAAAATGGCCGCTTTGGCCGAAAGGGCAAAAGTTGCCCTAGAAAGAGGGGATTTGACCGCCTATGGACAAATAATGATTGAAAATAATGAATGGCAACGCCAGCTTGGAGCTGAATTAATTTCTCGTCAAGCTGATCAGGTGATTTCTCTGGCCAAAAAATTTAAAGCCTCGGGCTGGAAGGTTAATGGGGCCGGCGGAGAAGGCGGTTCATTAACCATTTTAGCTTCGCCCGATGACTGCTGGCGGCGAAAAATGATTGAAGCTATAGGCAATCTTGGGGGGGGAATAAGATTTTTGCCCCTTTATCTTACATCTGAAGGCTTTAAGGTCTGGGAAAGCCATTAATATCTTTTCAGAAAAAATCGCTCCCTTGTCCAAGGAAAAGGGAAGTTCTAACGTCTAAATTATATGAGAGAAGAAAAGGAGGTTCGAGATGAGAAATAAATTAATGATTCTCTCTTGCCTTGTTCTTTTCCTTTTCCTTGTAACCACCATTCTCCAAGCTCAACCCATGCGACGTCCAGGCTGGGCCAGAGCTGGGTTAGGACCCGGCCTGCAAGAGTGGCTTGGGCTTACTTCTGACCAAAAATCAAAAATAGAGGCCCTAAGAAAGACTCATCAAGAGGAAATTAAGGCGATCCGAGATAAATTATTCGATTTACAGAAGCAGCTGCGTGAAGCCCGACAAGACCCAAAGGCTGATTCTAAAAAAATTGATGGTTTGATTGATGAAATTTTTAAACTTAGGGCTTCCGAGATGAAGGCTAGAATCAAGCACCAAGGAGAAATTGAAAAGCTTCTGACAAAAGAGCAGAGAGACAAGTTGGCTCAGGCTCGAGAAAGAATGTCCCGTTTCTTTCCTGGCCGGGGAATCTGGCCTGGATTTAGGGCTCGAAAAATAGCTCCATTCATGCCTAGCTGGCCTGGGTTTATGATGCGGCCTCGCTTCTTGCCTCGTTGGTGGTGGTAAAATTAAACTTAAAAAAAGGGGGAAAAATTTCCCCCTTTTTTATTTACCCTCAGGAATGAAAAAGAATCAAAGAGGCGTTCTGAAAAGAGGACATTTGCTCCGATTTGAGAACTAAAATCATACTAATGAACTTTGTCTTCCCTTGGGGAGAAATAACTGGCACACAAATTGCTGTTTAAGAAAGGGGAGGCTAAAATGAGGCACAAAATAGCTCGGTTGGTTTTCCTGAGTCTTTTTATTGCTCCTCTTTTAATTGCCCAGGAGGGCTATTATCGCTATCAATTTGCCCGACTTAAATACGTGCAGGGCGACGTTATTTTACAAACAGCTGAAAGCACAGAAGAAGCTGCCGAAGTTAATTTTGTCCTTAGCGAAGGGAATCTCTTGATTACAAGAGATGGCCGAGCTGAGGTTTCTTTTGGCCGCGGCAATGACCTTCGTCTTGATAACTGGACGAAAGTTGAGTTTCTAAAGATGCCTAAATCTGAGGGCGAAAAAACCAGCTTAAAAATTATTGAAGGTTCAGTTTACCTTCGTCTTAAAAATTTAAATCAAGAAAAAGAATATGAGATTCATACAGCCGACGCTTCTTTTTATATTCTTGAAGCAGGTCTTTATCGTTTGGATGTTAGTTCTTTAGATACTCAAATATCCGTTCTTGAGGGAGCTGGGGAAGTGGCTGGAGATGAGCAATCAGTTATTCTTGAGAGAGGTGAACGGCTATTAGCTTCACGGGGTGATTTAGGCTCAACCGGACGGATTAGGGATGAAAGGGATAGTTTTGCTTCTTGGAATGAAGATAGAGAGGCTCGAGAGATTAAAGCCTCTTCTCGATACCTTCCTCCAGAATTAACCGAATATGAGGCTGAACTTGAAGCCCACGGTCGTTGGATTTACGAACGACCTTGGGGCTACGTATGGGTGCCAATTGTCATTTATTCAGATTGGCGTCCCTATTATTACGGCCGTTGGGTTTGGTATCCTTTGATTGGCTGGACTTGGATTCCTTATGAGCCTTGGGGCTGGTGTGTTTTTCATTTTGGCCGGTGGCATTGGCGTTTTGGTCTAGGTTGGTACTGGATTCCCACAGTTCATTGGGGGCCTGCCTGGGTATATTGGTGGTCAGCCTATGATTATTATGGTTGGGTACCGTTGAGTTATTACAATCGGCCGGTCGTTATCATTAATAATATTTTCTATGACCGCTACTATGATTCAGTTTATCCTCTCCATTCAAAGGCGTTGACGGTAGTCCGCAAAGACCAGCTTATGGCTCCCAAAATTCATGAAGTTGCTCTTCGGGAGAGCCAGATAGTCAGCCTGAGCTCCATAAGTTTAAGAGCCGCTCGAAGCGAAGAACTCAACTCCCTCGTTCGAGTCCAAAGTGGTCGCCCTTCTCTATCTAGCCAATCGATTACTCGGGTTAAAGCGGGGTCATTAACTTGGAGTGAAGAAAATCGAGGCTTGAAAAAGGATAATGTTATTAGAGGTGTCAGCTCTTCGCCCTGGCCATCGCGTCAGCCAATTGACTCAACCCAGCTTCGTCCGATTAATAGCTCAAAGTTTTCGCCCCTTAACCCCCAAGAACGGAATTCAGAAAGGAAAATCCGGAAGGATAGTGGCTCCCTATCAGGAGTAAAAGTTGATCCGACTCGAGCTCAGCCTCAAAAAAAGGAGAGGGAAATGGAAGTTTCCCCCTCAAGCAGCCGAAAAGAAGAAGACAATTTGAGACCAAGCCGACTTTCTTCCTCTCGAGAAAGTGGACTTGCGTCCTTTTCCAGTCGATCATCCCCTTTAAATTATCTTCGCACAAAATTAGCTGAACGAACATATCCCTCAAGGAATATAAGGCCTTCGCCTTCTTCTATTAATAAATCTTCTGATTCAAGTAGCTGGCGTCTTCCTTCCGTTACCCGTCTTCCGTCGGTGACCTCTCTGCCCCAGTCTTCAGTTCCTTCTTTTTCTTCAAGGCCAGGAAGCCTTTCACCTCTAAAACTTTCCCCACCTAGTATTTCTTCAAAACCGACCGGAAGTTCAGCTTCTTCGTCCTCAGCCGGGCGAATAAAGAAAAAGTAACCATCTAAAAAATTTACTTTACTTTTTATTTATTCAATGCTATAAGTATTCATCCATTTTTCAGAGGCATGGTTTAGTTGGGTCAAAGCATTATTTGGGCTAGAAAGACCAGGCCTCTTTGATTCTCCTTTGACTCAGATGGGAGGTAAGAGTCATGATTTGGCGCAACTCGATTCAGGTTAATAAGCTTGGCTTAAAAAGAAAAAGCTTGGTCAAGGCGGCATTGATTCTGGCTATTCCGATTGTTTTCACTTTACTGGTCGTTTCATGTAAGCAAGCTGAAAAACCACCGACAGAGCCAGCTGCCCCAGCTGAAATTCATGAATTTACGGGTAAGGTCAAAGTTGCTTGGGGTAAATACCTTTATCTTCCAGAGGCGCAGGGGTTTGACATTGTGGTCGAAGGTAATCTTGAGAGTGGTTCCCTGGCTGATTTGGTGGATAAGGAAATTAGAGTTAAAGGAAATTTAGTTAAGGACGAACCTTCTCTTTTTGTGGCTGATTCGATCGAGCTAAAGGAAGGTGAGAATCAATGGCGAACGATATTTACTCGGACAGCAGAGGTAAAGCTCACTGATTTCTTTGATCCTGATGAAAGAAATAATTATGTGGCCTTAAATATTACCAATATTAATAAGCCGGCTGAATGGGAAGGAAAGGGGAAAGTTAAAGTTTATGGTCAACTTATCCAAGGCCAGTCGCCAGCAGATTATCGAATTGTCCTTTTCGATTCTAAGGGAAAAGAACTGGCCAAAATAATAGTTGATAATATAACAGATTACGCTCTTTATTATGTTAAAAAACTTCGACTTTATAACAGATTCTGGTTTTATTTGAACGTTAAAGATACAGTTGAGCCAAAAACTAGAATTAAGACCAAAGAAATTTTTCGGGCTGATGTCGTTTTTGCTGGGCTTTATTAGTTATAAAGAATTAATAAGTTTATTTAATTTTTTCAGTGATTCTAAAGAATCACGGCCTAAGTTAAGCTGGATTATCTTTTTGCCCAAACTCGAAAGAGCCAGATAATCGGCCCGAGCTTGGACTTCTTTAAGAACCCCAAAAGTGAGCCAACCTTCTTTGTCTCCAGGATTTTCAGGAATGATCAGATCATTTTCATCGGTAGCGAGGAATTGAAGGAAAAAGCCTTTATTGCGACCTCCTTTATGGAATTGTCCCGTAGAATGAAGATAACTTGGGCCCCAGCCTAAAGTTATAGGTCGGCGAAGTTTATTAATCAATTCTTTGACCACTAGGTGAAAGAAGCTTTTTGTTTCTTTATCTGCAGCTAAAAACACCTGCAGACTTAGATAATCAGCTTTTTTAGCCTGATGAAGAAAATCAATCAATCCATCAGCCAAGGAAGTGTAGGCCTCGGATGTAAAAAGGGTTAAACCGTTCCAAGGTAATTGATTTTTTAACGGCGCTAAACTTCCTTTCTTTTTTAGCTCATCTAAGATTTCCCGAGTGATTGTCTTAGTCTTTTCGACATCTGGCTGATCAAAAGGGTTTAGTCTGAAGAAGGAAGCAGCCAAAGCCACGGCCCATTCCCAAAGAAAAAAAAGAGCCCCGATGTCTTTTTGAGGATTAAAGACAATCCAAAGAGAAGGCGTTTTCGTTTCTTTTAAAATTTCCATAAGCTGGGTGAAAGAAGATTCAGAGGTTCCTAGGGCAATAAAGGCTGCATCAGTAAGATTAATGAGAGGTAGTAGTTCCTCCTGGCCGATGACTGGTAAAAGACCTTTTTTCAGTTTGCCTGTACTTTCGGCGACCAGTTGTTCAATCCACTCGCCTAGGCCTTCGAGGCTTGGCTCAAGATAAAGAAGAAGTTTATTGCGGCCCAAAGCCTCGACAGAAGCCAGAAAAGCGGCAAGCATAGCTCCTGGGTTTTGAGAAGCTTTTTCCTTCTGACAATCAATTATCATTTTTTGGGCTGATTCGATTAATTCGGAAATATCAATTCCCTTTAAAGCAGCTGGCACCAACCCAAAAACAGTAAGGGCCGAAAAGCGACCACCAACATTGGGCTCAGCTAGCCAAATCTTGGCGAATCCTAATGTCTGGGCTTTAGTTACTAAGGGAGTAGAGGGATAGGTGATAGCCATAAAGTGGGAAGGCGCTTCTTTTTCGCCAAGTTCAGTTAAAACCCGAGTAAAAAAATAATGGAAGAGACAATTGGTTTCAGTGGTTGTCCCAGATTTTGATGAGACAAGGTAAATAGTTTTGGCCGGAGGACAAGAAATTTCCTTTAGAATAATTTCTTTGGGAACAGTCGAATCAAGAATTTCTAAAGAAAAATAATCTGGCTTTGAGGGGAAGAAATTATTTAAAACTTTAGGGGCTAAACTTGAACCTCCCATCCCCACCAGAAGAGCTTTGGATAGTTTTGTCGTTTTGAAATTAGAGACGAATTGATTTATGGAGGGCAAGTGGATAACCAATTTTTGGGGAGCTTCAAGCCAGCCCAGCCGATTGGTTATGCCTTCCGGGGATTGACTCCAGAGAGTCCAATCTTGTCGCCATAGCCGCTCGATTAAGTTTTCTCTCTCTATATATTCTAAATAGGATTGTAGGAATTCCTCAGGACCGAAAAAAGCCAAGATGGGCGAAGGATATTTTTTTATCATTACCTTTTCATCATCCTAAAGTTTGGAGGGTAAGTCAAGGTTGCGGTCTGTTCTTACTTGCCTTAATAATTCTAACTATGATATTAGGATTAAAACTAGGAAATAAGGGAGGTGTAATTATAATGAGAAGAAAAGAAAATTCCTTTTTATTAGCAGTGATAGTTTTATCTTTAGGTATTTTAGGTTGGAAATTGTGGGCTCAACAGTTAAGTCAGCTAGTTGGTGATTGGCAAATGGTGGTTGAAGCGGAGGGACAATACTTTTATTTAAATCTTTCTTTTAAAGAAACAGAGGGCAAATTCGAAGGAACAGTTTCTGAAGCTAATGGTTTTTTTAGCCATCTTCCCTTGATTAATATAAAGTTTGAGGCAGATAAGCTGACCTTTGATTTTAATGCGCCAACCCCGCCTGATGGTTTATCGCGCCTAATTACAGCAGAATTAAAAATTTCAGCTGATTATGAAAAAATGGAGGGTACGCTTTTTGTCCATGATTTAGATATCATAGCTTCAGTTAAGGTCACTCGTAAGAAATAATGATCAATCATTAGGTCAAAGTGATTAAGAGAAAGAGGCCAGCCCTGGTAATTAGTCTCCATGATGTAAGCCCAGTTTTCTTCTCTCAATTGGAATTTATTTTTAATCAATTAAAGGAGCTCGGAGTACCTTTTTTTGTCCTAAAGGTTATTCCTGATTTTCAAGGAAAGAACAAAATAACTCTTTTCCCTTCTTTTACCAGTTGGCTAAAAGAGCTTTCAGCTAATGGTTCTGAGATTGTTCTCCATGGTTTAACCCATACTCGACCTTCCCTTGATCTTCGTACTCAATCATTGACCAAGAAATGGCTAACTGGAGGGGAGGATGAATTTTCCCATTTGTCGCCAGACGAGGCCCGACGGCGGATAGAGGAAGGTCTTGAAATCTTGAAAGAGGCCGGACTTAAATGCTTTGGTTTTACTGCTCCTACTTGGCGCCTGAGTCAGTCAACCATTAGGGTTCTCCAAGAAGCTAATCTTCGATATTTTACTACTTTGACTCAAGTCGTCGATCTTAAAAGAGACCGCCATTTTTTTTCGCCTGCTTTGGGCCATCAGGGGATTCACCGATTCCTTGAAAGTCTGATGGGCTGGGGTAATGAATTGAGTCGCATTTTTCTTATACCCTGGTTGAATTTGATTAGAGTTGTTTTCCATCCTCGTCAGCTTGACCATCCCAATCTTAAAAAATCAATTGAATTGGTAAAACGATTGCTTTCTTATGCTCAGCCAATCACCTATTTCCAATTTTTAGAAAAATGAAACCTAAAATTTCAGTTATCATTCCTGCTTACAATGAAGAAAAATATCTCTGGACCGCCTTAGACTCAGTTAAAAATCAAACATACGATCCCCATTTCCTAGAATTGATTGTCATTGATAATGCGTCTACTGACAGAACAGCTAAAGTTTTTTATGATTTCATCGGGACAAATGAACTCAAATTTAAGTCTTTCCTAACCGAAGAGAAAATTTTGGGCGTGTCTAGGGCTAAAAATAGGGGAGCCCTATTGGCCACGGGTGATGTCCTCATCTTTTTAGATGCCGACTCGGAAATGAGTTCTAACTTAGCTGAAGTTGTGGCTCAGTCTTATCTGCGAGGATACCGAATGGGCATCATCCGGCTGGTCCCTAAATCTCAGGAATGGTTACCTCGCTATTTTTTTCGTCTCATTGAATTTGGGAAGAGAACTTTTCGCATTGCGGCTCAGATGGGTTACTGTGAACGAACCCTTTTTCTGGAGGAGGGAGGATTTAATCCAGCTTTGAAGCTCTCAGAAGATTTGGAGCTGTTTACTCGAATTAAAAAAAGATTATGGCGAGAGAATCAGGATTTTATTTATATTCGAGAAGCCTTTATCCGCACCTCAACGCGACGAATGGATTCTTTCCCTTGTGGGAGTGGCTATTTTTTAATTTTCTTTCAATGGTTTTTAAGTTTTCTTGGCCTTGGCCGGGAAAGATATCGACCATATCGCTGAGATTTTTGTCCTTCCTTAAAGAACTATTCTTTAAGCTGGGGATGGCGGAGATGAAAATCGGTGGCTTGCTGAAAAGCTCTGGCTACCCTTAAAGCTTTATCTTCAGCAAAAAGATTACCAATAAAGGAAATGCTTGTGGGATGGCCGCTTTCATCAAAGCCATTTGGAACGACCACAGCTGGGTGACCTGTTAGGTTGGTTAAAAGGAGGTTAGGTCCAAAGGAAGGAGCTACATAAACATCGATATTTTTCATTCTTTCAGCCATTTCTTTCATAAGGAGCCACCTCAAGCGATTAGCTTGGATATACTCGACGGCTGTAATCAAACGGGCCTGACGGAAGACATTCGGCCAGGCATTTCTTCCTTGTCTCGTTAGAAGATCATCTTGATTGTTTCGAGTTAATTCATCAAAGGCCGCAGCTGCCTCGACGTTAAGAATGAAGGCAAGAGAATCAATTGGGATATTAGAAGGTAATTCGAAAGGAATAAGGTCCAGGCCAAGGCCTTTAAGGATTTCAAGAGTTTGAAGATCATTCTTTTTGTTTCGATAGTCCCGCTCAAATTCTTTTTTAAGATAACCTACTCGAATTGATTTGAGATCGAGATCAGGCTCCCAGGAAAATGGTTTATCGACACAAGTCAAATCGTAACCATCAGGACCAATTATCGCTTGAAAAATTAAGGCGCAATCATCAACAGTCCGGGCAATTGGTCCAATTTTATCCATACTCCAGCTCAAGGTCATGGCACCTGTTCGACTGACTCGACCAAAAGTCGGTCTAAGCCCAGTAACTCCGCATCGGGATGAAGGTGAAACAATTGACCCCCAAGTTTCACTACCAAGAGCAAAACCGACTAAACCGGCTGCTGTCGCCGCTGCGGAACCAGCCGAAGAACCGCTGGACCCCTGTTCATAATCCCAGGGATTTCGGGTCCGACCGCCAAACCAGACATCTCCCCAGGCCAACTCACCCAGGGTCAATTTAACTAAAAGAACAGCCCCAGCCTCCTCAAGCTTTTTGACCACGGTGGCATCTTCATCAGGAATTTGGTTCTTATAAGGAGCTGCTCCCCAGGTGGTTCGGATTCCCTTAGTGGCCAGAAGGTCCTTGGCCCCCCAAGGAATTCCATGAAGAGGACCTCTATATTTGCCAGCAGCTATTTCTTCATCGGCCCTCTTAGCTTGTTCTCTGGCTAACTCTTCAGTTAACGTAATTATACATTCTAATTTGGGTCCATATTTCTTTAAACGACTTAGATACATTTCAGTTAGCTCTAACGAACTTACTTGTCTCGTCCGAAGGAGCTCAGCCAGGGCTGTAATTGGGTAAAAAGCAAGCTCTTCAAGATTTTTAGGTCGCCTAATGTTTTTATTTAAATATGATTCAAAGCCAGTCGTTTTATTTTTAATAACTGAATTCGTCCCGTGGTTCGGTGTGACCTGAGGGTTAAAATAAAGAGCTGGGGGGACATTGTTAGGCAAAGGAATTTGGCGAAGCTGCCGATAAGTGCGAGCTTGATTGCGAACATCCTCAAGCATCAGTTTTCTTTCTTTGGAAGTAAAGGAAAGATCAATAATCTTTTCGGCCGACTTGATATCTTCAATTTGAACCTTTTTTCCCTTAATTAAATAAAGCGACCAGGCTCCCCCAATGGTTAGAAGAGCTAGAGCTAGAATCATCAGAATGGGCCAAAAATCGCTTGCCTTTCTCTGCTTATTATTCATTTTAATTTGACCTCCTAAAAATGATTAAGTTTATTCATAGAATTTTATGACAACCTATTAACAAGAAGAAAGATGGAAAATTTAGATAATTGTGGTTAAAGATTAAAGCTTTAAATAAAATATAAATTTAAAATTCTAAGAAAAAATTAACTATCCCTTGGTTGAGAGCCAGAATCAAATGGGCCTGAAGGAGAGTAGCCATGGCCAAATTTAGGTGGCTGGTATTAGTTTTAATGGGTTGGGTCATTTTTGGCGCCTATTATGCTTATGACGCGGTTAGTCCTATAGCTGATTTCATCATGCGCGATATGAACTTGAGTCGTGCTCAATATGGATTGCTTTTTAGTTTTTATTATCTACCTAATTTTATCATGGTTCTTATTGGCGGCATCCTCCTAGATCGGATTGGTATCAGGCGAGCTGGTGGGCTATTTGTCTCTCTCTGTGCTCTTGGGGTCTTAATTACGGCTTTGTCTGCCGGTTTGAGCTTTCCTTTAATGCTTTTTGGACGCCTCATTTATGGTCTCGGTTCAGAATCCCTCATCATTACTCAAAATAAGATTCTAGCTAAGTGGTTTAAAGGAAGAGAGTTGGCTTTAGCCTTTGGTTTAAACTTGATGGTGGCCAGATTGGGTACTTTTGCGGCCCTCAACAGTGCGGCTCGAATTCAAGCTCTATCTGGTTCATGGCAGCTAGCCATTTGGGTTTCGGCCATTATTATGTTTCTTTCGCTAGGTCTTTTTCTCCTTTATTCCAATCTCGAGCGCGCTAAAGAAAAAAATATAGCTGATGGGCCAGTTTCCCTGACTGAAGAAAAAATTGTTTTTAAAGATATTTTTGGGTTTAAACCAGCCTTTTGGTATATTTCCCTTCTTTGTATGACTTTTTATTCTGCTATTTTCCCTTTTACTGCCTTTTCTACAGTCTTCCTTCAATCAAAATTTGGTTTTAGTGCCATTAAAGGAGGTTTTTATACCTCTTTAGTTATAACTGGAACAATGTTTTTTACCCCATTGTTTGGTTATCTCGTGGATAAAATTGGGAAAAGGGCGACTTTAATGATGGTGGGCGCAGGCCTTATTATTCCCGTTTATCTTTCTTTAGCTTTAACTTATTTTCCCCCTTCAGTGGCGATGATTGTTCTCGGAGTGGCTTTCAGTTTAGTTCCAGCGGCTATGTGGCCGTCTATTCCCATTATGGTAGAAGAGAAACGTTTAGGAACCGCCTATGGTTTGATGACTTTAATTCAAAATTTGGGCCTAACCCTGTTTAACTGGTTGGCTGGCAAAATCACCGATGTTTCAGGTGGTAATTATCGAAATACGATTTTAATGTTTGCGGTTTTAGGTTTTATTGGTTTTCTTTTCGCCCTTCTTTTGAAAAAGGCCGCTCGCCAAGAAGGTAACCGAATTGAGCTTCCTTCTAAGCTGGCTCAAACTTAATTTGATTTTTTATCAAGCAATTAAAAAAATATTAATAAAAAAATTGGTAAAAGGTTATTTCAAAATTATAAAATTAGAAAACTAAACAAGCTAGTTGATCTTAGGTTTTGATGAATGTTGTTCTTGTTGAAACTAGCAAGGTCGAATTGAGATAGAAAATAATATGGTTATAAAAAGTAAATTAAAATTGGCCACTAACAATAAATTGAATTATTGGTTTTTCCTCTTAATTGTTTTTCTCATTTTATATTCAGGAGTTAATCTGATCTGGCTATTCCAAGACACTTTGCCCCCTCCCTTTGATCAGTCAGCACATATTCTGATCGCTCTTAAATTCAATCGATTATTGGATCACCCAGAAAAGCTTTCGTTGACTAAATTACTTCGGACAACTAATTATTGGCCTCCTTTTTTCCATTTTTCGGCCGCCATTGTGACGAAAATTTTTGGTTTTTCGCCAGATAAAGTAGTTTTAACCAATTTTCTCTTTTTAATTCTTCTTGTTATTGTCATCTTGAAAATAGCCCAAGAGTGGTTTAATCCGGACACCGCTCTCCTTGCACTTTTCTTGGTTTTAGTGTCTCCCTTAGTTTATGGTCTGCTTAGGGACAGCTTAATTGATTTTTGTCTAATGACTGTAATTGTTTGGGTTCAATATTTAGTCATCAAGAGTTGTGGCGGCTGGGATCTTAAGTCAGGAGTTTTTCTTGGGCTGGCGATGGGTTTATCTCTTTTGACCAAATGGACTTCGCCAGCTTTTTTTGCTTTTACGACCTTATTGGTCTTTATTGAGACCTGGATCAGACAAAAGAGGACCTTTAAACAAGCTTTAGTCTCAGCGGCAATAGTTATAGGCTTAGCCTTAGCCCTTTCTCTTCCCTGGTATCTTAAAAATTTGAGTGATTTTCAGGCAGGCGCTCATCATGCCCTCTTGTCTGATTCAAGGCTTGAAGGCGACCCGGTTAAATTCTGGCCTTCCCTTGTTTGGTATCTTGTAACTCTTAAAGATGTCATCATTTCAAAATGGTTGTTACCTTTCTTTGGGGCGGGGTTAATTTTCTATTTTCTTTGGGTCAGAAACTGGAGAGCTCTTGGTTTTTGTTTAGTTTGGCTATTGCCTGGGCTTTTTGTTTTTGTCCTTATCCCAAATAAAGATGCTCGCTTCATTTTGCCTCTTTTTCCTGCCCTGGCCCTCATCAGTGCAGCCGGATTAATTTCCATTCCTTGGAAGAAAATTCGAATTGGCTTTATTTTCCTTCTAATCCTGGTTTCTGGGTATCAATTTCTGGCCATTTCTTTTGGTCAACCAAAAAGAATTGAACATCCGTATGCTTTCCAGGCCTTTAAGGAAGATTGGCCAATAGAAAAAATCTTAGATTCTTTAGCTCATTCATTTCCGCAAAAAGAATTAGCGTTGGCAGTTTTAGCTAACCAGCCTTATTTTAATCCCAATATTTTCAAACTTTTTTGTGCAATTAAGAATTATCCTTATGAAGTTGAAGAGATTGGTGGCAAGCCAGTTAATTTCACTCAGCTTTTGGGTTATCACTTTGTTATCTTGAAAACAGGCAAGATTGCCCTGGAGCATACAGCCCGTTATCGCCTTGAGTTCTTGGAGAAATTCTGGTCCTGGGTAGAAGAGGGGAAAAAGTATCCTTCTTTTACTCTTTGGGGCAAATGGCCTTTGCCTGATGGAAGCGAGGCATTAATTTATAAAATTGATAAATAGGTTTAATCTTGAGTCAAATAAAATGCAAAATTACCATTTTTTGAGAAGCCAAGAGTAGTCGAATCAAGCCTTCGCCCAATGAGACTTTAGCCTTCAAGGCGGACCAACCGTTAATTTCAATGGCCATGGCAAGTAACAGAGACATCCTGTCTTTAGTTTTCTATTGAGACTGATAAATCCTTTTGCTATAAATTAGGTTCTTAGTTCTGAATTTTCCTCATCTCGAGGTAACAATGATCAAAGCAATTATTTCTGACATGGGACAGGTAGTCCTTTGGTTTGACAATGGTCAGTTTTATCGTCGTTTAAGTCAGGTGTCACCCTTAAGTCAAGAAGAAATTCGGCAAATAGTTCGGGATCATTTTGAGCTAATTGAACTTCTCGACACTGGCCGAATTTCACCACCTGAATTTTACACAAAAATAATTAGTTTAACCCAAGCTAATTTATCTTATGAGGACTTTATCGAAGCTTACTGCAATGTTTTTTCGCCCAACTATCAGGTGATTAATATTCTAAAAAGAGCTAAGACATCTTGTCGTCTCATTCTCCTTTCTAATACGGACCTTCTTCGTTTTTCTTATATTCGAGAACGCTTTCCTGAAGCAATGATTTTTGATTCGCTGGTTTTATCTTATGAAGTGGGCTTGATGAAACCCCATCCAGAGATTTATCGAATTGCTTTGGATGTAGCTCAGGTTTCGCCTGGCGAAGCGGTTTTTATTGATGATCTTGAAGAAAATATTCGAACAGCTAATCTTTTAGGCCTAAAATCAATTCTTTATCGACCAGAAACAGAACTAGAAAAAGCTCTTTCCTCTTTTGGGATAAATTTGGTCTCTCCTTGATTTTTAAACTGGCTTAACTTTAATTAATTTAAAGAAGCGGGCTTGATAAAATTCTATCTTTGGAGATTAAATTAGAGTGCTTTATTTTTCCCAGAGAGACCAAAATAAATATTAATAAAGAAATGAATACGGTAAGATAAAAGGGAGAACTCGCAATAAGGTCAGAATTTCTTAAAATAACCAAAAAAGGGAAATAGTAAAATGAAAGAAAAAAAAGAAAAAATCATTTTTATTCTTTTAGCCGGTTTTAGTCTAGCTTTTTTGAGCTGTTCGGTTAATCCTGTCACTGGCGAAAAAGAACTGACTCTTATTTCCATTTCTCAAGAGAAAGCTCTGGGACAACAGACTGATCTCGAAATAAAAGCTCAATATGGTTTAGTTGAGGCTGAAAAAATTGCAGCCTATATTAATGAACTAGGACAAGCTCTTGTTCCTTATACTCATCGGCCAGAACTAGATTATCATTTTGCAGTTTTAGACACGCCAGTGATAAATGCCTTTGCCGTGCCTGGTGGTTACGTTTATGTAACTCGAGGAATCCTAGCTTTAATTAACCATGAAGCTGAGCTGGTGACAATTCTTGGCCATGAATTAGGCCACATTAGTGCCCGCCATAGCTTAAAGAGGCTAAGTCAGATGATTTTAGTTCAAACTGGATTAGCTGTTATGAGCGCTATAGATAAAAGGCTGGCTGATCTTTCAGGGTTAGCGAGTGTCGGTCTGCAACTTCTATTCCTTAAATACAGTCGCGACGATGAATATCAAGCTGATCGTTTGGGCGTCATGTATGCGCGGCGAGCCGGCTGGTCGCCAGTTTTTATCATTAATTTTTTTCAATCCTTAGAAAAATTGGGCGATCTTTCGGGTGGACGACCTTTGCCCGGCTTCCTTTCAACTCATCCTTTGACCAAAGATAGAATCGAAAGGGTTAAGGCCATGTTGAACGAAGAAGATTACAAGCTTAAAGTTAACTCGAGTCAATATCTTCAAAACCTCCAGGGATTGGTCTTTGGAGATGATCCTCGCCAGGGTTTTGTTGAAAAAGGGAAATTCTATCATCCTAAGTTACGCTTTGTTTTTTCCCTTCCAGAAGATTGGACCGTTCAGAATACGGCTTCCCAGGTGAGATTATCCTCGAAAGATGGCCAGGCGGCTCTTATCCTCTTGGTGGAAAAAAGTTCAGAGGAATTGGCTAGCTATGCTGAGAAAAAAATTTCTTCTATAAAAGGAGCAAAGAAGGTGAAGGAGGATCGTCTGGAGACTGGTAATTTACCTTCCTATCACGCCTATTATCTGATTGAATCAACGGAAGGCGAAACTCTCTATTTGCGTTTAGGCTTAATTCGTTATGGCGATCACATTTTTAGCTTTTTCGGGCTTGCTCCTTGGAGAAATTATTCTTCCTATGATGAAAAGTTCAAAAATTCAATTGGCTCTTTTGAGGAGCTTAAAGAAGCCTCATATTTGAATCGCCAACCTCAGCGAATTAGCCTAGTTAGAGCTAATGGCCAAGAAAAGGTTATCGAGATTTTTAAAAGAGAGAACGTGCCCCAAAATCTTTGGAAGCAATTGGCCATTATGAATCAGTCCGAGCTGGAGACTGTGCCACCACCGGGAACGCTCTTAAAAATAGTAAAATAATTAAGGTCCTTTGAGAATTGGTCCAAACTCAGGATCATTTTATGGCCGACAGGAAGAGGCGTCGGCGTCTTGGACCATCAAATTCACAAAAAGTTATTCCTTGCCAGGTTCCTAGCCACAATTTACCTTCTTTGACGATGAGATAAAGCGAACTACCACAAAGGGAGGCCTTGACATGAGCTGGCGAATTGCCTTCACTATGGGAATAAGGAAGATTCTCAGGCACCATATGGCGCAAAGCTAGAAGAATATCTCTTTTAACAGATGGATCAGCATTTTCATTAAGAGTAAGTCCTGCGGTTGTATGAGGGACAAAGACAATTACGCCTCCCTCCTTAAGCCCCATCGATTGAACTTCTCTGGCAATAAGGTGGGTTATATCGATAAGTTCCTCCTTAGATCTTGTTTCAATCTCTAAGATTTTCATGCCCTCTCCTCGATTTAAAGCTTAAATCATTTTTTATCTGATCACCCTTATCTATAACCGTAACCTAACCTTTATTCTTGTTTGAAATAAAATTTTTCAAAAATGGCAAAGGGACCTTTTATTTTCATTTTAAAGTTAAAATTTTATTTGGTCGAGCCAAGATTTTACTTTATCAATTAAAGTCTGATCTTTAAGTTGGGTAAGCGCCTTTTCCAACAACTCCTTGGCCTTTTCTTTTTCACCATTATTTAAATAGGCGATTCCTAGATTAATCCAGATGATCGGGTCTTCAGGATTCAGATTCATTGCCCTTTGAAGAAAATTTATAGCTTGCTTATAATCTTGTCTTTCATTACAGGCTACTCCAAGTAAGTTGAAAATAGCTGCATCATGGGGATTTAATTCCGCGGCCTTGAGAGCAAAATGGATAGATTCTTCATATTTCTTTTGATCTAAGAGAAGACGGGCTAAGAGAAAATAAGACCGATGGTAACCAAGCTTAATTGCCTTCAGGTATTCCTGTTCAGCTTTTGACCTTAAACCCATGTCCTGATAAACCACCCCTAGGTTATGATGAGCTTCACCTGAATCTGGTTTGAGCTCGATGGCCCGGTTAAGGGCGTCCGCGGCCGCCTGATAATTCCCTTTTTTATGATAAATTACTCCCAAAAGATTATAGGAAGGATAATGATTAGGGTCTAAAGTCAATGCCTGCTTGAGGTAATCAATAGCCATGTCAGGCAGATCATATCTTAAGGCGACAACGGCTTTTTCATAATGATATTGGGGGTCCTTTTCCCTATCAGGGACTGTCTTGGGCTTATTTGGGGAACAAGCGGAAAAAAACCAAAAGGAAATGGCTAAAAAAAAGAAAAGAAAAAAATGAAAGTAATTTTTTCTCCCAAAAGAAATTAATTTTTTTTTGGTTTGGTCCATATAAAAATCTTGACATAAGCTGGGAGTGAAAGCAAGGTATATCCGAAGCCAAGAGGCAGCCAAATTGGCTAAGCCCAATTTTGATATAAAAGGAAGGGGCTGTTGTCGAGCCAACTGGAGTGGCTGCTTTAAATGTCTGGGGCCAAACAATTCATTCCTTTCTTGGGTTTAAACCTATTGTTACATGGACTAAGATAGGGAAGTGGAAGGGATAAGCACCGTTCCCTTAGGCCGCCTATCAGGTGAATTTAAGAAGTTTGATCAGTTCTCTTTACCAGGGGAATCGATGTTGGCCGGGGAATCTTTGCCCTAGATCAAATATATATTGCTCTTAGCCGAGGATCCCACAGAGAAGGGATAATTTTACGATGACCGATTAATAAAAGGACATTCTTCTCGATTATAAAATCGTTCAATTTCTGACCCCGTTATTGTTGGACCACGATAGCCTTGGCGAAAAAAGCCCTCAGATTTTTTTTTGAGATATCCATGTTTTTAAAAAAAAGACTTGACAAAGATTTGCAGAGAATGTAAATTCAAAACCAAAAATATACAAGATGTTGGGTTCCTTTTTTTAAAAGTAACAAAATGTTGCCTTTTTTAGGAAAATTTGGCTGGTTTAAAAAGTTGCTTTTGATCAAGACAAATAAGACTCAAAATAAACCAGGTAAAAGGAGGTAAGGCCATGATGACCAGAGGCGTGACCAGGATTAAAAAAAGGGATGGAACCATAGTTGATTTTTGCCAGGACAAAATTACTGAGGCAGTTTTCAAGGCCATGCGCTCCCAGGGAATTGAGGATCGCGAAGCGGCTAAACACATTTCGGACATTACTACCTTCATTCTTGAGGAAAAATTCGGCGGATTTACCATTCCTTCCGTCGAGCAAATCCAAGACATTGTGGAAATGGTGCTGATGAAGCAAGGCTATCACCAAGTAGCCAAAGCTTATATTCTTTATCGAGAAAAACATAAAGATATTCGGGAAGCCAAACGAACTGGTCTTAACCTCGAACGGTTGATCAAGGATTATATCAATGACCGTGACTGGAAAATAAGGGAAAACAGCAATGAAGGGACAATGAGCTTTTCAGGCCTTAATGCTCGCATTTCGGGGGAAGTCCTGGCCAATTTCGCTTTGAACCAGCTTTATTCTGAGAGGATTAAACGGGCTCACTTGGATGGCGAGTTTCACATTCATGACCTTACTTATCCAATCGTCGGTTATTGCGCTGGCTGGTCCCTTGAACAGTTGCTCCGTAAAGGCTTTGGCCATGTCCCTAATCAAGTTCATTCTTACCCAGCGCGGCATCTCGAAACGGCTACCCTTCACATGGTTAATTTCATAGGGACAATGCAAGGCGAATTTGCAGGAGCACAAGCCTTTTCTTCAGTCGACACTTTTTTGGCCCCTTTCGTCAGAGCTGATAATCTCTCCTTTGAGCAAGTTAAGCAAGATATTCAAAAACTAATTTTTGGTCTCAATGTTCCTTCCCGCTGGGGATGGCAAACTCCCTTTTCTAATTTAACTTTTGATTTAACCGTCCCTGAGGATATGAAGAACAAAAAAGTGGTCGTCGGTGGAGTTGAACTCGATTCTTGTTATGGTGACTATCAACCCGAAATGGATATGATCAATCGAGCTTTTTTGGAATTGATGATTGAAGGTGATCAAAAAGGTCGAGTTTTTACTTTTCCCATTCCTACCTACAATTTAACGAAGGATTTCGACTGGGACTCGCCAATTGCTGAGTTGCTTTTTAAGGCGACAGCCAAATATGGCATCCCTTATTTTCAAAACTACATCGGTACAGATCTTAACCCAGGTGATATCAGAGCTATGTGCTGTCGCCTTAACCTAGATCAGAGAGAGCTAATGCGTCGACCTGGTAATATTTGGGGGCCTGGAGATTCAACTGGTTCGATTGGGGTGGTGACAATTAATCTTAACCGGATTGGTTTCGAGGCTCAAAGCCGTGAAGAATTCTTTGCTCGCTTGAGATATTTAATGACTTTAGCCAAAGAGTGCCTAGAAACCAAACGGGAGGTTGTTTCCACTATGTTGCAGAAAGGACTTACGCCTTATACGCTGGGTTATCTCGGTCATTTTGATAATCATTTTTCGACAATTGGTGTTTGCGGCATGCATGAATGTTGTCTTAATTTTCTCGGCAAAGGCATTGGTACCCTAGAGGGTAAGGAGTTTACGATCGAAGTCCTTCAATTCATGCGCGAAGTTCTCCGAGAATTTCAAGAGGAAACGGGCAACCTCTATAATCTTGAAGCCACCCCGGCTGAATCAACCTCTTACCGGTTAGCTCGACTCGATCGCGAAAAGTATAGAAATATAATTACTTCTGGAACGGATAAATTCCCTTACTTAACTAATTCTACCCAGCTCAATGTGGACGCGACGAGGGATGTCTGGGAAGCCATTAACCATCAACAGGATATTCAACCTCTTTATACTGGCGGGACCATTTTCCATACCTTTTTGCCCGAAGCGATTGATCCTCAGACTTGTAAAAAATTAGTGCGTAAAATTGCGGAAACTAGGTTACCCTATTTCAGTATCACCCCTACTTTTTCAGTCTGTGAAAGTCATGGTTATCTCAAGGGACAACATCCTTCTTGTCCGCACTGTGGCGCTGAAACTGAAGTCTATTCCAGAATTGTCGGATATCTCCGGCCAATTAGGACCTGGAATGATGGTAAACAACAGGAATTTAAGCAGAGGACCCCTTACACCAAACTTTTTTAAAGATATGGAATATTGGCTTTTTACTTATCCCAATTGCGAAAAATGTAATGCCTTTAAAGAGAAATTGAAAGGATTGTCTCTTTCCGTCAAAGAAGTTGATCTAGTCAAAAAGGAAGGAAAAGCCAAGCTTCGAGAATTTCTTGACTATGTTCGTCGAGATGAGAGGGGGGCTATTGTCTTACCTCTCCTTATTGTGTTAAATGAAGGGAGAGTTGAGGTAGCTTTAAATAATCCAGAGGAGTTAGAAGCTTGGTGGCGATCAAGGGTTTAGAAAAATTTGCCCCTAAGGATTTTCCTGGCCATATCTCTGCCACTGTTTTTCTCGGAGGTTGTAATTTCCGCTGTCCATTTTGTCATAACGCTGATTTAGTCCTTAATCCGGAGTCACTCCCAACCTTTCCCATTGATTTTTTTATATCTTTTTTAGATGAAAGACGCGGTTGGCTTGAAGGGGTCTGTATAACGGGAGGTGAACCTCTCCTAGATGAAGATGTGGAAACTTTAATTCGAGTGATTAAAGACCGCCATTTGCTGGTTAAAATTGACACTAACGGTTCCTTTCCCTCTCGTCTTGAACATCTTATTAGAGAGAAAATTGTTGATTTCATAGCCATGGATATAAAAGCACCTCTAATTAAATATGAAAAAATTATTGGCCGCAGAGTCCCCGAAAAGGACCTCCAATGGTCAGTAGATATAATTAGAAGCAGCGGGCTCGCTTATATGTTTAGAACTACCGTTGTCCCTGGATTAATTGACTTCAAGGAAATCAAGGAAATTGGCGAATGGCTCAAAGGAGCTAAGCTTTATCAACTTCAACAATTTTCTCCTAAAAACACAATAAATCCTCATTATCTTCATGTTCGTCCCTATGATCGGAAAGATATTCTCAAAATGGCTGAAATTGCTCGTCAATACTTTGTCGAAGTGAGAATTGAAGGTATCTAAGAGGCATACTTTTAGTTGGAGGCGAGTCAAATGGATAAGTTGACCCTTCGAGTCCGAAAACTCAATCCATTAGCCAAGCTTCCTCAATACAGTCATTCTGGAGATGCTGGGCTTGATTTATTTGCTAGCGAAGAGATTCTTTTAAAACCTGGAGAGATCAAGGCCATCGGAACAGGCCTTCAAATGGCTATTCCGCCTGGATATGTTGGTTTAATCTGGGACAAAAGCGGACTGTCGCTTCGGGGGCTTCATCGATTGGCCGGAGTTATTGATTCCAGCTATCGAGGTGAAGTAAGGGTTGTTCTTGTAAATTTGGCCCAAGAAGATCTAATTGTTCAGCCGGGAATGAAAATAGCCCAGTTGCTTATTCAACCCATTGAGATTGTAGAAATAGAAGAGGTAAAAGAACTTGAGTCTACTTCAAGGGGTGAAAAGGGATTTGGTTCAACTGGTCAGTTTTAAAAGACAAGGAGATCAATTAAATTAAAAAATAAAAGGAAAAAATGGTTAAAATAATTATCGGAGCCATAGTTGGAGCTTGGGTCGGTTATTTATGGTTTCGTTTCATCGGCTGTCGTCAAGGTACTTGCTATATTATGCGCCATCGGACTTGGGCTGTTATTTACTGGGCTATTTTTGGAGCTCTCTTGGCTAATCTTTTTTAAGGCTTTCTGCTGATTTTGAGTCCAACAAGGGAAAATCAAGGGAGGTCAGCCATGACTAATAATCAAATTGAGGTTACTTTTCCTGGCAAAATGAAAGTAGAAGCTATATATAAAGGCTTTAAAGTGACAACTGATCAGCCGGTTTATGCAGGGGGGGAAGGCTTAGCGCTTTCCCCTTTTGATCTTTTTCTTATTTCCATTGCTACTTGCGCTGGTTTTTATTTCTTAGCTTTCTGTCAAGAAAGAGGAATTTCTATGGAAGGTTCTAAGGTAGTAATGTCTATAGAAAAAAATCCAGAAAGGAAAATGATCAGTCGCCTGATTATTGATCTTTTTCTGCCAGTTGGTTTTCCCGAGAAATACCAAGAGGCAGCTAAGCGAGCGGTTGATAGCTGTCCAGTCAAACTTCATCTTTTTCATCCACCTGAATTTATTATCCGGGTAAACTCTCCTAAGCTCGATTGATGATAATTTAGAAGCCAAGGTAATAAAAAATTTTATCAAAAATGGAAATAATTTGTTTGACTAAATATTTGGAATGGGATAGATTAAGCTCGGTGGGTTAGAAAAAGGGGAGGGTGGCGAGAGAAGGAGTGGATAGATTGCGCCGCCTAAAAGAGTATTTTAAAAAGCACTTTGATCTTTTTATTATTGTTATTATCCTTTTAGGCATTATCGCCATTGCCATCCTAGTCCACTATAAATTGTCTTTACTTAATTTCTTTTTTCTACCGGTTATCCTAGCTGGCTATTTTTTGGGGAAGAGACAAGGGGTTTTGACCGCCTTACTTTGTATTCTTCTAGTGGCTCTTTATCTTTTTTTCCTCCGTCATGATTATACCTTTCAATCTTTTTCTAGTGATGAAATTGTCAATTTGGTTACTTGGGCCGGCTTTCTTATTTTAACTGGAGCTATTGTTGGCTCTGTTTCTGAACAGCGGGAAGCTCGAATGCGGAGTTTATCGCAGGCCTATATTGGGGCTCTCGATATTGTAATTAAATATCTTGAATCGGCAGATGAGGAAAGACCAAAAGCGGCTCGGGTAGCCCTTCTTGCGGGCAAATTAGCTGAAAAGCTTGGCCTGAGCCGCCGGGAAGTGGAAAATATCAAATCAGCTGCTTTGTTAATTCAGGCGGGGGATATGGCCACGAATCTTCCTTTCTTGGAAAAAGCTGCTTCTTTTATGGAAAGCGAAATGAAAAAACCTGAAGCTACCTTTAAAAATAAAGAAATCGTTATGCTCTCCACAACTGCTTATTTGCTTAAAGAAATTAAACCAATCATGTTGGGTTATTATCAACATTATGTTCAAGAAGCCTCAGTAATTGATAAGGATATTCAATCGGTGCCTTTGGCCAGTAGCCTTATTGCTTTGGCTGAAGCTTATGATCGTTTGTCGACGCGAATTTATCCGGCCGCCGCCGAGGAAAAATTTACCTCGTTGCTGGATTTGCAAAAAATGAGTGGTCGGTTCTTTCCCGAGGAAGCAGTTAAAGCTCTCTTTGATTTGATTAGTTTCTCTCGTTAAACTTAATGAGTTCCTGTCATTCTTGCCTGATTATGGGTATAGATTTAGCAGCTACATCTAAGCGACCTACCGGAATCTGTTTTTTCCAGGAAATGATGATATCGACAAGATTAATTTATAAAAACAGGGAAATTCTTCTTTTGATTAGAGAAAAGAAACCCTCTTTAGTAGCCATTGATGCACCTTTAAGTCGACCAATTTTCTCAGTCGCGAGGAAAGAAAAAAGACATTTGGCTTTAAGAAAGTGTGAGGAAGATCTAAAGAGCCGCCGTCTTCGTTTCTTGCCCCTAAATTTTAAGTCAATGAAGCAGCTCATGAGGAGGGGTATACATTTACGCCGAAAGATAGAGTCCTTAGGAATAAAAGTAATTGAAGTTTATCCAGGAGCAGCCCAAGATATTTGGAAATTGCCTCGTTCGCGTCGAAATTCTTCCAAATTGCTTTTGGGTTTGAAACGCTTTGGCCTTCAAGGTCTTCGAGAAAAAATGACGCCTGATGAACTTGATGCGGTCACCGCTGCTTTTGTAGGTTATTATTATTTTCTGGGAAAAGCAGAAGAAGTTGGCCATCCTCAAGAAGGCTTGATTGTTCTTCCCCTCCAAGAGAATCATTTGTAGTTTCAATTTTCTCTGTCTTTGGTTGGGGTCGGTTCCACATTGGTTTAAGTGGATTAAAAGATAGCTAAAAAGCTATTTTTTTAGCTTCCGGGCTAAGAAATCATCAGCCGCTCGAAAGGCCTTCAGCCAATTTTCAAAAATTAGGAAAACATGAACTTCATCGGGGAAGACAATAAGCTCATGCGGTATGTTTCGAGCCCGAAGGAGCTGAACAAGACCGGTCGTTTGGGAGAAAGCCACGTTTCGGTCATCATCGCCATGAATAAGGAGAACAGGTGAAGTCCATTTGTCAATAGAGCCGATCGGAGAAGATTTAAAGGAAAGACTATTTATATCTAAATTATTTCCCCAAAGGTGAACACCGGCCATATCCACCCCAGCTCGAAAAATATCAGAATTACGGGCTAATCCGAGAGCGGTCAAATAGCCGCCATAAGAAAGTCCCCAGAGGCCAATTCTTTCTGGATCAACATCAGGCCTGGACTGAAGATAACGAGCGGCGGCGATAATATCTTGATATTCTGATGCTCCTTGAGCTCCCCGGTTTGGGGCCATGCGGAAATCCCGACCATAACCAATACCAGAGCGAAAATTAACAGAGATAACTACATAACCTTGATTGGCGAAGTATTGATTAATGGCATAAGCCATGTGATAAAAGTACAGATAGTGATAGCCAAGAAGCATTTGGCGAACGGGCCCGCCATGAAGAAAGATTAAAGCTGGTCTTTTTTCTCCGGGTTTTAAATCAGGCGGGAGGAAAAGCTGGTTATGAAATTTAAGCCCATCCTCAGCTGTGAGGATTATAGGCTGAGGTATAACATGAGCCTCAAGAGGAAATTCAGATGGAAGAGAGGTAATAATTTTGGGGGTTCCTCCTTCAACTGGAACCAAGGCGACTGAACGCGGTCTCCGGGCATCAGAGTAAAAAGTTGCCACCAATTTGTTTGAACCTAAAGGCACAGGCTCAGTTTCAATTCCTTCGCCTGAAGTTAATTGAATGGGTTTTCCACCAGCCGTTGGTGTTTTCCATAGATGGCGGCGATCAATATCCCCAACATTAGTACTATAATAAAGCCACTCGCCATCGGAGGAAAAAGCAACGAATTCAGTCTCGCCTTCGCCTGGGGTTAAATTAACCGGTTGGGCATCAACATCACCAAAAACAGGAACTGAATAGTAATGGCGCCAATTATTTCTTTCAACTTGAAAAACGAGGCTTTTTCCAGCCCAAACAATATTTCTTATGGCTCGAAAAGATGGGTCATCTAATGGTTCATGCCAGACCTTCTGAGCGGTTCCGAGAGATAGGTCAGCTACCCAGAAAGTCAAAGTTCGGCCATCAGCAAATTTGGCTTCGACAAATCCAGGGCCTGAAGCCGTTTGAGCTGGTTGGTCAGTTGGGCGGCGCTCTCCGGGTGGGGTGGCCATCGTTGGCGGAATCATAACGAAACCAGGAGTTCGGGCCGTAGTGGCTCTGGCCTGGTCAGCCGCTATTATTTGACTAAAGGAATATCCTGGCCGACGAATGAAAGCGATTTTTTGGCCATCAGGTGACCAGGTTGGACTTGTATCACGATCGACCGAGGGAGATAAATAAATAATCTTTTTTGTGGTTAAATCAAAGACTCCAATAAAACTATGATCTTCTCGATCACTGACAAAAGCAATCTTTTTACTATCGGGCGACCAAACGGGGTTGCTATTGGTTCCTTGGGTCCGAAAAAGAGGTTTGAGTTGAGCATCTTCTTCAGGTGAATTACCGCCTTTTTTCTCAATAGGACCAAGGGCGACCCCATAGATTTGACCGTCTTTGACCCAAAGAACCATTTGGCCATCAGGCGAAAGGACAGGATTTGAGCCAGCCGCTATCCTGAAAGGTTTTCCCCCCGTTGATCTTACCGCCCAAATTGCTTGCTCAACCCCTTCTGGATAGGAGGCCGGATTAGCTACCCAACCCTGCCGGTTAGGATTATGTCCTCGGACATAGACAATGATCGAGCCATCGTCACTAATAGCCGGACTCATTAAATCTATACCATCATCTTGGGAGTAGTTAGTAAGTCTTTGGGGTTTAAAATCAGGTGCAGCCGCCGTAAAAAGGTTCCTTTTGCCCTTTTGAACCTCAACCCAGGCGATCCGATCCGCTTTCTTGGCCGAGACGAGACTATAACAAAAGGGATAACTCAAAATCTGCTCGATGGTAAATTTAGGTTTAGCTTGGGCGGCCCAAAGAAAAGTTAAGGAAAAAAGAAAGAAAAGACTAACAAAGACAAAACCCGCAAAGATAATGGATTTTTTTTGAAAATCCATTTTTCCCTCCTTTTCGACTTATCTTTCATAATTTAAGCGGTGTCTTAAATGTCTTTCTTTATTTTAAAGATGATTTAATAATTTTCAATTCAAGATTCGATTTGTTCAAGATAAAAAAGATAAGCTTATGAATAATTTCCAAATGAGGGGAATCGAAAATTCTTAAAATTTATTTATTGGTTTGAGGACAAATAATTTTTAGGGCATGGGGAAGAATTTCAAAGGTTATGTTTTTTCGCCAACCTAAAAATTCGCCATTGTATTGAATGGGAAATTTTTCGCCTGTTATAGTAAGCCGGCGAGCCTTAAAATGATGAAGTTTTTTTTGTTTCCAACCAAAGTAAATAGAGGGCAAAGAAAGAATATAGCGATAGCCACTCATTTCAAAGAGAGTAATGTCTAACCAGCCATCTTCTGGATCAGCGAAAGGAGAAATGCGCCAGCTATAGCCAAAATAATTGGTTTTAGCAATAACGATATCAAGAACTGGAGCTTCCAATTCAAGGGAAGGCAGGATTTTCCCCTGACTATCGAGTACCTCAACCAATATTAATTGCCAAAACTTGGGTTTCAAGCTGAGAATTTTTCGACCAGCCCAAACGTGTCCCCAGAAACCGGGTAAAGATATTTTCAATTTTTCTTCGGTGACCCAAGCCGTCGCTCCAACGCTAATAAAACCAGCAATTTTGTCTTCAAAACTAATTAAATCAATTAAGCGATGGTGGCCGTATTGGAGAAGTTCAATGGCTTTCAAAATGTTTTTAGGAATGCCAAAGGTCTTGCGGAAAGCATTGCCACTTCCGAAAGGAATAATGCCAAAAAGAATTTGCTTTAGGCAACCCGCTCTTTTTAAGCCCTCAAGAACATCAGCAATTGTTCCATCCCCGCCGACAGCCACAAGGGTTTTTAAGCCAGGAGCTATTTTTTTAACCAGATTGATGGTCGCTTCCTTTCCTCCGCTAGCTAAATGGATTTTTCCCTTAAAAGTTTTTTCAATTAAGCGGCGAGCTTTCTTTCGTCGTTCCCATTTGCCAGAAGCTGATAATGGATTAACAATTATAGCCATTGGTTCAAGATGATCAAAAGAGTAATCCCTTTTCATGGCTTTTCTCTTTTTTTCTTTTTACTCTTTTCTTTTTTCCTTCTTCTGATGATTATACCGGAAGCAAGGTTTATTTTTTTTGTTCTCTTACGATTTTTTTCTTTTGTTTTGGCTAAGGCGGTGAAGAAGGGGCGGAAAGAGACCGGCCAGAATTAGAAACAGAAATAAAAGAGCAATTAAAGAATCCGGAATTCTGAGAAGTTTACCGAAAAGGGCTAAAAAGAAAAAACGGGGGGTTCGGGAAAGAAAGACCGCAAGTAGATACTTTTTTAAGGGATAGCGAGCTAAAACAACCAAAAAGCGAAAGGGATAAAAAGGAATAGGGGAAAAGCCAGCCACCAAGAGAGCGAGAAAGGGAGCCCGATAAAAAAGAGCTACGGTTTTCTTGATAAATTTTCCCTCCCGCATTTTTTTAAATGATCTGAGATCGGCTACATAATTAAAGGAAGTATAATTAATTATTTCTGCCATTACTGTTCCCGCAGCTGAAACTAAAGCTACTATAAAGGGGGAATAAAATTTAGCGAAATAAAGAATTAAGGGTTCATGGGGCACAGCCGCAATAATAAATTCAGCCGGAAAACAATAAAGGAAGAGAACCAAAAGACTCCGACTTAAACGAGCTGAAGGGCTTGAAAACCACCAGACAAAAAGGCCGATGACAAAAATGATTTCTGCTATAAAGATAACTGTTCGCCAAAAAGCGGGAAACTCTTGCCTTGTTTTCTCTGGAGCAGGTTCAGCCAGATAGTGAGTTTTTTCTTCTTGATTCAGAGGAGACATCTATTTTCTTTTTTTTTTCCGGAAAAGGCGGATGTTATCGAGAAGGAGATATTTGGGAGGTCTTTCTGTCCCCGCCCTTATACTAGTATAACAATAGCCACAAGAGTTGGTCTGTCGAAAAGCCTTCAATTCGTCAAGACTCGAATAATATTTTAAAATTAGGCCACAAGGGGAAAGCCGACCATCAGGATTGACGATAAAGAAGCGTTGCCCAGCGCGGCAGTGACCAATTTCTCCCTTTTCGAAATATATAGGCATTAAACGAAAAACATAATCAGAGGTGTAAATTGTCCCATATTTTTTCTTAAATTCAAGAAGCTGATTGAGGACATTTTTAAATAGCTTTAGATTGTCTGGGGAGATCATAAATTGGCGGTTGTGAGTTCTCATCCAGGTGTAAGTACTAAAGTTTATTCTTACTCCCCATCGCCGAGCGAGTTCAGCTAATCGAACAAGGTCGGGAAAATTATCATTTTGGATAACACAAGAAAGGGTAATAGCTTTTTCATCAAGGGGCGCTAATTCTTTAACCAGGCTTTCGATTTTGCGGAAAAGACCAGGAATTCCTCGGAAAGTATCATGTCTTTCATCAGGATAATCAAGGGAAAGAGAGAATTCATCGACGCCTGCTTGGCGCAAACTTTCATATCTTTTCCTATTAAGAAGAGCCCCGTTGGTAGTTACAATAATAAAAGGAGGCTTTTGGGGCCGATGGATAGCTCGAATTATCTCTTCGAGATCAGATCTAAGCAAAGGTTCCCCTCCTGAAATCTGGGCGCCGACTGGTTTCAGCCAATCGCTTATTCGGCCGAATTCTTGAGCCGAAGCTCTTTTTTCATTAGCCACAGGGCCACCAAGATGACAATGTTGGCAGCGGGCGTTACAGGCATAGGTGACTTCAAAGGAGACGCAAAGAGGGCGATCGGTCAAATAATTTTTAATGCCTCTCCAAAGAAGGGATAAGTCTCTTTTTAATCGACTCATCGTTTTTCCTCTTCATAATAGCCCGAGGAAAGGATTAAAGGCAAGTCAGGTTTTTTCTCTTAGCCAGAAAATAGATCGAAGCTTTAAAATTATTAGACCGCTAGCGAAAAGAACGGCTAGAATTGACCATTGGGGAACAAAGATAAGCAAAAGAGCTACAACCGTCGAGTTACAGAACTTAGCCAGAGGACTGAAATTATATCGGTAGACCCGTTGGTCTACTAAATAAAAATAATTGGGCGAAATAATTGGGTATTTAATGAATTGGTAACTAAGATAAAAATCGACAAAGGCAAAATCGATGAGATAAATAATTATAGGCAAAAAAAGATGAGGATTGAAGTTGAGAAAATTAAGATAGAAGAAAATTGATTCAATTCTGTCAGCGATAATATCGATTTCTGCTCCCAAAATAGTTTCTTGTTTCGTTTTCCGAGCTAAAAATCCATCCATAACATCTCCTGCCCAATGGAGGCCGAGGCCAATAAAATTCAGGTCAGGACTGGATTTAAGAGCGGCTAAAGTGAAAAAAGTAAGTGAAGCTGACAGCCGGAATAAAGTGATTAGATTAGGCAGACTCGTAAAACTTCGAGGATCTAGGCCTTCTTTTGCTTTATTTGATTTCATTTTTTTTAGCTCCCTTGGCTTTAGCGGCTTATTATCCGACCTCGGTTTGGCTTAGCTTTTACCTTCTCAATTTTTGCTGGCCAAGGATGGTCGTAATGATTGTTGCCATTGGTGTCGATAAATATTGGATTAGTAATTGCATAAGGCAGAGCGGCGTCTTTTAATTCGCCCGAATCAGAAGGTTGCTGAAGGATGGGAAAAAGGCTTTTTTTACCAATAACTTCGGCAACCACGGCCGTGTCTTCCTTGATCTCAAGAACAATGTTTTCTTCTATTTTAATAAGTTCTTTGGTTTTTTCCTTTACCGGAAGAATTAAACGAGTCGACCCATTAAAAAATAACCTGACTTCATCGATCTCAATCCAGGGAGCTCCCCAAACTTTAATTTTAAAATTAACTGGACCTGGTTTGATTGAAAGGGTCTCACCTAAAGTGGCCTCATTGATTCTGAAATCGATCAATGGGCCAGTGCTGGTGAAGGCCCTTCCAGCTTTAAGGGCTGACAAAATTGCCTTGAAATCAATAGGCTCAGTTTTTGGCTTGTCATAAAAAACGTAGGTCCGAGCATAGCCTGGCTCGCCTCCATCAATGGTGTGAGAATCGGAAGAGCCAATCAAAGGATAATAGTAACCTCGATTGATTAGATGAAGCCAGTCTTTCAAGGCGATTGAATTAGAGGAGAGGGGTAAAGCTCCATTTAGAACTTCTATTAGATCAAAACCTAAATCAAAGGTTTCCCTAACATAGGCTGCAGAGACAAGATCAAGTTGATAGTTGTTAAAGTAACCCAAAGTTCCAGCTCGCGGATGATTGATTTGGATAAGGGCTGAAGGATTTTTGGCGCGAGCAGCCGCCAAAAGCTCGCTTACTTTCTCTGCTGTCGGTTCAATGGCTCCTTTTCTTTCATCTTTTTCTATATAATTTAAAGGATAAAGATTAAAATGAACCATGTCCTGAACAGTTACTTCTGTCCCTAGTAAAATAGAGATTTCCTTTTCAAGCCCTAGTCTTTTAAGGTCCTGGAAATAATCAGTGACAATATTATGATCGGTAGCGATAGCTGTTTCTACCCCCTCAGCAATCAAAGAAATTAATCGGTTGCTTATGCTAACAGTGCCATCAGAATGGATGGTATGAATATGGGGATCAAGACTAATTAAGCCAGGTTTGTCTACTACTCGGTTAAGGCAGAAAGTTAAGTTTAGGGGAGCGTCAGCTATAACTTCAATAACTTTTTGATCAATGCTATATTCAGGTCCCCGTGAGGCCGTTATTAAATATGTTCCTACAGGCAGCGTAAGGTCTAAACCCTCAGCAGGAGGAAAACAAGAATTTTTAAAGCTTTCAAAGCTACGACCAGTTTCGACTGGATTTTCTGGACGAAAATAGGGAGTTCGAGTTGGCTGGAGACCAATGAAAGAAACCTTACCAGGCACATAGTTTCCTTGGCTATCCTGGACTCGCAAGCTAATCTTGCCGAACAAAGGCAAACGGAGGCGGGCTCGGTTTTCTTTCCCTTTTTCTACCGCAAGGAAAGTTTCAACCACGGCCGGAAAAAAGTGACCTCGGACCCGATAAAAGCCTTCAGGCAGAAGAATATCGGCTGAGGTGGCCTCATCACTATAAATGGCTCGGTAAAAAGTGGCGCCACTTAGAATATGAGTGATGACGATTTCCTTCCACCTGGTTCCGTCTGCAGGCATGCTTATTTTTGCCGGAAAAACAGGGACTTTCAATATAGCATAAATTTTTTCCAGAAGACGCCAAGGCTGCGTATCAGTTAATAAGATATAGTTAACCGTAAAGCTCTGTCCTGGCGCCAATTTATCGGGCAGAACAGAATCAGCTGCGGGGACAGGATTGAGATTTATCCAAGCCAAAAAATGTCGCTTTTTTTGATAGAAACGAAAATTGAGATTTCGGTGGTAGATATTATGAAAGGGATTAAAAGAGTAATTATGCATGGCATCAAAAAGGAGAGAATAGCCAAGCTCAGTCCAGGTTTGTTCGCCAGAATTAGTGACGACAGAACTAATTTCAACTTTACCTTCTGCTAAGTTAACGGTATAAGTAGTTCTAACAGAGAGTTTTTTCCCGTCAGGCAAAACATAATTGGCTAGGGCCTGGAGAGCGGTCCGATTTGGCTCTATTTTTTGAGGATATTTGAATTCCGTATAGGGAAGATAGATAGTTCTGTTTTCAAAACGGACAGTTGGACTGCCAATATGGACTTCGCCATTAGCTTCACCTTCAGGGGGAGCAATACCTATGATGGTTCCTTTAGCGTCACCTCCGGCATATCTTGAATGAGTCATAATGGTCTTAGGGCTACCTCCAAAAAGAATTTTTAGGGCTGGACCTTCAAGAAGAATATCGCCAGCCCTAGCCAGCCGACTTAAACCTTCTGGTATTTCCCCTGAAGCCCTTAAAATCAATGGCTTGTCTACTTGGGCTAAAAGTTCTGGCCAGATAATGAAAAAGCTAAAAAGAACGAACCAGATCAAATTCTTTAACCAGCCCCTCTTTTTTATATTTTTCACTTCGCCTCCTTTAATTACTCTTTTTTAAGAATTAAAACTTATAATAAAATATCAACAAAAGGCAATTTAACTATAACTGAGGTAAGTCATGAGTCTTTTGGAACCTCAGAGAATATTTGAATCGAAGGGTTTAAAGTTTCTTTTAACCATTGAAGATTCAAATGATCCTGAAGATTATCGGAAATATGAAGATCTTAGAGAAGAAATCTGGGCTTTTCCTGAAGACCATTTAGCTGGAACAAGAAATCTGCTTTGTGAAAATTTCTTACATGAGGGCGGTTCTTTATTTATTGCCGCCTATCATGAAGAACCAGGCTTAGGCTGGCTCAAGGATAAACACCATTTAGTTGGTTTTGCTTATGGCTTTGTGGGCGTTAAAAATAAGGCCATTGCCTTTCGAGACCAGACTAATCTCTGGTTTTATGCTCAATTTCTCGGAGTTAAAGAGGAATGGCAAGGCTATGGACTGGGAATTGCTATCAAGGAATTCCAGCGCGACATAGTTAGGGACTGGTTTGGCCTCGACTTTATTGTTTGTACTTATGATCCTTTGACAGCCGTGAATGCCTATCGCAATGTTCATTATTTTGGGATGAAAGTTCTTGAGTACCGGATTGCTCCTTATGGAGAATATGGTGGTCGTCTGAATCGTTTAGATATTCCAAGTGATCGGTTTTTTATGGGGTGGGATATTACCCGCCTTCCAAAAAAATTAGACTTAAAGGAAGACATAATTAAATCAGAAAGAATAGTTAATCAGGTTGATTTGGTTGAAGTTGAAGGGAAGGATGGTTCCATCCGTTTAGAAGTAATCAAGGAAATAAATCCTTCGCCTAAGGTTAGTCCGATTTTAGTTAGAATTCCAGTCGATTTTTATTCAATGCTTAGAGCCACTGATGTGGCTTCATCAGAAATTCGTCGTATTCCTCTTGATTGGCGTTTGAAGACAAGGGAGCTGTTTTTGTCCTTATTCAAGCAAGGTTATAGCCTGGTTGATTTCCTTCTCGAGCGCAAACTAGATGAAACCCGAGCCTATTATCTTTTAATAAAAGAATAAAATAAAATCATAATTTGACGAAACTTCAGCTTTGCTTTTTTGGCTAGAATTTGTAAGGACTAAAGAAGCTAAAAAAAATTCATTTAAATTATCAGCTTTTACTTCTAAAACCAAAATTTTTTTTAAGTAACGACTGGAGAGTTCGATCTTCATAATGTATAATACTTTGCTAATGTTTTTTGGAGGTTAAGTGATGACCAAATTAAATGATCCTAATCTTAAATGGCTGTTAAAAGAGGCTCTTAAACTCGAAATTCGAGGCAAAGAATTTTTTCTTAAAGCGGCCGAATTAACCCAAAATAACCTTGGCCGCAAGATGTTTGAACATCTTGCCAAAGAAGAAGTGAGGCATTTGGAAACTTTTGCCCATCTTTTTACCGAGATCATAGGGAACGAAGATTGGCGAAAAGAGATTTCCTCTGAAGATTTAAAGGAAAACTCGGAGGTGATTGAAAGCCTAGTTAGCCGGATGAAAGGAGCGAGTGGCAAGAGCGATCTCGAAGCTCTTTCTATCGGCCTTGAGTTGGAAAGGAAAGCTATTGACCATTTCCAACAAGGTGTGTCTGCTTGTTCTGAAGAAAGAACTAAAGAGATTTTTGAAAGAATTGTTAATGAGGAAAGATTTCATTATGACTTGTTGCAAGCCCAATTAGATTCTCTTCAGAATAATGGCTTTTGGCTCGATACCTCTGAATTTAGAATGGATGGGAAATATTGAAGCTGTTGCTCCAATCCACCAATTGAGTCTCTTTGGCCATGAAGATTGAGAAAATATCCCCCCAAGGTGAAGACAATGAGATTCTGGAAAATTAAAAGAAGCGATTGGCAAAGAGTTTTTCCTATCTTGGGAAGGCATGATTTTATTTTTGGTTTCTTGGTTATTTTCCTTTTTGTCAACTCAATAGGGATAGCTTGTCGGGTCAATTTAAAGGAGAATCAATTAATAGCTAAAGCTCGGCAAATTCATCAGAGAATTTTGACGGTTGATTGCCACTGTGATACTCCGATGATGATGTTACGTCCGGGTTGGGATATTGGTCAACGCCATGAACCAGGACAAAAAGAAAGTGGTAAAATTGATCTTCCCCGAATGAGAGAGGGCGGACTTGATGCTCTCTTTTTTAGTGTTTTTGTTGGCCAAGGGCCACTTACTGATGAGGGTTATGCGAAGGCCAGAGAAAGGGCAAGCCAACTCATCCAAGTTGTCCATAAAATGGTGAAAGATTATTCCAACCTGATTGGGCTTGCTCTTACACCTCAAGATGCTTACCAATTAAAAAAAGAAGGCAAGTTGATTGCCTTTTTGGGTCTGGAAAATGGTTATCCCATAGGTCGTGATCTTTCACGTCTTGAAGAGTATTACCGACTTGGAATTCGTTATCTTACGCTTTGTCATTCTCAAGATAATGATATCTGTGATTCAGCTACTGATCGTCTGAATCCAGAAGATAAAGGCCTCAGTGAATTTGGGCGACAGGTAATTAAAGCCTGCAATCGTCTCGGCATCATGGTTGATGTTTCTCATATTTCAGACCAGTCTTTCTGGGATGTAATCCAAGTCTCAGAGGCGCCAGTCATTGCCAGCCATTCCTCGTGTCGAGCTTTATGTCCCAATCCTCGTAATCTTTCCGATGAGATGATTAAGGCTTTAGCCAAGAAAGGTGGGGTCATTCAAATCTGTTTTCTCAGTAGTTATCTTCGCCAACCCAAGCCAAATCCAGAAAGAGACAAGGCAATTAAAGATTTGGAAGCCAAATATGGAGGTAATATCAGGGCGATCCAGGATGAAGTCCTTCGCCAAAAAGCTCTAGAAGAACTTAATGAGATTAGGCGGCGTTTTCCTCAGGAAATTGCTACGGTAAAAGATGTGGCTGATCATATTGAGCATGTTATCAAGATTGCCGGCATTGATTATGTTGGTATAGGAACTGATTTTGATGGAGGTGGAGGAGTGGAAGGTTGTAATGATGTTAGTGAGATGTTCAATGTTACCGTAGAGTTACTCCGACGGGGCTATAAAGAAAAGGATTTGGCCAAAATCTGGGGAGGTAACTTAATGAGGGTTTTTAATGAAGTCATCAAAGTGGCCCAGTGTTTGCAGAAAGAAGCAGCTTTTCGATGATTGGAATAGCGGCAAAAAGATCAGAGGCAATGGCGTGAGCTGAACTAAAATCCTGACCTTTAGCTTGGGGAGAGGGAACAGCTATAACATAACAGCCAGCCCTTCTGGCGGCCAAAACTCCATTAGCCGAATCTTCTAGAACAAGACAATCTTGAGGTTTGAGGCCGAGCTTTTGACAAGTAACTAAATAGATTTCAGGCTGGGGTTTTCCTTCTTTAATTTCGTCACTTGCCTGAAGAACATCGAATTTTGATCTAAGGCCGAGACTATCGACAATCAAATCAAGGAATTCTTGCTGGGCGCCAGTAGCAATAGCTAATTTTAGCCGACCGGAGAAAATATTAACAATGGTGTAAAGACCAGGCATAGGCCTCAGATTACGAAGAAGACTTCTTTTCATAATTGCAGTTCGCATTTCGAGCAGGTCCTCAGGCTTAACGTCGAGATTGAGTTCTTGAGCGAAAATAACCAAGCTTTCCAAGGGTTTCCGGCCCATCATCCGAGCTAAGGTTTCTTCTTTTACTTCCCGCCCAAAACGACGAGCTAGGTTCTTTTCAGCTTCAAAATAAAGAGTTTCAGTGTCAACCATTAGACCATCCATATCAAAGATAAGCGCTTCCATTTTTACCTCAGTTATTGAAAGCTTATTTTAGCAGAAGCAAAGGGGAGTTCCCAGTTCATTAACCTATAGCCCTAAAGTTGCCCGGAAATTGGTTGCAAAGAATGATTTTCTCTTCTATATTAAAAAAAGATGCCCTAATGTCTCTAAAGTTAAAAAAAGAGTGGACAATTATTTTTTCCATTGTTTTTTTAATTATTTTCTGGTCGATTAGTCTTAATGGCCAACAAGGAAAAAATCAACTTGGAGGGACCTTGAGGGTTAGAACTTTCAATTCAGGGCTGATGCCTTTGCTTGATCCTGCATCTCCGGAGTGTGAAGTTGTTATAACCGACCAAATCTTTGAGGGTCTGGTAAAATTTGATTCTAATCTGCAAATTGTGCCCCAGCTGGCTGATTATTGGATCGTTTCGCCTGATGGCACTAGATATATTTTTTATTTAAAAAAGGGGATTCATTTTCATCATGGTCGTCTTTTAACTGCTAAAGATGTTAAGGTTTCTCTCGAGAGGCTCCTTCAACCCGGAACTAGTCCTTTTTATCAATATTTTATCTTTAAAATAAATGGAGCCAAAGAATTTTTTGAAGGCAAAGCCAACGAAGTTAAGGGTTTTGTCGTTCAAAATAATTATACTTTTGAAATTACTCTAGACCAACCTCATCTCTCTCTTCTTTCAATCTTAGCCGCTCCATTTTGTAAAATTCTTCCCCATGATCTTCTCGAATCTCAGGGAAAAGAATTTTTTTATAAACCTTCGGGCACTGGTCCATTTAAATTTGCTTATTGGTTACGTGATCCAAAATTAAGAATAATTGGAGTCAAACTCGAAAGAAATGAAAACTATTATGGTCCGAAGCCCTTTCTTGAAGCTATCGAGTTTAGCTCGACTTTTACTCTTGACCAATTTATTGATCAAGAAATTGACGTGATTCCCTATTATTCGCCTTCTCTTTCTCGAACCGAATGTCAGGTTCTCGAAAGTGATTCCTTCAAGCTTATTTATCTTGGGTTTAGTTGCGATCGCCCCCCTTTCAATCATCCTTTAGTTCGAAAAGCAATTAATCTAGCCATAGATAAGAGCGATCTTGCTCGTTCCTACTTTACTTTCGAATCAATGCCTCAAGTTCTCAACAACATTATCCATCCCCGCCTTCCTGGTTTCTTCCCTATTGAAACGAGGAAAGAAAGAAATATTGGAGAAGCTCGCTCTCTTTTATTTAAGGCAGGCTATTTCCCGACCGAAAGTTTTTCTCTTATTGACTTTTGTGTTCTTAAAAGTGATCGATGGCGAGGCGAAAGAATTTATCAGCGGCTAAAAGAGCAGCTGATCGAGATTGGTTTCAATCTCCGTCTTCGATTGATCAATTCTCTGAAAAATATTAGGACTGTTAAAAGTCCTTATCTCATTCTTTTTTCTTGGAAAATCGATTTCCCTGACCCTGAGAATATCATCCGGCCTCTCTTCAGCTTGAATTCAGATATTAATCGAATGATTTTTCACTACGAGAACGAAACTATCGAAAATCTTTTAGCCATGTCAGAAGCAGAAAAAAGTTGGGGCAAAAGAATTGAAATATTTCGAGAGATTGAGACCAAACTGCTTGAAGATTTGCCAGTTATTCCCCTTTTTCTCCTGAATCAACGTTTAGCTGTTCAGCGTTATGTTCAGGGGATTAAAGTCCCAACCCTTGGTTTTTCCTTTTTGGATATGTCAGTTGTTTGGAAGCAAGAAAAGAAATGAGTCTTAGTTGGTTGCCTAAAGTAAGTTCCTCTCTTTTTGCTCGCTTTATGATTTGGGTAGCGGCTTTGCTTATGATCACAGTGGGGATGATCATATTTTTCTTTCAACGTCAGGAGGTTCGCACCATCGACGAACGATCCCGACGAGAGGGTTATTTATTAGCTCAAAATATTGCCAACTTAAATCTCAATGCCCTTATTTGGTGGGATAGAGAAACCGTCCGCCGTAACTTGAGTTCCCTTCACGATCCTAATATTCTCTATGTTGTTTTTTTTGATCGTTATAGCAATCTTTTTGTCGCTACTGATTCCGTCGAAGATAAAGAGGAGATAATCTGCTGTTCCTATCTACCTGAACAAATAGAGGAGAATACGGTTGTTTATCGGCCAGCTCTATTTGAGGTTAATGGAAAAAAGATGAAAATAAGGGAAATTGAAATTCCCATTTTTGCTCCTGGATCGCCAATTCGCTGGGGCTCAGTTAAAATTGGTTTATCTTTAGAAGCAATGAGGTCTGAAATAAAG